>NZ_JABFNH010000022.1:221602-230811 GCF_017168435.1 Micrococcus sp. KRD070
CCCCCGTCTCCACCCCCGCCGAGGATCCACCGGCCGACGGGCGACAGGCACCGCCGAGTGGCGTCGTCGTGGGTGAGGACGGGCGGGCCCGCCCGCCGTGGGCGGCACGGGATCCGCTGCTGCGGGAGTACTACGACACGGAGTGGGGCCTGCCCGTCACGGACGAGCGGGGCCTGTTCGAGCGCCTCGTGCTCGAGGCGTTCCAGTCGGGCCTGAGCTGGCGGACCGTCCTGGCCAAGCGGCCCCGGTTCTGGGAGGTGTTCGCGGGCTTCGACGCGGACGCCGTCGCGGCGTTCGGGGACGCGGAAGTCGAGGCGTTGCTGTCAGACCCCGGCATCATCCGGAACCGGCGCAAGATCGAGGCCGCGATCGCGAACGCGAGGGCCGTCGTCGGGATGCGCGGCGAGCGGTTCGCCCCGCTGCACCCGGGCGCCCCCGGCGCGGGCCCGGCCTGGCACGGCGACGGCGACCGGCCGGCCCGCGGTCTGCCGGGGCTGGTCTGGGCGCACCAGCCTGCCGCGACCCCACGGCCGGAGACGGTGGCCCAGGTCCCCTCGACCTCGGACGAGTCGCGCGCGCTCGCGAGGGCGCTGAAGGCGCACGGCTGCCGATTCGTGGGGCCGACCACGTGCTTCGCCCTGCTGGAGGCCGCCGGGATCGTGGACACCCACCTTCTCGGCTCGTGGCGAAGAGGGGCGTCCGGGATCTGGGAGTGAGCGGGGGCCTCCGGCAGGATGGGGAGCTCAACGCAGGACGTCCACACGAAAGGGTGACGACTGATGACCACCACCTCCGCCTCTCAGGGCTACCGCACGATCAACCCGGCCACCGGGGAGCTGCTGAAGTCCTTCGACAACGCCACGGATCAGCAGATCGCCGACGCCCTCGACGCCTCGCAGGCCGCCTACGAGCAGTGGTCCCGGAAGTCGGTGGCCGAGCGCGCCGCCGTCGTGAAGCGGATCTCCGAGCTGCTGGCCGAGCGGTCCAAGGACATCGCCGCGGTGATCACCACGGAGATGGGCAAGTCCCTCGGCGCGGCGGTCGGCGAGGTGCGCTACGGCGCCCAGATCTTCGGGTACTACGCGGACGAGGCCGAGGAGCTGCTCGCGGACCAGCCGATCAAGCAGTTCTCCGGGCAGGAGGCGTTCGTCCAGCGGCTGCCGCTCGGCCCGCTGCTGGGGATCATGCCGTGGAACTTCCCGGTGTACCAGGTGGCCCGTTTCGTGGCGCCGAACCTCGTGCTCGGCAACACCATCCTGCTCAAGCACGCCGAGATCAACCCGCAGGTGGCGCAGCTGCTGGAAGAGCTCTTCACCGAGGCCGGACTGCCGGAGGGCGTGTACCAGAACGTGTTCGCCACCCACGACCAGATCTCCACGATCATCGCCGATCCGCGCGTGCAGGGCGTGTCCCTCACCGGTTCGGAGCGGGCCGGCGCCGCCGTCGCCGAGCAGGCCGGCCGGCACCTCAAGAAGGTCGTCCTCGAGCTCGGCGGCTCCGATCCGTACATCGTGCTCTCCGCGCCGGACGCCCGCGCCGCCGCCCGCGACGCACTGGCCACCCGGATGGGCAACTGGGGCCAGGCCTGCAACTCGAACAAGCGCATGATCGTCATGGAGGACCTCTACGACGACTTCGTGGACGAGCTGGTCCAGCGCTCCTCGGAGATGAAGCCCGGCGACCCGACCTCGCGCGACGCCGACGTCTACGGCCCGCTGTCCTCCGAGTCCGCGGCCGACGGGCTCGCCGAGCAGATCGCCGAGGCCAAGCAGGCCGGCGCCACCGTCCACGTGGGCGGCGAGCGCACCTCCGGCCCCGAGGGCGAGGGCTTCTACGTCTCCCCGGCCGTGATCACGGACGTGGACCAGGAGAACCCCGCCTACACGCAGGAGCTGTTCGGCATGGCCTCCGTGGTCTACAAGGTGTCCTCCGCCGAGGAGGCCGTGGCGCTGGCCAACGACTCCCAGTACGGTCTCGGCGGCGCCGTGTTCTCCACGGACCTGGACGAGGCCAAGCGCGTGGCCGACCAGCTCGAGGTGGGCATGGCGAACGTGAACCTCGCCTCCGCCGCCGGCGCGAATCTGCCCTTCGGCGGCGTGAAGCGCTCGGGCTTCGGCCGCGAGCTCGGCCCCCTGGCCCTGGACGAGTTCGCCAACAAGCGCCTGTACGCGGTGCAGGGCCCCCTGGAGGGCTGACCCGGGGCCGGGTCGGCCGGGCGGGTCTCCCGCTCCGGCCGGCCCGTCGGCCCCTCAGCCGCGCAGCGGGACGGTCGCCAGCACCTCGTGCAGCGGCCCGCCGGACCGGCCCTCGCCGAGCCGGGACGCCACGACCTCGACCTCGTCCGCGGTCCACTCCGGCCCGCGGTACACGGCGAGCGCGTGCACGGCCTCGGCCAGCAGGACGGTGGCCGGCGCCGGCGGACGGGGCTCGCCCCGCCTCCGACCCCGAGGTCGGGGCGCGGCGCCCGAGGCCCGCGCCACGGTGAGGTGGGCGCGCCGGCGGTCCCGGCCGTCGTCGTCGGCGAGCCAGGGCTCCGCCAGGAGCGCGCCGAGCTCCCGGACCTGCACCTGGCCGGAGCGGGGGAGTTCTCGCACCGCACGCTCTGGGTGGGGGCACCCACCCCCACCCAGAGCGTGCGGTGCGAGAACTCCCCCGCTCCGGCCAGGTGCAGGTCCAGCGGGCCATGTCCCGCCGCGATGCGGCCGGCGTCGGCGACGACGTCGTCCACGGCGCCGGCGGGCACCTCCGGGTGGAACGCCAGCGTCAGGTGCCGCTGCTCCGGCTCGGTCCAGCGCAGCGCGCGTCCGGCCCGGTCCCGGACGCCGTCGAGGGCCGGCTCGAGGTGGTCGAGCACGGCCCTCGGCGGACGGATCGCGAGGAAGAGCCTCACGCCTGCGCGCGCGGATCTGCGGCGGCTGCGGTCGAGCCCCCGGCGGCGTCCCGCGTCATGGCGGCCGGGGCCACGTCCGGGTGCGGCTCGCGGCCGGCCACGATGTCGATCGCGCCGGTGAACTCGGCGTCGATCCGCCGCTGCACCCGGCGCGAGCGCTGGGTCACGAGGGACACCACCACACCCATCACGAAGGCGGCGACGAAGCCCGGCAGCAGCTCGTACAGGCCGAACCACTCCCACGTCTCGGCACTGGCCTCGGACCACACCCAGGCGACGGCGGCGCCGGTGACCATGGCGGCCATCGCCCCCCACGAGGTGAACCGCGGCCAGTACAGGGCAAGCAGGATCACGGGGCCGAAGGCGGCGCCGAAGCCGGCCCACGCGAAGGAGACGAGCTCGAGCACGGAGGAGTCCGGGTTGAGGGCGAGCAGACCCGCCACGAGCGCCACCACCAGCACGCCGATGCGGCCGAGCCACAGGGTGAACGTCGGGGAACCGGTGCGCCCGCGCAGCATGTAGAGGTCCTCCACCAGGGCGGAGGAGCACACGATCAGCTGCGAGGAGAGCGTGGACATGATCGCGGCGAGGACGGCGGCCAGCACCAGGCCGGCCACGAACGGGTGGAACATGATCGAGGCCAGCACGAGGAACACGGTCTCCGGGTCCTCGAGCGTGGTGCCGGGGTTGGCCTGGAAGTAGGCGATGCCCACGAGGGCCACCATCACGGCGCCGAACACGGACAGCGCCATCCAGCCGATGCCGACGCGCCGGGCGACGGCCGCGTCGTGCGGGGTGCGCAGGGCCATGAAGCGGACGATGATGTGCGGCTGGCCGAAGTAGCCCAGGCCCCAGGCGAGGGAGGACAGGACGCCGATCAGCGTCGCGTTCTCGAACATCGAGAAGTGGTTCACTCCGCCGCCGGCGGCGTCGGCGGCGCGGATGCCCTCGACGACGGCGTCCCAGCCTCCCATGGTCAGGATCACGACGATGGGTACGGCCAGCAGCGAGAGGAACATGAGGACGCCCTGGGCCACATCCGTCAGCGAGGCGCCGAGGAAGCCGCCGAACAGGGTGTAGAGCACCGTGATGCCCGCGACCACGAGCATGCCGGTGAGGTAGTTGATGCTGATGCCCTGGGCGTAGAAGGACTCGGGGCCGAAGGTCGACTCGACGAACTTGCCGCCGGCCACCATGCCCGAGGAGACGTAGAAGGTGAAGAACACGAGGATGATCAGGCCGGCC
The DNA here is from genome assembly GCF_017168435.1 of Micrococcus sp. KRD070. NCBI lineage: Bacteria > Bacillati > Actinomycetota > Actinomycetes > Micrococcales > Micrococcaceae > Micrococcus > Micrococcus sp. KRD070. Next base: position 225,738 of record NZ_JABFNH010000022.1, read on the forward strand.
ACGATCCGCAGGATGTGCGTGCGGTCCTTGAACCGGTTCTCGAGGAAGGACGGGATCGTGATCGAGTTCCCGGCCACCTCGGTGTAGGAGCGCAGGCGGGGGGCGACCACGCGCCAGTTCACCCACGCGCCCACGGTCAGGCCGACCGCCATCCAGCCCTCGACCAGGCCCGCGGCGTAGATCGCGCCGGGCAGGCCCATCAGGAGCCAGCCGGACATGTCGGACGCACCCGCGGAGAGCGCCGCGACGGACGGCTTCATGTCGCGTCCGGCGAGCATGTAGTCGTCGAGGTCGGTGTTCTTGCGGGAGGCGTACAGGCCGATCGCGATCATCGCGAGGAAATAGAGGCCGATCGCCGCCAACAGGAAGACGGTGTTCGTGTCCATGGGCTCCAGAGAATCACATCCGGACTCTCAGCCCCAGTCCCAGGTCCGTCCCAGATTCGCCCCGTCCGGGTCGGCCCGGGCCCCCGCGCGCCTAGGATGGAGGCCGTCATGACGCAGACTCCCCCGCCCTCCACGCCCGCCGCGCAGCCGTCGGCGACGCCCCACGACGCCGTCGCGATCACGTTCCCCGAACACCTGCCGGTGGCGGAGCGTCGCGAGGAGATCATGGCCGCGATCCGCGACCATCAGGTGGTGATCGTCGCGGGCGAGACCGGCTCGGGCAAGACCACGCAGCTGCCGAAGATGTGCCTGGCCCTCGGGCTCGGGGAGGCCGGCTCGATCGGCCACACCCAGCCCCGGCGCATCGCCGCCCGCTCCGTGGCCGAGCGCATCGCGCAGGAGCTGGGCGAGGAGATCGGGCAGACGGTCGGCTACCAGGTCCGCTTCACGGCGCAGACCTCGAAGGCGACCCGGGTCAAGGTCATGACGGACGGCATCCTGCTGGCCGAGATCCCCCATGACCCGCAGCTGCGCCGCTACTCCGTGATCATCGTGGACGAGGCCCACGAGCGCAGCCTCAACATCGACTTCCTCCTGGGCTACCTGCGCAACCTGCTGCCCCAGCGCCCGGACCTGAAGGTGATCATCACCTCGGCCACCATCGACCCGGAGCGCTTCGCCCGACACTTCGGCCGGCCGCTGGCCGAGGGCGAGGACCATGCGGACGCGGTGGAGGCCGACGACGGCGGCCGCGTGGTCCCGGCGCCGATCATCGAGGTCTCGGGGCGCACCTACCCCGTCGAGATCCGCTACCGGCCGCTGACCGACGAGCCCTCCCCCGACGACCCCGAGGACGATGCGGACGACGCCGCCGAGACCCGCGACCCCCTCGACGCGATCGGCGACGCCGTCCTCGAGCTGGCCTCCGAGCCGCCGGGCGACATCCTCGTGTTCCTGCCGGGCGAGCGGGAGATCCGCGAGGCCGCGGACCACCTGACCGGCGTCGTCGCCGGCACCACGCGCCTGGCCGGCACGGAGATCCTGCCGCTGTTCGGCCGCCTGTCCATGGCGGAGCAGCACCGCGTGTTCGGCCGCGCCGGGGCCGGGGTGCGCCGGCGGATCGTGCTGGCCACGAACGTCGCCGAGACCTCCCTGACCGTGCCGGGCATCAAGTACGTGATCGACACGGGCACCGCGCGCATCTCGCGGTACTCGCACCGCACCAAGGTGCAGCGCCTGCCGATCGAGCGTGTCTCCCAGGCCAGCGCGAACCAGCGCTCGGGCCGGTCCGGCCGCACCTCGGACGGCATCGCGATCCGCCTGTACTCGGAGGAGGACTACCTCTCCCGCCCCGAGTTCACGGACCCGGAGATCCTGCGCACCTCCCTGGCCTCGGTGATCCTGCAGATGCTGTCCCTCGGTGTGGCCCGCACCCCGGGCGACGTCAAGGAGTTCCCCTTCGTCCAGCCCCCGGACGGCCGTCAGGTCACCGACGGCGCCACCACGCTCACCGAGCTCGGGGCGCTCGAGGCCGGCGGCGCCCGCGCGGGCACCATCACCCGGGTCGGACGCCGCCTGGCCCGTCTGCCGGTGGACCCCCGGCTGGGCCGCATGATCCTCGAGGCCGGTGAGCGCGGCTGCGTCCGGGAGGTCATGGTGATCGCCGCGGCCCTGACCATCCAGGACCCCCGCGAGCGCCCCACGGAGCAGCGTGAGGCCGCGGACGAGCTGCACCGCCGGTTCGCGGACGAGAACTCGGACTTCTCCGCGATCCTGAACCTGTGGGCCTACCTGCGCGAACGGCAGCAGGAGCTCTCCGGCTCCCAGTTCCGGAAGCTGTGCCGCCGCGAGCACATCAACTGGCTGCGCGTGCAGGAGTGGCAGGACCTGGTGCGCCAGCTGCGCCAGCTCGCCAAGGACGTGGGCCTCACCGTCGAGGCCGGACCCGTGGACCCGGTGGGCCGGCACGAGGCGGTGCACAAGTCCCTGCTCACCGGCCTGCTCGCGCAGATCGGCGCCTACGACGAGCGCCGTCGCGAGTACGCGGGCGCCCGCGGCACCCGTTTCGCCGTGTTCCCCGGCTCCGCCCTGTTCAAGAAGCGCCACCCGTTCGTCATGGCCGCCGAGCTCGTGGAGACCTCACGGCTGTGGGCGCGCACGGTGGCCCGGATCGAGCCGGAGTGGGCCGAGGAGGTCGCCGGCCACCTCGTCAAGCGGGCCTACAACGAGCCGCACTGGTCGCGGCGGGCGGGCTCCGTCGTCGCGCGCGAGAAGGTGACGCTGTTCGGCGTCACCCTGATCCCGGACCGCTCGGTCCGGTACGGCCGCATCGACCCGGAGCTCTCCCGCGAGCTGTTCATCCGGCACGCCCTCGTGGAGGGCGACTGGCGCACGCGCCACCGGTTCTTCGCCCGCAACCGGGCCGCGCTCGAGGAGGTCGACGCCCTCGAGACGCGCCTGCGCCGCCGCGACCTGCGGATCGGGGACGAGGACCTGTTCGCCTTCTACGACGCGCGGATCCCGGCGAACGTCGTCTCCGAGCGGCACTTCGACGCGTGGTGGAAGAAGGCGCGCCAGGAGCAGCCGGACCTGCTGGACCTCGACGTCGCCGCCCTGCTCACCGCCGACGCCGAGGACCTGGACACCGACGCGTTCCCCACCACGTTCTCGTATCCGATGCCCGGCGGCGATGTGGAGCTCGACCTCGAGTACACGTTCGACCCGACCGGCGCGGCCGGCACCGACGGCGTGACCGTGGCCGTGCCGATCCTGCTGCTCAACCAGGTCTCCCCCGGTCCCTTCGCATGGCTGGTCCCCGGCCTGCGGGTCGAGCTCGTCACCGCCCTCATCAAGGCGTTGCCCAAGGCGGTGCGCAAGAACCTCGTGCCCGCCCCGGACGTGGCCCAGCAGCTCGTGGCGGACCTCGAGGCCCACGCCGACCCGCTGCGGGACGAGCTGCCGGAGGCGCTGTCCGCGGCCGTGCGTCGGGTGCGCGGCGTGGTGGTGGAGCCCGGACTGTGGGCCCCGGACGCGGTGCCCCTGCACCTGCGGATGGACTACCGCGTCGTGGACGCCCGCGGCGCCGTGATGGGCGCCGGCCAGGACCTGCCCGCGCTGCAGGCCCGGCTCGCGCAGGCCAACCGCTCCGCGATCGCCGCCCGGCTCGCCGGCACCGACGACCCCGCCTCGGCCCGGCCGGGGCCGCGCGGCACGGGCCGCGGCGGCCGGGCCCAGGCCGACGCGCGGGCCGGGGCCGAGGGACGCCGTCGCCCGGAGGGCCCCGGGCGGTCCGGCGCGACGCCGGCCTTCGAGGAGCGGCACAGGCTGACCTCGTGGAGCATCGGCACGGTGCCGAAGACCGTCTCCACCGCGGCCGGGGCGCGCGGCCCCGCCATCACGGGCTACCCGAGCCTGGTGCCCGAGACCACGCCCGACGGCGGCCCCGCGGCCGGCCTGACCGTGGCCCGGTCCGCGGAGGACCAGGCGGCCTGGCACCGGGCCGGGGTGATCCGGCTGCTGCTGGCCACCCTGCCCAGCCCCCAGCGCTACGTGCTGGACCACCTGGACAACAGGGAGAAGCTCACCTTCACCCAGAACCCGCACGGCTCGGTGGACTCCCTCGTCGCGGACTGCACCCAGGCCGCCGTGGACCGTCTCGTCGGGGACGAGCTGCCGTTCGACGAGGCCGCGTTCCGCGCCCTGTTCGACCGGGTGCGGGCCGACCTGATCGACACGGTCTTCGCCGTCACGTCCCTGGTGGAGCAGGTGCTCTCCCGGGCCGCGCAGGTGCGACGCCGGCTCAAGGGCTCGGTCTCGCTCGCCCTCGCACCGGCGCTGTCGGACGTGAAGGCACACCTCGAGCAGCTCGTGTTCCCCGGCTTCGTGGCCGCCACGGGCTGGGAGCGGCTGCAGCACCTGCCGCGCTACCTGCAGGGCATGCTGACGCGCCTGGACCGGCTGGACGCCGGCGGCCACCTGCAGCGCGACGGGCAGCACATGGCGGTGGTGCAGGGGCTCGAGGACGAGTTCGACGCCGCGGTCGCGGCCCACCGCGCCCGGTTCGCGGGCACGCCCGTGCCCGCGGAGCTGGAGCGGGTGCGCTGGCTCATCGAGGAGCTGCGCGTCTCCTTCTTCGCCCAGGAGCTGGGCACGGCGGTCTCGGTCTCCGAGAAGCGGGTGCGTCAGGCGCTCGCCCGGGCCACGCGCGCCTGAGCCGGGCCCGGGCGGCGCGGGCCGTCAGTCCTGCGGGACGACCTCGCCGTGGCCCAGGTCCCGCAGGGCCGCGCGGAGGCGGGCGGCGGCGTCGTCCAGGTCCGCCGGATCGGGGGCGTTGTCCACGCGGGCCAGGTCGAAGTCGGCGAGCGAGGTGGAGGGCCACACGTGCACGTGCAGGTGCGGGATCTCATAGCCGGCGATCATGAGCCCCGCCCGGCGGGCGGAGAACGCCGCCACCTGCGCCTTGCCGATCTGCTGGGCGACCGTCGTCAGGTGCGTGACCAGCGCCGGGTCGACCTCCACCCATTCGTCCACCTCCGCACGGGGCACCACGAGCGCGTGCCCCGGCTGGAGCGGCGCGGCGGACAGGAACGCGACGCACGTCTGGTCCTGCCACACGAAGCGGGCGGGCAGCTCGCCGGCGATGATCCTGCTGAAGACGGTGGCCATGGGGGGTCCTCCTGGGGGTCGGC
>NZ_JABFNH010000022.1:230911-245580 GCF_017168435.1 Micrococcus sp. KRD070
CCTCCTGGGGGTCGGCGGGGCGGGGCCCCGGGGCTCGTCAGTCCCGGCCGGACGCGCCGTCGGGCTCGGGGCCGACCGCGACGGCGTTGGACGGGTCCTGGACCCATGCTGACCACGAACCCGGGTAGAGCGCCACTCCGGGTCGCCCCGCGACGGCCAGGGTGAGCACGGCGTGCGCCGCGGTGATGCCCGAGCCGCAGTACACGGCCACGGGAGTGGCGTCGTCCACGCCGACGGCGTCGAACCGCTCCGCCAGCTCCGCGGCGGGCCGCAGGCGGCCGTCCTCGGCGATGCTCTCCGCCGTGGGCACGTTCCGCGCCCCGGGGATGTGCCCGGCCACGGGGTCGAAGGGCTCGACCTCCCCGCGGTACCGCTCGGCCGCCCGCGCGTCGAGGAGCAGACCGCCGGAGGCCATCGCCTCGGCGCCGGCCGTGTCCACGACGGGCATCCGGCCCCACGACGGCCGGGCGGTGCCGGGCACCGGGATGACCTCGCCGGGCTGCAGGGGCAGGCCCGCGGCGCGCCACGCCTCGAGGCCGCCGTCCAGGAGCATGGAGTCCCGCAGCCCCGCGTGGCGCAGCAGCCACCAGGCGCGCGCGGCGGACAGGCCGTGGTCGTCGTCGTAGACCACGATGGTGTCGCCCTCGTCGATCCCCCACATCCGCACGGTCTCCGCGAACTGGCGCGCGTCCGGCAGGGGGTGGCGCCCCGCCGCCGGACCGGCGTGGCCGGCGAGCTGGCTGGGCAGGGAGACGTAGACGGCGCCCGGCAGATGGCCCTGGAGATAGGCGGCGTGGTCGGGCCCGCCCGCCGTGGCCCGGAACCGGACGTCGAGCAGGATCACCCGGTTCGGGCGGCATCGGCCCGGCTGGGCGTAGGCCGGGCCCTCGGGCACCGGCGGCAGGTCCTCGACGGGGGCCAGGCCGAGCCAGCCGGCCAGCACGTCCACCGTCACCAGGGTGGGCGGCTCGGCGGCCTCGGGGTCGACGCCGTCGGTGTCCGCGTCCGGGTCGCCGCCGGCGTCATGGGACGAGGACGGGGCCGCCGTGGGCGCCGGGACGACGCGGGCCTGCCCCTCGTCGACGACGATCAGCGGGTCGGGTCGATCGGGGGCGGCGCCGTCGCGGTCCGGGACAGGGGATGGGTCCGGGGTCTCGCTGTGCACCCGGACACCCTACTCCACGCCCCCTTCGGCGTCGCTGATAACCTGGAGGATGGCCCGCGCGGACCTGTTCCGGACCGTGCGGAGGAGGCGGCAGCCGCCGCAGAAGGAGTCGTGAGCACCGTGAGCGCCCCCGAGCCCAGCCCCCGTGCCGCCCGTCCCCGGGCGACCCGGCAGAAGGCCGCCGTCGACCGAGCCCTGGACCGCATCCCGGACTTCGTGAGCGCGCAGGAGCTCCATGCCCGCCTCCAGGACCAGGGCGAACGCGTCTCGCTGGCCACCGTGTACCGGACCCTGCAGCAGCAGCTCGACGACGGGCTCGTGGACGTGCTCCGCCGCGATGACGGCGAGTCCGTGTACCGCCGGTGCGAGGACGAGGGCCACCATCACCACCTGGTGTGCCGGAGCTGCTGGACCACCGTCGAGGTCACCGCCCCCCACGTCGAGGCGTGGGCCACCGCCGTCGCCGCGGAGCACGGCTTCACGGACGCGGACCACACGGTGGAGATCACCGGTGTCTGCGCCCGCTGCCGGACCGAGGGGCGCACCCGCGGGGCCTGACCATGACCATGGGCCGGGCCCCGGTCAGTGGCGGCGGCCGCCCGCGGGGTCGTCCAGGAAGTCCGCCGCGTCCTCGACCGCCGTGGAGGGCCCGTGCAGGGCGCCCCGGCCGTACGCGATGTCCAGGTTCTCGACCGTGAGCACGTCCCGCGGCGAGCCGGAGGCCACGACGCGCCCGCCCATCAGGACCACGTGGTCCGCCTCCGCGGCCTCGTCGAGATCGTGGGTCGTGTAGACCACGGACACCCCGCGCGTCGGCTCCTCGTGGAGGAGGTCGTCGATCGTGCGGGCGGAGACGATGTCGAGGCCCGTCATCGGCTCGTCGAGCAGCAGCACGTCGTGGTCCTGGGCGAGGCCCTGGGCCACGTAGGCGCGCTGGCGCTGCCCGCCGGAGAGCTGGTCGAGGTGCCGCCGCGCCAGGTCCGCGACCTGCATGCGCTCCATGGCGGCCCGCACGATGTCCCGGTCCTCCCTCCGGAACCGGCGGAACCACCCGAGCGTGGGGTACCGGCCCATCCCGACGACGTCGCGCACCGTCACCGGCACGCCCTGGGGCACGCCGATGGACTGCATCACGAAGGAGGTGCGCTGCGAGCGCCGGCGCGGGTCCTCGCCGAGTACCTCGAGCGCACCGGAGGCCGGGTCGCTCAGGCCCGCCAGGGCGGTCAGCAGCGTGGACTTGCCGGAGCCGTTGGGCCCGATCACCGCGATCAGCCGCCGGGCCGGCAGGGTGAAGTCGGAGGGTCGGACGGCCACGTGCGAGCCGTGGCGCAGTTCGAGCGCCCGGGCGACCGCGAGGGGAGGCGTGGCCGCCGCGGCGCCCGCGGGGAAGGACGCGTTCATCGGGCGACCTCCGCTCCGGGCAGGGCCACGACCGGCGTCTCCCGCTCACGCTGCGCGCGCGAGCGCACGTGCCGGCCCAGGAGCGCCAGCACGGCGGCGCGGACGGCGAGCACGACGAAGAACAGCAGGATCGGCATGAGCGCCATGGTGGCCGAACCCGCCGTGCCCAGCCGGTAGCTGAGGGTGAGCCCGGTGACGACGCACGCCGCGCCGATCACGACGGAGACGAGCATCATCTGGGGGACGCTGCGCGTCAGCAGCGCCGCCGTCGCGGGCGGTCCCACGAGGAGGCCGAACACGAGCACCGTGCCCACCGCCTGGAACGAACCGATCACGGCCGCGCCGATCATCACCAGCAGCAGCGTGTGCGTCAGCCCCGGCCGCATGCCCAGCGAGCGCGCCTTGACCTCGGAGAAGCTCAGCGCCAGCAGGGGCCGGTAGAGCAGCAGGGCCAGGGCGATCACCACGACGGCGATGACCGCCTGGGTCACGATGCCGTCCACGCTGACACCCAGCACATCGCCGAACAGGATCGACGTGAGCGAACCCGTGTAGGAGTCCGACTTGGAGATGATCACCACGCCCAGGGCCATCATCCCCACGAAGAGCAGGCCGATGGCCGTGTCCTCCTTGAGGGTGGTGGCCCGGTGCACCAGGGAGATGCCCGCCATCATGACGACGGCGGCCACCGCCGCACCGAGGTGGGGGCTGCCGCCGGTGACGACCGCCAGGGCGATGCCCGGCAGGACACCGTGCACGAACGCGTCCCCGAAGAAGCTCATCCCGCGCAGCACCAGCCACGTGCCCACGACCGAGCACATCACCACCGCGATGAGTCCGCCGACGAGGGCGCGCTGTTGGAAGCCCATCTGGAAGGGTTCGAGCAGCCAGTCCATCCTCAGCCCTCCAGCGCGTCGGCGAGGGTGCGGGCGTTGGCGAGCATGGCCTCGGCGTAGTCCGCCTCCGGGGTGTCCTTCGGGCCGACGCCGCTCTCGTAGACCTCGATGACCGGCAGGTTGCCGGCCTCCTCGGCCACGGTGTCCACGAGGCTGTTGCGCGCGCCCACGGACGTGATCACGGCGTCCGCGCCGCCGTCACGGATGGACCGGGCGAGCTCGGCGATCTCCTGAGAGGAGGGCTCGCCGTCGGTGGAGCCGCCCGGGACGACGACGCCGGACACGGTGAAGTCGTAGGCGTCGCTGAAGTAGCCGTAGGCGTCGTGGTCCGTGACCAGCGTGCGGCGGTCCTCCGGGACCCCGGCGAGGATCTCCCGGACCTGCGCGTCCGTCTGCTCGAGTTCCCCGCGGACGGTCGCGCCGCACTCGGCGAACCTCTCGTCACCCCGCTCCTGGGCGAGCGTGTCGCCCATCAGCTCGGCGGCCCTCGCCATGCGGGCGACGTCCATCCAGACGTGCGGATCCTCGGACCCGTGGTCGTGGCCCTCGTGGCCCGCCCCCTCCTCGGCGTGGTCATGGCCGCCGAAGGGCAGCGGATCCAGCTGGGGCGCCACCTCGACGACGGTCGCGCCGTCCGCCTCCGCGTTCGCGAGGGCGGACTCCATGCCGCCCTCGAGGCCGAGGCCGTTGGAGAACACGAGGCCGGAGGAGACCATGTCCTTCACCTGCGCGGACGAGGCGGAGAAGTCGTGCGGGTCGTCGCCGGGGCCCATCACCGTGGCGCTGCGGGCGTCGGCGCACGCGACCACGCGGTCGAGCACGGAGCCGAGCTGCGTCGTCGTGGCGACGGCCACGGGCGCGCCCGCGGCCGAGCCGGACCCGGAGTCCGCAGAGGCGCCCGCGGCCTGCGCGCCCGCGGAGTCGCCGCTGGTCCCGCCGCACGCGGCGAGGCTCAGGGTGAGCGCGGCGAGGGCACCGGTCAGGGCGGGCAGACGACGGCGGCGGAGCATGGGGCGACCTCGTTCGTGTCGGGGACGGTGCATGAAATCGGTTCTCAACAGTAGCACCGCGCCGACCGCGCGACGCTCACGCGGGCCGGAACCGACGTGGCGACTGCGTCACGTCGTTGATCTCCCCGACGAGCTCCTCGAGCACGTCTTCGAGGAAGAGTATGCCCGCGGTCTCGCCCTCGGGCGTGATGACCCGGGCGAGGTGGGAGCCCGTGCGCTGCATGAGCGCCAGGGCGTCCTCGACCTCGTCCTCGAGCCGCACGTTGGCCAGCGAGCGCACGCGCGTGAGCGGGATCGGCTCATCGTGTCCCGACGGGCCCACGGTGAGGACGTCCTTCAGGTGCAGGTAGCCGGTGTAGCCGCCGTCGGGGTCCTCGACCACGAACCGGGAGAAGCCCACGCGGCCCACGGTCCACTCGAAGTCGTGCGGCGTGATCCCCTCGGGGACGGTGACGACCCGCTCGAGCGGCACCATCACGTCCCCGGCCCGGTGGTCCGAGAACTCGAGGGCCGAGTGCAGCACGCCGGACTCGTCCTCCAGGGTGCCCGAGCGGGTGGACTCGGCCACGATCGACTGCACCTCCTCGAGCGTGTAGGAGGAGGCCACCTCGTCCTTCGGCTCGATGCGCAGGGCGTGCAGCACGAGGTTGGCCGTCCAGTTCAGCGCGGCCACGACGGGATGCAGCAGCTTCGAGAGCCACACGAGCGGCTGGGCCAGCAGCATCACGGCGCGGTCCGCGAACGAGACGGCGGCGTTCTTGGGCACCATCTCGCCCAGGGTCACGTGCAGGAAGGTGACCACCAGCAGCGCGAGCACGAAGGCGGTCACGTCCGCCGCCGCGGACGGGACCCCGAGGGCGGCCATCGGGACGACGAGCAGGTGGTGCAGCGCCGGCTCGGACACGTTGAGGATGAGCAGGGAGCACACCGTGATGCCGAGCTGGCAGACGGCCAGCATCTGGGAGACGTGCTCCATCGCGTAGAGCGCCACCTGGGCCTGGCGGGAGCCGGCCTCGGCCCGCGGCTCGATCTGCGCCCGGCGGGCGCCCATGACGGCGAACTCGCCCGCCACGAAGAAGGCGTTGGCGGCCAACAGGACCACCAGCCACAGCAGTCCGACGACGTCCCCGTTCATGCGCGCGTCTCCTCGTCCTCAGCGGCCGGGTCGAAGCGCACGCGCTCGATGCGGCGGCCGTCCATCCGCTCGACCGTCAGGGTGCCGCCGTCCACGTCCACCACGTCCCCGACCTCCGCCAGGCGCCCCAGTCGGGCCAGGATGTACCCGCCGACGGTCTCGTAGGCCCCGTCCTCCGGCACCACGAGGGCCGGGATCTGGGTCCGCACCTCGTCGGGCCGCAGCTCCGCCGGGAAGTACCAGCGGCCGGAGGCCGTCTGGAGGACCCCCGGGGTGACGCGGTCGTGCTCGTCCGCGACCTCGCCGACGATCTCCTCCACCACGTCCTCGAGCGTGACCACCCCTGCGGTGCCCCCGTACTCGTCCACGACGACGGCCATCTGCAGGTTCGCGTCGCGCAGCTCGGCCAGCAGCTGGTCCAGGTGCACGGTCTCCGGCACGCGGATGACCTCCGTCATCAGTGCACCGGCCTCGAGGTCGGCGCGGCGCTCCCGCGGCACGGCCACGACCTTCTTCACGTGCACCACGCCGCGGATGTCGTCCGAGGAGTCGCCGATCACGGGGAACCGCGAGTAGCCGGTGCTGCGGGCCAGGTCCAGGACCTCGGGCAGAGCCTGGTCCTCCCTCACCGTCTCCACGCGGATGCGCGGGGTCATCACGTCCGCGGCGGTGCGGTCCGCGAAGCGCAGCGTCCGGTCCAGGAACGTGGCGGTCTGCGCGTCGAGCGTGCCCAGCTGGGCCGAGCGGCGGACCAGCGAGGAGAGCTCCTCGGGGCTGCGGGCGCCGGAGATCTCCTCCTTGGCCTCGATGCCCACGCGGGCCAGCACGCCGTTGGAGAACCCGTTCAGGACCAGGATCGCCGGCTTGAACACGGTGCTGAACACGAGCTGGGGCCGGGCGAGTGCGCGGCCGATCGCCATGGGCTCGGCGATGGACATGTTCTTGGGGATCAGCTCGCCGAGGAGCATCGAGAGCAGGGTCGCCACGACCATCGCGACGACGAGCGAGACGGTGCCCACCACGCCGGCCGGCAGCCCCACCTGGAGCAGCAGCGGGTCGATGAGCCGGCTGATCGCCGGGTCCATCACGTAGCCGGTGAGCAGTGTGGTCAGAGTGATGCCCAGCTGGCACGCGGAGAGCTGGGTCGAGAGTGACTTGAGACAGCGCAGCAGGGGCTCGGCGCCGCGGTCACCCGCGTCCACCATGCGCTGCACGGTGGGCACGTCGATCGCGATCATGGCGAACTCGACGGCCACGAAGAACCCGGTGCCCACGATCAGGGCCAGGCCGAGGATCAGCAGGAGCCACTCCACCCGACCTCACCCCCTCGACGGCGGGCCGGGCGGCGGTGCGGGGCACCGGGACTGGAAGGCTCCGATCCGGCCGCGTCCGCGTGGGCGGACGAGCGGTCTGGCACACAGGTGTCAGGGTGATCCATAGTCCGCCCAGTATAGGGGCGTCAGGCCCCGGCGGAACGAGCAGGGGCATGCGGCCGCCTCACCACGACGAGGCGACCGGCCGGCCCTCCTCGTAGCCCGCCGCGGACTGCAGGCCGACGACGGCGCGCTCACGGAACTCCGCCAGGTCGTGGGCGCCGGCGTAGGTCAGCGACGAGCGCACACCGGACGTGATGGTGTCCAGCAGGTCCTCCACCGAGGGGCGGCGCGGGTCCACGTACATGCGCGAGGAGGAGATGCCCTCCTCGAACATCGCCTTGCGGGCCTTGGTGAAGGCGTCCTCGTGGCGGGTGCGGTGCTGGACCGCGCGGGCCGAGGCCATGCCGAAGCTCTCCTTGTACCGCCGACCGTCCGGACCGTGCACGAGGTCGCCCGGAGACTCGAGCGTCCCCGCGAACCACGAGCCGATCATCACCGAGCTGGCTCCGGCGGCCAGCGCGAGCGCCACGTCCCGCGGGTGCTTCACCCCGCCGTCCGCCCACACGCGTGCCCCGAGCTCGCGGGCCGCGGCGGCGCACTCCAGGACCGCCGAGAACTGGGGCCGGCCCACCGCGGTCTGCATGCGCGTGGTGCACATCGCGCCCGGTCCCACGCCCACCTTGACGATGTCCGCGCCGGCCGCGACCAGGTCCCGGACGCCGTCGCCGGAGACGACGTTGCCGGCCACCACGGGCACGCCGGGGTCGAGGGCCCGCACGGCGGCGAGCGCGTCCAGCATGGTCCGCTGATGACCGTGCGCGGTGTCCACGACGAGCACGTCGACGCCGGCCTCGACCAGGACGGCGGCCTTCTCCCCCACCGCCCCGTTGATGCCGACGGCGGCGCCGACGCGGAGCCGTCCGTCGTCGTCGAGACCGGGCGTGAACAAGGACGAGCGCAGCAGGCCCGCCGCGGTGACGACCCCGCGCAGCACGGGGGCGGCGGTGCCCACCGCCGGGTCCACGACGGGGGCCATCTCCTGGTGCGCGGCGTGCAGGCGCTCGAAGGCCGCCCGCAGCGCGTCCTTGTCCGGGGCGCCGTCCGTGCCGCCGAGCTCGGCGAGCGTGAGGGTCACCACCGGAGGGTGCATGACGGAGGCGGCCGAGGTGAAGCGGTCCACGTCCTCGCAGTCCTGGGGGCGGACCACGCCGAGCAGCCCGCCGTGCGCGTCCACCACGCAGACGGCCCCGTGGTTGCGGCGGTCCACGAGGTGGAGCAGGTCCAGCACCGTGTCCTGCGGGCCGACGGTCAGGGCGGTGTCCGCCACGGGGTGGGCCGCCTTCACCCGACGCACGACGTCCCGGATCACGTCCGCCGGGATGTCCTGCGGCAGGATCCCGAGACCGCCGCGCCGGGCCATGGTCTCGACCATCCGGCGCCCGGTGACGGCGGTCATGTTGGCGGAGACCAGGGGGATGGTGGCGCCCGTGCCGTCATCCGGGGCGATGTCCACGTCCATGCGACTGGCGACGTCCGAGTGTGAGGGCACGAGGAAGACGTCGTTGTACGTCAGGTCGACGGCCGGGTCGGTGAGGAAGCGCATGGCGTCAGTCTCCCAGACGAGGCGGACGCCGTGAGGCCCCCGCGCGTCCGCCGGGAGCGGAGTCGAGCCGAGGCCGCGGCATTCCGACCGGGGGCGTCGAAGAACTATGATGTCTCGAGGCGTTCCCGGCCCCACGCGCGCCGCGCGGGTGGCCCGGCGCAGCACATCGCATCCCAAGGCTCAGGAAGAGGCGTTACACAGTGCCAGAACTCACGTCGGACCGGCTCGCACAGGAGTTCCCGGGGAACGAACGGCTGGTGGCCGAGATCTACCGGAAGTACCGCGAGGACTCCGGTTCCGTGGACCGGCAGTGGGCACAGATCTTCGCCCGTCTCGAGGCCAGCGCCCCCGCCGCCGAGGCCGAGCCGAAGGCCGCCGCCAAGACCGAGCCGAAGACCGCCGCCAAGGCCGAGCCGAAGGCCACCGCCAAGGTGACCGAGCCGAAGGCGGCGACCGCCCCGGCCCGGGGTGCGCAGCCCAAGGAGACCTCGGTCAGCACCGGCCCCAAGCCCAAGAAGACCCCGGCGGCCCAGGCCGTGCCCTCCGAGCCCGCCGACACCGCCACCACCACCGCGGACGAGAAGCAGGAGAAGGCCACCGTCCTCAAGGGCATGGCCAAGGCCGTGGCCACGAACATGGACGCCTCCCTATCCATGCCCACCGCCACCACCGTGCGCGACCTGCCGGCCAAGGTGCTGATCGACAACCGCGTGGTCATCAACAGCCACCTGGCCCGCACCCGCGGCGGCAAGGTCTCCTTCACCCACTTCATCGGCTACGCCGTGGTCCGCGCGCTCGCGGCCATGCCCTCGATGAACGTGACCTACGAGGAGCGCGACGGCAAGCCCACCATGGTGGAGCCGGCCCACGTGAACTTCGGCCTGGCCATCGACCTGCCCCGCCCGGACGGCACCCGCGCGCTCGTGGTCCCCAACGTCAAGGCCGCCGAGACCCTCGACTTCCGCGGCTTCTGGAAGGCGTACGACGACCTCGTCCAGCGCGCCCGCAAGAACAAGCTGACGATGGACGACTACGCCGGCACCACGGTCTCCCTGACCAACCCGGGCGGTATCGGCACCGTGCACTCGGTGCCCCGCCTGTCCCAGGGCCAGGCCGCCATCATCGGCGTCGGCGCGCTGACCTATCCGGCCGCCTTCCAGGGCGCCGCCGAGTCCACGCTGCACGACCTGGCGATCTCCAAGACGATCACGCTGACCTCCACGTACGACCACCGCGTGATCCAGGGCGCCGGCTCCGGCGAGTTCCTGAAGATCGTGCACGGCCTCCTGCTGGGCGAGGACGGCTTCTACGACGAGGTCTTCCACTCCCTGCGCATCCCCTACGAGCCCGTCCGCTGGGCCCAGGACGTGCAGGTGAACCCGGAGGAGCAGATCGGCAAGGTCGCCCGCATCCAGCAGCTCATCCACGCGTACCGGGACCGCGGCCACCTGCTGGCCAACGTGGACCCGCTCGAGTACTCGATGGCCTACCACCCGGACCTCGACATCCGCGAGCACGGGCTGACCCTGTGGGACCTGGACCGCAAGTGGCCCACCGGCGGCTTCGGCGGGGCGGGCAGCCTGACGCTGCGCAAGATCCTCGGCGTGCTGCGTGACGCGTACTGCCGCACCATCGGCGTCGAGTACATGCACATCCAGGACCCGGCCGAGCGCGCCTGGTTCCAGGAGAAGCTCGAGCAGCCGTACGCCAAGCCCACCCGCGAGGAGCAGCTGCGCATCCTGGGCCGACTCAACGCCGCGGAGGCGTTCGAGACGTTCCTGCAGACCAAGTACATCGGCCAGAAGCGCTTCTCCCTGGAGGGCGGCGAGTCCCTCATCCCGCTGCTGGACGGCATCCTCGGCGACGCCGCCGACGCCGGGCTGGACGAGGTCGCCATCGGCATGGCGCACCGCGGTCGCCTGAACGTGCTGACCAACATCGCCGGCAAGACCTACAGCCAGGTCTTCCGCGAGTTCGAGGGGGCCACCCCGGGCGGCGCCTCGGGCTCGGGCGACGTGAAGTACCACATGGGCACCGAGGGCACCTTCGTGTCCGACGCCGGCAACAGCACCCGCGTGTACCTCGCCGCCAACCCCTCGCACCTGGAGGCCGTGGACCCGGTCCTCGAGGGCGTCGTGCGTGCCAAGCAGGACCGCCTCGATCTGGGTGGCCAGCGCCCGGACTCCTTCTCCGTGCTGCCGATCCTCGTGCACGGCGACGCGGCCTTCGCGGGCCAGGGCGTCGTGACCGAGGTCCTGCAGCTCTCGCAGCTGCCCGGCTACCGCACCGGCGGCACGATCCACGTGGTCGTGAACAACCAGGTGGGCTTCACCACGCCGCCGACCCAGGCGCGCTCCGCGGTGTACTCCACCGACGTGGCCAAGACCATCCAGGCCCCGATCTTCCACGTCAACGGCGACGAGCCGGAGTCCGTGGTGCACGTGGCCCAGCTCGCCTTCGAGTACCGCCAGCGGTTCAACAAGGACGTCGTCATCGACCTCGTCTGCTACCGCCGCCGCGGCCACAACGAGGGCGACGACCCGTCGATGACGCAGCCGCGCATGTACAACCTCATCGAGCAGAAGCGCTCCACCCGCAAGCTGTACGTCGAGTCCCTCGTGGGCCGCGGCGACATCACGCAGGAGGAGGCGGACAGCGCCCTGAAGGACTACCAGCAGCAGCTGGAGCGGGTCTTCGCGGAGACCCACGAGGACGCGCCCGCCTCCGGCGGGGAGGGCCTCCGCCCGGCCGAGGACCGGGACGCGGCCCCGGAGGCGCCGGCGTCCACGGCCATCTCGGCCGAGACGCTGCGGGCCATCGGGCAGGCGCACATCGACGTGCCCGAGGGCTTTACGGTCCACCCCAAGCTCGCGGCCCTGCTCGAGCGCCGCGCCAAGATGGCCGTCGACGGCGGCATCGACTGGGGCTTCGCCGAGCTGGCGGCCTTCGGCTCGCTGCTCATGGAGCGCGTGCCGGTCCGCCTGGCGGGCCAGGACTCCCAGCGCGGCACCTTCACGCAGCGCCACTCGGTGTTCCACGACCGGATCACCGGCGACACGTGGGCGCCGCTGAGGCACCTCTCCGAGGACCAGGCGAAGTTCTGGGTCTACAACTCGCTGCTGTCCGAGTACGCCGCCCTCGGCTTCGAGTACGGCTACTCCGTGGAGCGCTCCGACGCCCTCGTGCTGTGGGAGGCCCAGTTCGGCGACTTCGTGAACGGCGCGCAGACGATCATCGACGAGTTCATCTCCTCGGCCGATCAGAAGTGGTCGCAGACCTCGTCCGTGGTCCTGCTCCTCCCCCACGGCTACGAGGGACAGGGGCCGGACCACTCCTCCGCCCGCATCGAGCGCTTCCTGCAGATGTGCGCCGAGGACAACATGCGCGTGGTCAACCCCTCCACGGGCGCGAACCACTTCCACCTGCTGCGCGAGCACGCCTACGCCCGCCCGCGTCGGCCCCTCATCGTGTTCACCCCGAAGCAGCTGCTGCGCCTCAAGGCCGCCGCGAACTCGGTGGAGGACTTCACCGAGGGCGGCTTCCAGCCGGTCATCCCGGACGCCGGGGTGGACGCCAAGGACGTCACGCGCGTGCTGCTGGTCTCCGGCCGGCTGTACTACGACCTGCTCGCCCGCCGCCAGAAGTCCGGTGACACCTCCACTGCGATCGTGCGGGTGGAGCAGCTCTACCCGCTGCCGCTCGACGAGATCCGCAAGGCGCTCCGCGCCTACCCGGTCGCCGACGTCACCTGGGTGCAGGACGAGCCCGCGAACCAGGGCCCGTGGCCGTTCATGGCACTGAACCTCGTGCCGCAGCTCGACGTCCCCGTGACCCTCGTGTCCCGCCCGGCCTCGGCCGCGACCTCCGCGGGCACCAAGGGCCGCCACGACCAGGAGCTCAGCACGCTGCTGGACGCCGCCTTCGGCCGCTGACCCGGACCGACCCTGCGCCGCCGCCGCACCCTCCGGTGCGGCGGCGGCGCCGGATCGGCCGACGAAAGGACACACTGTGCACAACCGCCGGATCCGGATCGCCGCCGTCGGCGACCAGCTGCTGGCCGGTGCGGGCGACGCCCGCGCCATCGGCTGGTGGGGCCGCGTGCTCGCCCGCACCCAGGCCCCCGACGTGGAGCTGGAGAACTACGTGCTGGCCGTGCCGCACGAGACCACCGAGGACCTCAACGAGCGCTGGTGGGGCGAGGCCTCGCGGCGCTTCTCCGAGGAGACGGAGAACCGCCTCGTCGTGGCCCTGTCCGACGCGGACCTGGACCTGGAGGCCACCTCGACCGCCCGCTCGCGGCTGAACCTGGCCAACGTCCTGGACACCGCCTCGCAGCGGAACATCCCGGTGCTCGTGGTGGGCCCCACGCCCACCCTGGACGAGCAGCGCAACGCCCGGCTCGCCGAGCTCAACGCCGCCTACCTGGATGTGGCCGACCGGCGCAACCACGTGTACGTGGACACGTTCACCCCGCTGGTGGGCCACGAGCAGTGGCGCTCGGACCTGGCCTCCGGCCAGGGCCGGCCGGGCCAGGCGGGCCACGGGCTCATCGCGTGGCTCGTGCTGCATCGGGGCTGGTACCAGTGGCTCGGTCTGCCCGAGCCCACGGCCTGATGTGACAGAATGGACCACCGACCGACTCGTTGAAGGGAGACGTCATGAGCAAGCGTGCACGCAAGCGTCGCGACCGCCGCAGGAACGGCGCCAACCACGGCAAGCGTCCCAACGCCTGATCCGCTGATCGGCGTCGCGGACCGGCCGGGTGCCACCCGGCGACCGCAGAGACCACGAAGGGCCGTCCCCTCAGGGGACGGCCCTTCGTCATCGTCGGGGCGCCCGATCGGGTGCCCACGGGTCCGCATGTCGCGGTGTCAGCCCCAGGTGACGGTCGTCGTCGAGATCTGGGTGATGCGGGTCATGATGGTGGCCCGCAGCTGCGCGGGCGCCTTCTCCTGACAGCACCGACGCACCGCCGAGCGGATGAGCTCCTCGAGCTCCTTCTGGTGCCGGCAGTCCGGACACTCCGCCACGTGGGCGCGCACCTGCTCGATGTCCTCGGGCGTCAGGGCGCCGTCCAGGTACTGGTACAGCCGCTCCAGGGAGGCGTCCTGGGCGACGCGGCACTCATGGCCGTGCTGGTCCGCGGTCATCGCGTGGCCTCCTTCGTGCTCGTCTCGGTCTGCTTCGTGCCGCCGCGCCCGGTCTTCTTCTTCGGCTGGGCCTTGATGCCGCGCGCGGCCGCGTAGTCCGCGAGGCGCTCGCGCAGCTGCTTGCGGCCGCGGTGCAGCCGCGACATGACGGTGCCGATCGGCACGTCGAGGATCTCGGCGATCTCCTTGTAGGCGAAGCCCTCCA
Organism: Micrococcus sp. KRD070; assembly: GCF_017168435.1. Classification (NCBI taxonomy): domain Bacteria; kingdom Bacillati; phylum Actinomycetota; class Actinomycetes; order Micrococcales; family Micrococcaceae; genus Micrococcus; species Micrococcus sp. KRD070. The sequence continues at coordinate 244,853 of NZ_JABFNH010000022.1, forward strand.
CGTCCGCGAAGTAGACGGCGAGCCGGAACTCCTCCGGGATCGCCTGCAGGGCGTCCTTCACCTGGGAGTCGGGCAGCCGGTCGAGGGCCTCCGTCTCGGCCGAGCGCAGGCCACCGGAGGTGTGCTCGGCGGCCCGGGCCATCTGCCAGTCCTCCACCTCAGGGTTGTCCGCCTCGAGGGGCTGGCGCTGCCGCTTGCGGTAGAGGTTGATGTACGTGTTCGTGAGGATCCGGTAGAGCCAGGCCTTGAGGTTGGTGCCGGGCCGGTACTGGTGGAACGAGGAGTAGGCCTTCGTGTACGCCTCCTGGACCAGGTCCTCGGCGTCCTGCGGGTTGCGCGTCATGCGCAGCGCAGCGGAGTACAACTGGTCCACGAACTCGAGGGCGTCACGCTCGAACCGGGCACGGCGCTGCTGTTCGGACTCGGCGGCGACGTCGATGTCGGCGCGGTCGTGCTCGGGGGCGTCCTCGGGCCGGGCGAATTCCGGCCGGCTGTTGTCAGTGCTCATCGCGGGCCAGTCTACGGTCCGGGAGGGATGCGTCAGCAGGGCGGCGCTCATGCGGGGCTCCTCTCCGGCTGCGGTCCGCGGCGAGCGGGACCGGTGCGCCGACACGGGTACGGGGTCGTCCAGTGGAGCGCCAGGAGCGTTCCAGGTATTCCCCCGCGACAGGCCGACCCCGGCCGACAGCCGCCGGATAGGCTGGTCCGGTGACCCGCCCCACGCGTGC
>NZ_JABFNH010000022.1:245680-283112 GCF_017168435.1 Micrococcus sp. KRD070
CCCCACGCGTGCCGCCGCGCACTCCCCCGCCCCCCGTCCCGACGCCGCCGAGACCTGGCCCGCGCCCGTGGCGCGCGGCCCGGTGCGCGGAGAGGTGCGGCTGCCGGGATCGAAGTCGCTGACGAACCGGCATCTCGTGCTCGCCGCGCTCGCCGACGGTCCGTGCGTCCTGCACGGCGTCCTCGAGTCGCGGGACACGGCATTGATGCGCACGGCGCTCACAGCGCTCGGGGCCCGGTTCGAGCCCCTGTCCGACGGCGGACTGCGGGTGCATCCGATGCCGGTCGGCGAGCCGCTGGCCGGGGATGTCGCCGTGGACTGCGGACTGGCGGGGACGGTCATGCGCTTCGTCCCGTTCGTCGCCGCGCTGCGGCCCGGCCGGGTCCGCTTCGACGGCGACGCCGGCGCGCGCCTGCGCCCGATGGCCCCGGTCCTGGACGCGCTGCGCCAGCTCGGGGTGGCCGTCAACGAGGAGGGCGAGCCCGGTCGCCTGCCCTTCACGATGACGACCCGCGCGGACGCGGCCACGGTGGCCCCCGACGGCGACGTGCCGGAGGTCGCGGTCGACGCCTCCGGCTCCTCCCAGTTCCTGTCCGCCGCGCTGCTGGCGGCCGCGGGGATGCCGCGCGGCCTCCGGCTGCGGCACACCGGGCAGACCGTGCCGAGTCCGGAGCACGTCGCGATGACCGTCGGGGTGCTGCGCGCGCTCGAGGTGGACGTCGCCGAGACGGGTCCCGGGGCGTGGACCGTGGCCCCGGGGCGCATCCCGGCACACGAGGCGACCGTCGAGCCGGACCTGTCCAACGCAGGCCCCTTCCTGGCCGCCGCCGTGGCCACGGGCGGCTCCGTGACGGTGCCGGACTGGCCCACCCGCACGACGCAGATCGGCGACCGCTGGCGGCGGATCCTGCCGCAGTTCGGGGCGAGCGTGGCCCTCACGGTCGACCGCACGGACCGCTCCCGCGGCCGCCTCACGGTGACGGGGGTGGTCCAGGACGACGGCGCGCCCCGCATCACCGGCGCCGGTGAGATCGCGGACACGGCCGAGCTCGCCCCCACCGCGGCCGCGCTCGCCCTGCTGGCCTCCGGGCCCACCCGCCTGACGGGGATCGGCCATCTGCGGGGTCATGAGACGGACCGGCTCGCCGCGCTCACCGCCGAGGCCGCCCGCCTGGGGATCACCGTGGACGAGGAAGAGACGTCGCTCGGCTTCCCGGGCACGGACGCGTCGGGGCCGCTGTCCCCCGCCGCCCTCGAGACCTACCACGATCACCGGATGGCGACCTTCGCCGCCGTCGTCGGCCTGCGCGTGCCGGGGACCGGCATCGTGGACGTGGCGACCACCGCGAAGACGATGCCGGACTTCCCCGCACTGTGGACCGCGCTCGTGGCACCCGGCGACGCGGCCGAGGAGGCCCGCTGATGGCCCGGCGCCTCGATCCCTCGGCGTGGGACGAGTCCGATGTCCGGGTGCGCCCGTCCAAGCGCGGCACCCGCCCGCGCACGAAGGAGCGGCCCAAGCACGAGGACGCCGAGGTCGGCATGGTGACCACGGTGGACCGCGGCCGGTACGCCGTGGTGCTGCCCGAGCGCCTGGACGAGCGGATCACGGCGATGCGCGCCCGCGAGCTGCGCCGCACGCCGATCGCCACGGGCGACCGGGTGGCCGTCGTCGGGGACCTCTCCGGGGAGGAGGGCACGCTCGCGCGCATCGTCCGTGTCGAGGAGCGCAGCACGGTCCTGCGCCGGTCGGCGGACGACTCGGACGAGGTCGAGCGGGTGGTGGTGGCCAACGCCGACCTGCTGGTGATCATGGTGGCCGCGGCCAATCCGGAGCCCCGGACCGGCTTCATCGACCGCGCCCTCGTCGCCTGCTACGACGCCGGCATCCACCCGGTGCTCCTCATCACGAAGACCGACCTGCGTGATCCGGACGCGCTGGTGGCGCACTACGAGGCGCTGGACCTGGAGGTGATGACCTCCGGTGCGGCGACCTTCGAGGCCGAGACCGGGGACACCGCCCTGGACGCCTCGCTCGTGGCCCGGGTGGCCGAGCGGCTGATCGGACACACCAGCGCGTTCGTGGGGCCCTCCGGCGTCGGCAAGTCCACGCTCCTGAACGCGCTCACCGGCGCGGAGCGGGCCACCGGTCACGTCAACGCCGTCACCGGCCGGGGCCGGCACACCTCCTCGTCCGCGCTCGCACTGCCGCTGACGGGCGACGACGGCGTCCCCCTGCCGGACACCTGGGTGGTGGACACCCCCGGCATCCGGTCCTTCGGGCTGGGCTGGGTCGAGCCGGACCGCGTGGTGGAGGCCTTCGACGACCTCGCCGGCGGACTGGCGGACTGCCCGCGCGGCTGCACCCACACCGCCGACTCCCCCGGCTGCGGCCTGGACGCATGGGTGGCCGCGGGCCACGCCGGCCCCTCGGGAGCGGCACGCCTGGCCTCGCTGCGGCGTCTGCTCGGCAACCGGCTGGCCCCCTCGGGGGCGGAGGACGCGGCGTCGTCCGAGGACTGAGGCGGCCCGCGCGGTATAGCGTGGGCGGCATGGAGCGACCTGAGAACCCTGCGACCCGCGGCCGCGACCTCACGGAGGACCTGCGGCTGGCCCACATGCTGGCGGACAACGTGGACTCGATCACGATGTCCCGGTTCAAGGCCCAGGACCTCGAGGTCAGCACCAAGCCGGATCTCACCCCTGTCACGGATGCGGACCGCGCCGCCGAGGAGTCCATCCGCTCCACCCTGTCCCGTGCCCGGGCGCGCGACGGCATCGTGGGTGAGGAGTTCGGCGGATCTCTGAGCCGCTCCGGCCGGCAGTGGGTGGTCGACCCCATCGACGGCACCAAGAACTTCGTGCGCGGCGTGCCCGTGTGGGCCACCCTCATCGCGCTGCTGATCGACGGTGAGCCCGTCGTCGGCGTCGTCTCCGCCCCCGCCCTGCACCGGCGCTGGTGGGCCGCGGCCGGCCAGGGCGCCTTCGCGGGCACCTCGCTCACGCGTGCTCAGCGGATCACCGTGTCCGGCGTGGATCGGGTCGAGGACGCGTCGCTGTCCTTCTCCTCGATCGAGGGCTGGCGCGAGCGCGGCTCGATCCGCGCGTTCCTGCAGCTCACCTCGGACGTGTGGCGCGTGCGCGGCTTCGGCGACTTCTGGTCCTACATGCTCGTCGCCGAGGGCGCCGTGGACATCGCGGCCGAGCCCGAGCTCGAGCTGCATGACATGGCCGCTCTGGTGCCGATCGTGCGCGAGGCCGGCGGCCGCTTCACCTCGCTGGACGGCGAGGACGGCCCGTTCGGCGGGCACGCGCTGGCCACGAACGGCCTGCTCCACGACGACGTCCTCGCCCGCCTGCGCGCGGGTGACGAGACCGAGGACAGCGCCTGATGGCCGCGCGGGGGGAGACGACGGCCGACCGGAGGGGCGGGCGCGGGACAGATCGCCGGCCCGGCACTGCGGGTGCGGTGGCCCTCGGCGGTGCCGCGGGCGTGCTGTGCGGTGCGGGGGTGATGAACGCGGTGACCGCGCTGGCCGGGGCGCCCAACTTCCGCGGCACGTTCGGCGCCGCGTTCGGGGCGGTGGATGTGCTCGTCCAGGCCCTGCCGCTGTTCGTGGTGAACGTGCTCGGCTCGTTCCTGCTCGGCCTGCTGTGGGCGGCCTCGCGCCGCCGCGGGCCGGACTGGCGTCCACGCCTGGTGGCCGGGCTGGGAACCGGCTTCCTCGGTGCGTTCACCACCATCTCCAGCGCCGTCGCCCTGGTGCTGTGGCCGGTGCGGCTGGGCGCCGCGGTGTCCGGGGCGGGTGGCGTCCTCGCCGCGGCGGTAGCGGTGCTGCTGGTGCTCGCGCTGATGGCTGCACTCTCGACGGCGGCGGCCATGCTCGGCCTGCGCGCCGGGGGCGCCCCGGGGTCGCGCGTGGTCGGGACGGATCGTTCGGAGGAGGACGCATGAGCGGCGCGGGATACGAGGTCTTCGCTCTCTTCCAGGTGGCCCTCCTGGCCTGCCTCGCGGCGGGCGGGGTGCTCGGCGCCCTGGCGCGCCGGCGCCTGACCGACCGGCTCGGCCCCCGGGGTCTGCTCACCGCCAACACGACGGCGGCCCTGCTCCTCGGCGTCACCGTCGGCCTGGCCGTGCCGGAGCTGGTGTACGCGTCCGGGGGCTGGGGCGACGGGCAGGGGCTCCTGCTCGTCGCGGCGGTGTCGGCCGTGCTGTCCGGGTTCTGCCTCGCCCTGGGGACGTGGTCCACCGTGGCCGCTGAGGCGGCTGACGCCGCGCTCGCCCGTCGATGGGGCGCGGCCGCCCGCCTGTGGACCGCGCATCTGGGTCTGGGGCTGGTGGCCGTCGTCGTCGGCTGGGGCGCCGGACTGGGCCTGCACGCGGTCCTGGCCGGCTGAGGGGCGGGCCGCCGCACACCGGGCGCGGACACGACGAGGGCCCCGGAATCGTGACGATTCCGGGGCCTTCCCGTGGTGGTGAGTGGAGCCGGCGGGAATTGAACCCGCGTCCGATGAGGTGTTGCCGGGTCTTCTCCGGGCACAGTCTGCTGTGGGTGTTGCTCGGTCCTGGCCGTCCCGCAGACGGGCGGCCAACCCGGACCCAGCCGGATTGATGTCGGCGTCACGACCCCCGGCGAGGGTGACGCCCAGTGGCTATCTAGCTGACGCCACGATCCGAGGCGACAGCGACCTCGGGGTGACGGACTCGATCACTGATCAGGCAGCGAGAGCGAAGTCAGTGCGCTTGGATTCGGCACTTATTGGTTTGCAGAGAGCGTTTGACGAGATGACTCTGCATCCTCGGCCCGCTTCTCCCGACGCGACACACACCGTCGAAACCGATCGGCCCCAGGGGGGCGACTCCTCTATGAGGTTGTCAATCACCACTGCAGGCGGAGGGCGCGGAGCCCGCCGGTCCTGAAACCGGGCCTGCGAGAGATACAACGTAGCACGCCCCCCGGGCATTCCCAAGGGGCCTGCCGCGCTCAGGCCACGCCGGCGCGCCGGTTGCGCATCCGCATGGCCCGCTGGGCCTCGCGGTTGTCCTGCTGCTCGCGCAGCTTGTGCCGCTTGTCGTACTCGCGGTTGCCGCGCGCGACGCCGATCTCCACCTTCACGCGCCCGTTCAGGAAGTACAGGGACAGCGGCACGATGGTCAGGCCCGGATCCTGGATCTGGCGGGAGATCTTCGTCAGCTCGGCGCGGTGCAGCAGCAGCTTGCGGCGGCGGCGGGCGGCGTGGTTGGTCCACGAGCCGTTGAGGTACTCCGGGATGTAGACCTGCTCGAGCCACAGCTCGTCCCGGTAGAAGACCGCGAAGCCGTCCACGAGCGAGGCCTTGCCCTCGCGCAGCGACTTCACCTCGGTGCCGGTGAGCACCATGCCGGCCTCGTACGTGTCGAGGATGGTGTAGTCGTGGCGCGCCTTCTTGTTGTTGGCGATCACCTGGCGCTCGCCGGGGGCCGGCTGCTTGGCGGCCTTGCCCTTGCTGTTCTTGCCCATGGCCTCACGTCCTTCCAGCGTCCACGGCGACGGCCGCGCCCCGATCAGGGCGCGGCCGTCCAGTCTATCCCGTGCCGGCCCGATGCCCGCCGAGGCGGTGCGCCGGGGCCGCGGGGCGGCGTCGTCGGCTCAGTCCAGGGGCGCGCCGGTGAGCGCGCGGGCCTGCTCCTCGGTGACGCCGGGCGCGGTCTCCACGAGCGCCAGGCGGGGCTGTTCCGGGGTGCCGACGACGTCGATCACGGCCAGGTCCGTGATGATGCGGTCGACGACGGCGCGGCCGGTCAGCGGCAGGGTGCACTGGTCGACGATCTTGGGGGTGCCGTCCTTGGACACGTGGTCCATCATGACGATCACGCGGCCGGCGCCGTGGACGAGGTCCATCGCACCGCCCATGCCCTTGACCATCTTGCCGGGCACCATCCAGTTGGCCAGGTCGCCCGCGGCGGAGACCTCCATGCCGCCCAGGACGGCGACGTCGATCTTGCCGCCGCGGATCATGCCGAAGCTCAGCGCGGAGTCGAAGAAGGACGCCCCCGGGTTCACGGTGACGGTCTCCTTGCCCGCGTTGATCAGGTCGGGGTCCACGGCCTCCTCCGTGGGGTACGGGCCCGTGCCGAGGATGCCGTTCTCGGACTGCAGCACCACGGACCGCCCGGCGGGGATGTGGTTGGGGATCAGCGTGGGCATGCCGATGCCGAGGTTGACGTAGGCGCCGTCCGGCAGCTCCTGCGCGGCGCGGGCCGCCATCTGGTCGCGGCTCAGGCCCCGGGGGCGCCCGGTGGTCTGCTCGCTCATGCCCGCCCCTCCCCCGATGCGCGCACGGTGCGCTTCTCGATCCGCTTCTCGATGTCCGTGCCGACCTCCACGATCCGGTGCACGAAGACGCCGGGCAGGTGCACGTCGTCCGGGTCGATCTCGCCGGGCTCGACGAGCTCCTCCACCTGGGCGATGCACACACGGCCGGCCATGGCCGCGGGCGGGCCGAACTGGCGGGTGGCCTTGCGGAACACGAGGTTGCCGTGGCGGTCGCCCTTCCAGGCGTGCACAAGGGAGAAGTCGGTGACGATGGAGCGTTCGAGCACATAGGTCTCGGGCTCGTCCGGGGCCTGGCTGAGGTAGCCCTCGCCGAGCACGAACGTGTCCGTGGGCTTGGCCTGCGAGGACTTCACCACGGTGCCGTCCGCGTCGTAGCGCATGGGCAGGCCTCCTTCGGCCACCTGGGTGCCGACGCCGGAGCGGGTGTAGAACGCCGGGATGCCGGCGCCGCCGGCGCGGAGCTTCTCCGCGAGGGTGCCCTGCGGGACGAGCTCCACCTCGAGCTCGCCCTCGAGGTACTGGCGGGCGAACTCCTTGTTCTCCCCCACATAGGAGGAGGTCATCTTCCGCAGCCGGCGCGCGCCGAGCAGGATGCCCAGGCCCCAGCCGTCCACGCCGCAGTTGTTGGAGACGACGGACAGGTCCGTGGCGCCCTGCTCGAGCAGGGCCTCGATGAGCTGCACGGGGTTGCCGGAGAGCCCGAAGCCGCCGACGGCCAGGGACGCGCCGTCCGGCACGTCCGCCACCGCCTCGGCGGGCGTGGCCACGGTCTTGTCGAGAGCCATGTCCGGGGTCCTTTCTGTCAGGGGCGGTCCGTCAGCGGAAGAGGATCAGGGCCTCGCCCTGGCCGCCGCCGCCGCAGAGCGAGACGGCCGCGCGGCCGCCGTCGCGCCGGTCGAGCTCGAGGGCGGCGTGCAGGGCCAGCCGGGCGCCGGAGGCGCCGATCGGGTGGCCCAGGGCGATGGCGCCGCCGTGGATGTTGGTCTTCTCGTGCGGGTAGTCGAGGTCGCGCAGGGACTGCACGGCCACCGCGCCGAACGCCTCGTTGATCTCGATGAAGTCGAGGTCGGCCACGTCCCAGCCCTGCTTCCGCACGGCGGCGTTGATCGCGTCCGAGGGCTGCGAGTGCAGCTGCGAGCTGTCCGGGCCGGCGGTCTGGCCGGGTGCGCCCACCGTGGCGAGGATCGTCAGGCCCTTCTCCTCGGCGAAGGCCCGCGAGGTCACCACGAGGGCGGCGGCGCCGTCGGACAGGGGCGAGGAGTTGCCGGCCGTGATCGTGCCGTCCTTCGCGAACGCCGGACGCAGGGCGCCCAGCGACTCGGCGGTCGTGTCCGGTCGGACCCCTTCGTCCTGGGAGACGACCAGCGGGTCGCCCTTGCGCTGCGGCACCTCCACCGGGGCGATCTCGCCCTCGAAGACGCCCTCGGACTGGGCCCGGGCGGCCCGCTGGTGCGAGGCCGCGGCGACCTCGTCCTGCTCGGCGCGGGCGATGTTCCGCTCGCCGTTGCCGGACTCGGTCAGCTCGCCCATGGCCTCGTGGCTCAGGGAGTCGGTGAGGCCGTCCCACGCGACGGCGTCGAGCATGGTGGCCGGGCCGTACTTGAAGCCCTTGCGCGCGCCGGGCAGCAGGTGCGGGGCGTTGGTCATGGACTCCTGACCGCCGGCCACCACCACGTCCGCCTCGCCGAGGCGGATGAGACGGGCGGCGTCGATCACGGCGGTGAGGCCGGACAGGCACACCTTGTTGATCGTCATGGCCGGGACGTTCCACGGGATGCCCGCGGCGAGCGCGGACTGGCGGGCCGGGTTCTGGCCCGCGCCGGCCTGCACGACCTGGCCCATGTAGACCATGTCCACGTCCTCGGGGGCCACGCCGGCGCGCTCGAGCGCGTGCGTGATCGCGTGGGCGCCCAGGTCCACGGCGCGCAGGTCGGCCTGCTGCGAGAGCAGCCGGGTGAAGGGCGTGCGGGCACCGCCCACGATCACGGCATCGGTGGGCTGAGGCTGGGGCAGCTCGGCGGTCATGCGGTCCTCCTGGGACGTTCAACTCGGTTCATCACGATTCACTCAAATGCAGTCTATGACCCCGGTCACAGGCGCGCCAGGCGACGACGCATCCATGACGGCGCGCCGCGGTGCAGGGACCCGACGGCCCGCACCCGCCGGCTGCGGGCGCGGGCCGTCGTCGGGACGTCCGGGGATCGGGCCGGAGCCTCAGAGGCCCTGGCCGGTGGGCGAGACGAGGATCTTCACGGCCGTCTCGTTGTGGTGGATGAGGGTCTCGAAGCCCTGGTCGACCAGGTCGTCGAGGCCGATCTTGCCGGTGATGAACGGCGCGAGGTCCACGGCGCCGTCCTCGACCATGCGGATGGTGTCCGCGTGGTCGTTCGCGTACGCGATGGTGCCGCGCAGGTCGATCTCCTTCATCACCAGCTTGTGCAGGGCCACGGCGGGCTCGTGGCCCCAGATGGACTCGTTGACGATCACCCCGCCGGGACGCACCGCGTCCAGCAGCATGTCCAGCACCACGTCCACCGAGGTGCACTCGAAGCCCACGTCCGCGCCCTGGCCGTCGTGCAGCTCGCGGATCTTCGCGGGCACGTCCACCTCGCGGGGGTCGAATGCCTCGTCTACCACGCCGGCCTCGAGCACCTTCCGGCGGCGCAGCTCGGAGAGCTCGGAGACGTACACCGTCAGGCCCTTGCCCTTGAGCACGGCCGCGGTGAGCGCGCCGATGGGGCCGGCGCCGCCGATCAGCGCCACGCCCGACGTCGGAGGGCCGGCCCGCACCCACGCGTGGTGGGCCACGGAGAGCGGCTCGATGAGCGCGGCCTGGTCGAGGGGCACGGAGTCGGCCACCGGGTGGACCCAGCGGCGCTGCACCGCGATCTGCTCGGCCAGTCCGCCGCCGTCGCCGCCCAGGCCGATGAAGTTCATGTCCGGCGCGAGGTTGTAGTCCGGTCGGTCCCGGTCCTCCTCGCGCACGATGTACGGCTCCACGACGACCTTCTGGCCGACCTCGAGGTCCGTGACGCCCTCGCCCAGGGCGGCGACGGTGCCGGACATCTCGTGGCCGAGCGTGACGGGGGCGGCGTCGCCGGAGATCGGGTGCGGGTGCCCGGCCGGCGGGATGAAGATCGGGCCCTCGAGGTACTCGTGCAGGTCCGTGCCGCAGATGCCGCACCACGCGACGTCCACGAGGACCTGCCCCGGGCCGGCCGTGGGCGAGTCGATCTCCTCGATGCGGATGTCCTTCTTGCCGTGCCAACGGGCGGCGCGCATGGTCATGCTGGTCGACCTCCTGGGTGGGAATGGAGTCTGGTGCCGGACCGGCGCGCGGGGGCGCCTGCCCGGTGCTTCGAGCATCCCACCGGGCCGGTCTCCCGGGCCAGGCCCGAGGCCCCTGCGGGGGCTTGAACGGCGACGCCGGCCGGCGCCTCGCTGCGGAGGTGCGGGCCGGCGTCGTGGTGGCCTGGGCGGCGGGGCCGCGCCGTGGGGCTCAGTCCTCCTGGGCGGCCTTGACCTGCTCGGCGCGCCAGCGGATCCCGGCGTCCACGAAATCGTCGATGTGGCCGTCGAACACGGAGGAGGGGTTGCCCTCCTCGTGGCCCGTGCGCAGGTCCTTGACCATCTGGTACGGGTTCAGCACGTAGGAGCGCATCTGGTCGCCCCAGGACGCCTTGACGTCGCCGGCCATCTCCTTCTTCTTCGCGTCCTCCTCGGCCTTGCGCAGCAGCAGCAGACGGGACTGGAGCACGCGCAGGGCGGCGGCACGGTTCTGGATCTGCGACTTCTCGTTCTGCATGGACACGACGATGCCGGTGGGCAGGTGCGTCATGCGGACGGCGGAGTCCGTGGTGTTCACGGACTGGCCGCCGGGGCCCGAGGAGCGGAACACGTCCACCTTGATCTCGGACTCGGGGATCTCGATGGAGTCGTCCGACTCGATCAGCGGCACCACCTCGACCGCCGCGAAGGACGTCTGGCGGCGGCCCTGGTTGTCGAAGGGGCTGATGCGCACGAGGCGGTGCGTGCCGGCCTCCACGGAGAGGGTGCCGAACGCGTAGGGCGCGTTGACCTCGAAGGTGACGGACTTCAGGCCGGCCTCCTCCGCGTAGGAGGTGTCCATGACCTTGGTGGACCAGCCACGCTGCTCGGCCCAGCGCAGGTACATGCGCATGAGGGTCTCGGCGAAGTCGGCCGCGTCCACGCCGCCGGCGCCCGCGCGGATGGTCACGACGGCGTCGCGCTGGTCGTACTCGCCGCTGAGCAGCGTGACGACCTCGAGTTCCTCCAGGGCCTTGCGGATGGAGGTCAGCTCCTGGTTCGCGTCGTCGAGGAGGGAGGGCTCGTCCTCCTCCGCGGCGAGCTCGACCATGGTCTCCAGGTCCTCGATGCGGCTCTCCAGGGAGGTGATGCGCTTGAGATCCGTCTGACGGTGGGAGAGCTTGGAGGTGACCTTCTGGGCCTCCTCCGGGTCGTCCCAGAGGTCCGGTGCGGAGGCCTGCTGCTCCAGTTCGGCGATGTCCGCCTTGATGCGGTCGAGGTCCGAGACCTGCTCGATGGAGGCCAGGGTGTGGCGCAGGGAGTCGATCTCCGCGGAGAAGTCAGTGTCAGCCATGATTCGGCCAGCCTACCGCGTGGGGTGGACGCCGGTCGTGTGCCAGCGGCGGATCGCCGCCGCGACGGCCTCGGGCTCCGTGACGTGCGGCCAGTGGCCCGTGCTGACATCGACGACGGTGGCGTGCTGCGTGACCGCGTCCAGGTCCCGTTGGTGGACGTCCCGGGTGCTGCGCACGTACAGCGTCGGGACGGTGATGCCGGCCCAGAGGGCACGGGTGTCCGCGGCGAGGACGGCGGCCCAGAGCTCGCGCATCGGATGGTCCGGCGTGGCGTCCAGGTCGGTCAGGATCCGCTCGCGCCACGGCTCCGGGACGAGGAGGTCCCGCGCGAGCGAGGCGCGGAGCACGCTCCGCCAGTCCGGGCGGGCGGCGAGGCGGGCCTTGGCCGCCCGGGCGGCCAGGGCGGTGTCCGTCACCGGGACGTTCGAGTCGATGACCACGAGGGCGCGGGGCCGCACCAGCCCGTCGGCGACGGCGCGCAGCGCGATGACCCCGCCCGTGCTGTGGCCGATCAGCAGCCCCGGCACGGGGCCGGCCTGCGCCGCCCAGGTGCGGGCGGCGTCGAGGACGGGGTCCGCATCGGTCGCCGGCCGTGCGGCCCGGGGGCGGCCCTGACCGCCGGCGTCCGTGCCCGGGTGGCCGGGCAGGGCGGGCGAGGCGGCGAGGTCGGCCACGGCGCCGAGGGCGTCAGCAAGGGGCTCGAAGTGGGCGGGCCGGCCACCGATGCCGTGGAGGAAGCGGATCACCGGGCCAGGCTAGTGCGACTGCTGCCCGTCGCCTCGAGGGGGACCGACAGGGGCAGTGTCCCCGCGAACGGGCCGGTCATGGCGAACAGATCGGCCCGGGCGTCGAGGGTGACGACGACGGTGGTGCCGTCGTCGGCCACGCGGGCGTTCATCCCGCCGAGCCCGGGCACGGCCTCCTGGGCACCGACGGCCGCGAGGTGTGCGCTGGCGGAGGCGGCGACGTCGTCGTCGGAGAGCACGACGCCCGGGTCCTCCCCCAGCCGGAAGCCGAGCTCCTCTGCCCCGGCGATGGCCGCCGAGTCCGCGAGCGACTGAAGGCGGCGGTGCTGCAACTGCACGGTGGTGACCGCGAGCATGACCAGCATGAGGGCCACGAGCACGGCGCACAGGCCGACGGTGAGGACGGTGGTCTGCCCGTCGTCGTGACCCAGGCGAGCGGTGAGGCGGCGGCGCATCAGAACCTCGGCACCGTCTGCCGGGCGTCGGAACCCACCGTCACGGGGGTCAGCGACCACGCTGCCGGCGTGAGGGGGACGGTCACCGCCACGTCCACCCGCACGGCGACGACCTCCCCCGGTTCGAGCGTGCCACAGCCGCCCTGGTCGCAGCCGACGGTCAGGTCGTACTGGCCGGCGCCCACGCCGTAGTCGGCGAGCGTGAGCTCGACGGTGGCGTGGGCGGCGCCTGCGCTGGGGTGATCGGCCTCGGCGACCACGGCCTTGACGGCCTGGTCAGCGGCAGCGACCGAGGCGAACGCCGCGGCCTGGACCTGGGAGACGTAGATCATCAGGTACACCACGGGGATCAGCAGGACGAGGGTGAGGCCCAGGAATTCGACCGTGGCCGCTCCCCGCTCGTCGCGGACGTCATTGACGGAACGCATGACCGCTCACCTCCACGGGGATCGGGCCCGGCAGGAACCCCAGGCCGGGCAGCGAGCTCGAGACCGTGACGCGCAGGACCGGGACCCCGTCCTGGCTGGTGAGCTCCGCGGCGACGTCGGCCCCGGACTGGCCGGGCACGCCGGAGGAGAGCAGCTCTCGAGCCCGCTGGACGCCGTCCTCGGGACTCCGGTCCGCGAGCGCCCCGTACCGGGCGCCGGCGGAGGCGGCGTCGATCATCACGTTGCGCGTGTGGATCACGACGCCGGCCTGGAGCAGCGCCGCGAAGAGCAGGACGACCAGGGTCATCACCATGGTGGACTCGGCCACCGCGGCGCCCCGGTCGTCCCGCCAGCGGACGCCCATGTGGACGCCACGGGGCACCGGCACGGCGTGGACAGCACCCCGGGGCATGCTCAGCCGCCCTGGGACACCTGGGAGATGGCCTGGTTGAACAGTCCCTGGAGCGCCGGCAGGGCGAGGGCCAGCAGGCCGGCCACGAGCACGGCGGACATGAGGGTGATCATCACCCAGCCGGGGACGTCGCCGCGCTCGTCGCGGACGTCGTCGTGGATGAGGGCGCGCAGGGCGGCCAGGACGGTGATGGCGTGGTGGTGGAGCATGGTCCCCTCCTCGGGTGGCCGGCCGCCCGTGCGGCCGGAGTGGATGGTGATCGTGGGTGGATGGATGGACTATTCAGTTGTGGGTCTTCAGAACCCCAGGCGCATCAGGGAGATGCCGGGGAAGACGGCGAAGATCACCGTGAGCGGGAGGATGCCGAACACGAGGGGGACCATCATCTGGATCTCCTTCCGGCCGGCGGCCTCCATGAGCTCGCGGCGACCCATCTCACGCACGTCCTGGGCCTGCGCGCGCAGGACGTCGGCGAGGGGCGTGCCGCGGTCGAGCGCGATGAGCACGCCCCCGATGAACCGTTCGACGGGGGCCAGCTGCACGCGCCGTCCCATGGCCTTGAGCGCCGCGGACAGCGACGCCCCGGCACGCATGTCGGCGAGCGTGGTGCGGAACTCGCCGGCCAGCTCCCCGCGCGCCGTCCCCGCGATGCGTTCGAGCGCTCCGGCGGCGCTCTCCCCCGCGCCCACCGAGAGCGCGAACAGCTCGGCCACGGACGGGAACTCGGAGAGGATGGCCTCGCGCCGCCGTCGCACCCGCAGGGAGAGCAGCTGCTCCCGGAGCAGGAACCCGGCCATGCCGCCGGCGATCACGAGGGCGACCCCCGTGATCACCGGCACGCGGCCCGTGACGGTGAGGCTGAGCGCGAGGACGGCCGCCACGGCGGCCCCCGCGGCCGCGCTCAGGACCTGCTGGGCACGGAAGTCCGTCGACGTGACCGCGAGCCCCGCGGCGGCCAGTTTGCGGTCGAGCGCCGCCCCGCCCGGGGAGATGCGCTGGACCCAGCCGACTCCGGCCTGCACCACGGGATCGAGGATGCGTCCCCACGTTCCCCAGGGCGAGGCGCCCGCACGTTCCTCCTCGAGGAGGCGGGAGGCCGGGATGTGGTGGCGCAGCTGCGGTTCGACCCGTTGCTCGAGGCTGGGGCGCCAGCCCACCGGCTGGGTGACCAGGATGAGGAGCAGTCCCGCCCCGAGGGTGAGGCCCAGGAGCGCAGCCCAGATCAGCGCGGACGTCATGCGAACACCCGCTTCTCCCGGGGCAGCGCGCCGATGCGGAGCATGACGCGGTAGCAGACGACGGAGGCCACCATGCCGGCGAGGAGCACGGCCCCGCCGGCGGCGGACCGATAGGCCGCGACCGCGGCGGGCTGGGTCCCCAGCAGCAGGAGCACGAGCCACGGGGCGCACACCGCCAACCGGGCCGCGTTCACGGTCCACGACTGCCGGGCCTCGAGCTCGGCGCGGATGCGGGCGTCCTGCCGGAGGAACTCGGAGAGGGTCTGCAGCAGACGGCCGATGTCGGCGCCGCCGACCTCGCGGGTCAGGCGCAGCGAGACCACCAGGCGGTCCGCGACGGGGTCGGCCATCCGGGCCTTGAGCCGGTCCAGTGCGTCCACGAAGCGGGCTCCGGCCCGGTAGTCCCGGGCGAACTGCTGGAACGGCTCGCGCAGCCCCTCCGGCCCGGTCTCCCCGAGCTGGATGAGCGCCTCCGGGAGAGTCAGGCCCGCGCGGATGGCCGACCGGGCGTGGTCGATCGCGTCCGGCCACAGCTCGCGCAGTGCCGTGGACCGCCGGCGGGCCTGCCAGGACAGCAGCAGCCAGGGCACGGCCGCGCCGAAGACGGCGAAGCACGCGGCGATGGTCCACGTACTGGTCAGCGACAGGACGAGCAGCCCGACCACGAGACCGCCGACGGCCATGGCGGACACGACGCCGGCCGGGCTGAGACGCTGGATGCCGGACTGGGCGATCAGCACACGCAGGCGCGAGTCGGGGCGGGCGGCCCCGGGTCTCTCCGTGGGAGGGGACCAGAGGGACCACCACAGCAGGAACAGGCCGCAGCCGAGCGCGAGCCCCAGCAGCGCGGCCATCAGCGCAGCCCCACCAGCTCGTGGACGTCCACGCCGCGACGGGCGAGCGCCTCGAACTCCAGGTTCGCACCCTCGTTGAGGCGCAGGTCGCCCTCGGCGTCACGCTGGAAGAGCGCCGACGTCTCGATGACCCCGCCCTCCACCCGTGAGCCGACGGTGAGGATCTCCCGCACCCGCCGGCGGCCCTGACGGTCGCGCTCGCAGTGCACGACGACGTCGATGCACGTGGCGACCGTCGGGACGACGAAGTCCCGGGAGATGTTCTCCCCGGCCAGCAGCGGCAGCGTGCAGAGCTTCGTGAGCGCGTCCGCGGCCGAGTTCGCGTGGATCGTGCACATGCCGGCCAGGCCGGAGTTCAGAGCGACGAGCATGTCCAGCGCCTCGGCCTCGCGCACCTCGCCGACGATCAGGCGGTCCGGGCGCATCCGCAGCGCCTCCTTGACGAGGCGACGCAGCGGGATCTCGCCGTGGCCCTCCAGGTTCGGCTGGCGGCACTGCAGCCCGACGACGTCGCGCACCGGGATCTGCAGCTCGAAGATCTCCTCCACGGTGATCACCCGCTCCCGCGGGCCGATGGCCGAAGCCAGGCAGTTGAGCAGGGTGGTCTTGCCCGCCTGGGTGGCCCCGCTGACGAGGATGTTCATGCCCGCGTCCACGGCCGCGTCCAGGAAGCGGGCCGCCGTCGGAGTGAGGGAACCGCCCCGGACGAGGTCGTCCAGCCGGCGCGCCCGGGCGATGAACTTCCGGATGTTCACGGCCCAGTGCCGCCGCGTGATGTCGGGGATGGCCACGTGCAGGCGCGAACCGTCTGGCAGGGCCGCGTCGACGAACGGCATCGACAGGTCCAGCCGCCGGCCCGAGGACTTCAACATGACTTCGACGAGGTCCTGCACCTCCTCCTCGGTCAGGACGATGCCCGTCAGCTCGGAGCGGCCGGACCGCGCGCAGTAGACGGCGTCCGGCGCGTTCAGCCAGATCTCCTCCACGGAGGGATCGTCCATGAGCCGCTGGAGCGGCCCGAGGCCCGCGATGCGGTCGAACAGGTCCTGCCGCGCCGCCACGGGATCCTCCAGGTCCGGCAGCGAGCTGACCATCGCGCGGGACTCGTAGTCCGCGGCCGCGTCCTGGATGAGCGTCAGGACCCGGGCGTGCTCACGCTGCGGGTCGATGCCCTGCCGCCGGACGATCTCCCGGATCTCGTCCTCGAGAATGCGCACCGCATCCATGTGTCCCTCCTGTGCCCGATTCGGCGCCATCCCCAGCGCCGCACATGTCTCGATCAGGAAGATACCCCGTTCCGTCGATGCGTGTGGTCCAGGACACCATGACTGTGGACAACGTGGCGGCGGTCCCGTTCGACGGGGAGTTGTCCACAGGCCGCCCGAGCCGCCATCAGGCCGTGGCAGGGTCGTCCCCAGGCGGCCGGACGGGCCGGTCGCCGGTCTCAGGAGGGAGGGGCGGGGATGGCCTGGAGCGTGCGGATCCTGGGCGGGGCCGCTCCCGAGACATGGCGGGTGGAGCACTTCCCCGCCGACGCGGACGAGCAGGACCGGGCGGTGCGGGAACGTTTTCCCGCCCGGTCGCTGCACCGGTGCGCTGCCGGGCCGCGCAGCGTGACGTACGCGGAACGGGTCGGGAGTGCACCGGCCCGGGGGCCGGAGCTCGCGGTGGTCACCGAGCACGGACCCGACGCCGGCCGCCTCGTCCCTCTGGGGGAGGGCGGGTTGAGCACGGGACGCGGTGGGGCGCGGCTGCTGCTGGACGACCCCTCTGCCCCGTCGCGGCCGATGCGTCTGCGGCTCGCGCCCACCGGGCTGCACGTCCACGACGGTCCTCGGGACACCGGACGCCTGTGGGACGGCCGCAGCCCGCTCCCTGTGGGCCGGACCGCCCTGGGCCTGGTCCGCGGGCCCGGGGCCGCCCTGCCGCGGCCGGTCACGCCGGAGCCGCCCGCCGTCGACCTCGGATCCCCACCGGCCCGGCAGTCCGTCGTGATCCCGCTGGTGGCGGCCCTGGGCCCGCTGGTGCTCGGGGTCGCCCTGGTCCTGATGATGGGCAACCCGGTGTTCCTGCTGTTCGGTGTGCTGTCCGTGACGGTGGCGCTGGTCATGCTGGCGATGCAGCGCCGTACCCGGCTGCGGCATGCGCGGCTGCTCGCCGCCCGCGCGGACGCGCTCGTGCGCCGGCGGGCTCAGGCGGCACTGAGCCCCGGTGCGGTGGCCCGCGCCGTCCGCTCCGGCGCGACGGACCGCTTCGGGCTGACGTCGGGGGCCGACGAGGCCGTGGCGGTCTCGTGGGGTTCCGGCGTCGGGGCGCTGTCCCTGTCGCGGGACGACCCGGACGAGGCATGGGTGGAGGCCGTCACGTCGCGGCGCACCGTGATGACGACGTCACCGCCGGAGTCGCGCGTCGTCGTGCTCGGGCCGCCGCGCGATGTGGCCGGGGCCTGCCGGTGGGCGGTGTTCCAGCTCCTGCGGCACGCGGTGGCCGCCGACGGCGCGTTCGTGGTGGAGGCCGGTGGAGTCCGCCGCACCTGGTGGTCGGGCGGGTCCGGCCCGCGGCTGCTGGTGTCGGCTCCTGAGGACGCGGCACTGGATCCGGCGTGGCGAGCGTGGCGGGCCGCCATCGGCGGCGACGCGGGGACGACGCCCACGGCCCGGGCGGATCTGCCCTGGACGCGGTACGACTTCACCGGGCCGTCGCCTGCGCCGGGGGACGCCGTCGTCGACCTGCGCGGGCGCACCGTCGTGGTCCCGGCCGAACAACAGCGCTTCGAGGACGTGACCGCCGACGGCCTCGCCGACGGCACCCTGGTCGCCTGGCTGACCGAGCTGGCCGACGACGTCGTGGACCTCGGCCTGCTGCCCGCCGACGACGGCGACGGCACGCTCACACCACCGGGGCAGGTGGGCGCCCGCGATGCCGTCGACGGGCTCACCGTGACCCTCGCCCGTAGCGGCGACGAGACGGGCGTCGTCGAGATGGACCTGGCCGCCGACGGGCCGCACCTGCTCATCGCGGGCACCACGGGATCCGGGAAGTCGGATCTCCTGCTGTCCCTCCTGCTGGGGGCCGCGGCGCACCACCCGCCGGCCGAGGTCGCGTTCCTGCTGCTGGACTTCAAGGGCGGTGCGTCGTTCGGTCCGCTGGGCGCGCTCCCCCACACGATGAGCCTGGAGACCAACCACGTGGGAACGGCCTCGTTGCGGGCGCTGAGCGCCATCCGGGCGGAGCTGCATCGCCGCGAGGCCCTCTTCGCGGAGGCCGGGGTCAGCGACTATCCCGGCTTCCGCCGCCGCCATCCGGACGCGGCGCTGCCTCGGCTCGTCGTGGCGATCGACGAACTGCGCGTGCTCGTGGACGACCACCCGGACGCAGCCGCCGTCCTGCAGCGTCTGGCCGCCACGGGCCGTTCCCTCGGCTTCCACCTCATCCTGGCCACGCAGCGGGCCACGGGTGCGGTGGGCTCGGACCTGCGCTCGAACCTGGGCAGCACGATCGCCCTGCGCACCGCGACGGAGCAGGAGTCGTGGGACCTCGTGGGCACGGCCGCCGTCGTCGAAGTGGCGCTGCGCAGCGGCCGGCCGGTGGCCGTGCTGGACGGCACCGGGGAGGCCGCGGCGGCCGCGCGGTCCGGGACGCCGGTGCTGACCCCGGACGCCGAGGGGGCCGGGGAGGCCGCCCTGGCCCGCCTGCGCGAGCTCGCGGCCGCCGGCGGCACGGCGGTGATCACGGGCTGGAACGCGTGGTCCGGCCTGCGCGTCGGGGACACCTACCGCACGGTCGAGGAGGACGTGCACGACTGGCTCGGCCGTCCGACCGCCGCCGGCCTGCGGTTGGCGGTGTTCGGCGGCCGAGAGCTGGCGACGGGCCGGCTGCTGCTGCACCTGCCCCACCGCTTCTTCGTGCCGGCCGGGACGAACGCCGAGCACCGGCTCATCTGGCCCCGGCTGACCGAGGTCGAGCCCCTGCCGGGGCGGGCCGTGCACATCAGTCCCGCCGTCCCCGAACCCGGCATGCCCTGCCAGCTCGCGTCTCCCGCCCCGGCGTGACCGCACTGACGGCGATTCCCGTGTGACCGCAGCGGAACGGTGGACTCAGCTCCGACGTCCACCCGGCGAGACGTTCTCCCGTCCTCCGTCGAACGTGGATGCCGTGGTCGAGGTCGCCAGGAGCAGTCGGACAGGGCGCCCCTTCGTCGCCGTACGTCCGAAGCGGCCGCGGCATCGTCCGGCGAAGACGTCCCGAAGGTCGCAGGACGGATGAGGCCAGGAGGCCGCTGCCCGCTCCTGCCTCGAGCAGCCCCGTGACCGATCGCACGAGTGCCTCGGCACTCATGCAGAAGATTCCTCGCCGCTCGCTCGCGCAGTCTCCGACCGCGCGACGTGAAGACTGAGACGGTGCTGTCCTGGGGCCGCCGAGACGAGAACCCAGGGCACCAGTCGGGGAAGCACTGCGCT
Source organism: Micrococcus sp. KRD070 (assembly GCF_017168435.1). NCBI lineage: Bacteria > Bacillati > Actinomycetota > Actinomycetes > Micrococcales > Micrococcaceae > Micrococcus > Micrococcus sp. KRD070. The sequence goes on from NZ_JABFNH010000022.1 coordinate 265,213, forward strand.
TGCCCTCCACGCAATGAGCGCCAACTCACCCGTGGCGACAGACGCGAGCCACCTCTCTTCTTCGCCCCCGATCACCCACCCGCACTCTGGGGCAGCCGCTCACCGCGGTCTACGCTCTGACCCATGGCGCAGATCGTCCTCTTCCACCACGCCCTCGGTCTCACAGACGGCGTGCGCGCGCTCGCCGAACAGATCGCCAGCGGCGGTCACACCGTCCACACCCCTGACCTCTACGACGGCCGCACGTTCGCCACCGTGGACGAGGGTGTCGCCCACGCCCAGCACCTCGGCTTCGAGGAGATCGGCCGACGCGGCATGCGGGCGTGTGCCGAGCACCAGGAGGCCTCCGTCGTCGCGGGCATCAGCATGGGCGTGATGCCCGCCTGGCGTGCCGCCCAGGTGGTCCCCGGCTTCCGCGCGTGCATCGCCATGGCCGGCGTCCTGGCCCTCGACGCCTACGCCCCGCTCTGGCAGCCCCACACCGCCCTGCAGATCCACCTCGGCACCCGCGACCCCTGGGCCCTCGAGGGCGACCTCGAGACCGCCCGCTCCTACGCGGCCACCGCCGAGCACCCGGACCGCCCCGCCGACCTCTTCGAGTACGACACGGACCGGCACCTGTTCATGGACTCCTCCACCGCGGACTTCGACGCGGACCTCACCGCCGTGCTGGTCCGCCGCATCCACGAGCTCCTGGCCTGACGCGCGGAGCGGGTCCGGCTCAGGCGGGACGCCGCCCGCGCATCACCGTCGCCAGGGCGGCCAGCAGCACGAGCACGAAGCCCGCGGCCGCCGCGAACACGTAGCCCGCGGACGGGGCGACGCCGTCGATGAACACGCCGGCCAGCGGGGCGCCCATGGCGGCGCCGGCGGTCATGGCCGAGCCGTAGAAGCCCATCGCCTCGCCGCGCCGCTCCTCCACCACGAGGTGCGAGAGCCGGGACGAGGCCGAGGCCAGGGTCGGCGCCGTCAGCAGACCCGAGGGGATCGAGGCCAGCGCGAGCGCCCACACCCCGTCCACGAGCGCGAGCGGCACCGTCGCCACGGCGAACAGCGCCATCAGCAGGTACGGGTGCACCTGGCGGCCCCAGGCCCCATAGAAGAGCCCGCCCACGGCGGAGGCGCCGCACCAGAACGCGTACACCAGACCCACCGACGCCGCGGCGCCCTGCGACTCCAGCTCGGCCACCATCGAGACCTCGGTGCCGACCATGACGATCCCGGCCGCCATCGACACCACGAGCACACCGAGCACCTCCGGCCCGACCCAGGAGAAGTGGGTCCGCCGCCACTGCCGCAGCCGCTCGGCCCGGGCCCGGCGCGGCGCCGTCGTCGGCCCGGAGCCGTCCGCGGCGATGACGGGCAGCGACCCGGTGACCAGGGGGATGGCCTCCGTGATGGCCGGCAGCGCACCGGTCGCCAGGCTGGGGGCGGCCATCTCCACGTGCATGGGCGCGGCGGTCACCGCCTGGGCGATCGCCTCCTGACGGTCCTGCTCCTCGGTGTAGGGATCCTCGGTCGCCGGTCCGACGACGGCCAGCTGACTCGACCGTGTCGGCGGGTTGAACCACATCAGCAGGATGCCACCCAGCGCGCTGGAGAGGCCGACGATGGTCAGGCCGAGGGCACTCGACCACGTGGCCGCGACGACGGCGCCCAGCGCCGGGCCCATCATGAAGATCGTCTCCGTGACGATGGAGTCCAGGGCAAACGCCGTCTGCCGGTCCTTGCCGTGGGTGAGCACGCCGAGTCCCTGCCGGACGACGGAGAAGATCGGCAGTGAGAACACGCCGCCCAGGAACACGGCCAGGAGCATCGGCCAGAACGGCAGCCACGGGACGATCGGCCAGATCACGGCCTCCGCGATCACGGAGGGCAGCAGTGCACGGCGCAGCCCCTTCGCGTCCACCACGCGGCCCCGCCACGGCGAGCCCACCGCGATGCCCAGCGTCATCGCCGCCCCGGCCAGGCCGGCCTGGCCGTAGCCCAGGCCCAGCGTGAGCGCCACGTGGAGGGTGAGGATCACCCCGGCCGCGGTGTGCGGGAAGCGGGCGATGAACCCCACCGCCAGCAGATGGCGGATCCGAGGGTCCTGCAACAGCCGTCCGTACGCTCCGAAGTCCACCGTCGAATCCTATGGGAGGCGTCAAGGCACGCCCCGGAGGCGCCGCCGAGACGGCCGCGCGCTCGGCGGACTCAGCCGTTGCTGCGCCGGTCCTTGGCCCGGATCAGGTCGAGGGCGATGGCCGTGCCGAGCACGGCGCAGCGCACCACGGGCGGCATGCCGGGGTCCAGGCGCATCTCGTACCGCGAGCGCCCGGCCAGGGCGTTCATGACACCTCCGAATTGCGCGGTCACGCGGGCGATCGGCCGCTGCCCCACGGTCATGGTGTAGTCGTGGTCCCACAGGTCGCCGGTCACCGCGAAGCACGTGCCGTCCACGACCTCGACGCTCACGGACGTCCGCAGGAACGCGATCTGGCGGACGAGGTTGGCGAAGGGCAGCCCGTCGGCGTCCAGGATCGCGAAGCGGTCGCGGCCGAACGTGGCCGGGTCGGCGAGGCGGAAGAGCACGCGGCCGTCGTCACCGTCGACCACGTCGAAGCTGCGGTTCCCCATCAGCATTCGGCCCAGGCCCCCGCCCGTAGTGACCACCGAGACGACGGTGCGCCCGTCCGGGTCCGTCACCTGGATGTCGTTGGACAGGAAGCTCGTCACCTGCTGCAGGATGAGGACGTCCGTGTGGGCGAGGCGACCGGCGTCGAAGGCGGGGCTCATGGGACCAGTCTGCCGTGTCGGGCCCTGCGGAATATTCAGGACGGGGCGGCTCGTTGTGCGGTATAGTTCATTTTTGAAGAACACGGCGACGGCGCGGCCGGCACCGTGAGACCCGCCCCCGGGCACACTGAGGAGCACACCATGCAGTTCGGCGTCTTCACGATCGGCGACATCACCGCCGATCCGACGAACGGGACCGCCCCCACCGAGCATCAGCGGATCAAGGACACCGTCAAGATCGCCCGCCACGCCGAGCAGGCGGGCTTCGAGGTGTTCGCGACCGGCCAGCACCACAACCCGCCCTTCGTGGCCCCGGGCAACCCGCCCACGCTGCTGGCCTACCTGGCCGCGCAGACCGAGACCCTCCAGCTCTCCACGGCGACGACCCTGATCACCACCATGGACCCGGTGCGTCTGGCCGAGGACTACGCGTACCTGCAGCACCTCGCCGACGGTCGCGTGGACCTGACGATGGGCCGCGGCAACACCGGCCCCGTGTACCCGTGGTTCGGCAAGGACATCCGCCAGGGCATCCAACTCGCCGTGGAGAACTACAACCTCCTCTACCGCCTGTGGCATGAGGAGACCGTGGACTGGAGCGGCAACCACCGCACCCCGCTGCAGGACTTCACCCTCACCCCGCAGCCCCTGGACGGCGTCGCCCCCTTCGTGTGGCACGGCTCCATCCGCTCCCCCGAGATCGCCGAGCAGGCCGCCTACTACGGCGACGGCTACTTCCACAACAACATCTTCTGGAACAAGGAGCACGTCATCCAGATGGTGCGCCTGTACCGCCAGCGCTACGAGGACTACGGCCACGGCAAGGCCCATCAGGCGTACGTGGCCCTGGGCGGCCAGGCCTACATGGCGAAGAACTCGCAGGACGCCGTGGCGGAGTTCCGCCCCTACTTCGACAACGCGCCGGTCTACGGCCACGGCCCGTCCCTCGAGGACTTCTCGAGGATGACGCCCCTGACGGTCGGCTCGCCGCAGCAGGTCATCGAGCGCACGCTCACGTTCCGCGACTGGGTGGGCGACTACCAGCGTCAGATGTTCCTCATCGACCACGCCGGCCTGCCCACGGACACCGTCCTGCGGCAGATCGACCTCTTCGGCGAGGAGGTCCTGCCCGTGCTGCGCAAGGAGTTCGACGCTCTGAAGCCGGACGACGTCCCGGCGGCCCCGACCCACGAGTTCCTCGTGGCACGCGCCCGCCGCGGCGAGGCTCCCGTGCCCGGCGGCAAGGAGGGATCGCAGGCCCAGCTCGACCGCGCGGCGGCCGCCGAGCAGCGCGCCACCGCCGATGCCGCGAAGGGCGGTGCCGCGCAGTGACCACCCCCGGCGCCCCCGATGCCTCCGCCCCGTTCACGCCGCAGGCCCGGCACCTCGCCGTGGTCTCCGGCGGGTCCGGGGACCCGTCCCAGACCCGCATGCTCGCCGAACGCATGGCGGAGTCCGCCTCGGCGGCGCTCTCCGAGCACGGCGTGGTCCCGCAGATCCACCTGATCACGCTGCGGGAGCTCGCCGTGGACATCGCGCAGGCCCTGGTGACCTTCGCCATCTCCCCGGCCCTGCGCGCCGCCCTGGACGAGGTCGCCCAGGCCGACGCCGTCATCGCGGTCTCGCCCACGTACAAGGCCTCCTACTCGGGCCTGTTCAAGTCCTTCTGGGACCTCGCGGAGCCGACGTCCGTCGTCGGCGTGCCCGTGCTCCTCGGCGCCACCGGCGGCACCGCCCGCCACTCGCTCATGATCGACACCGCCATGCGGCCGCTGTTCGCCTACCTCAAGGCCCGCATCGTGCCGACCGCCGTCTTCGCGGCCTCGGACGACTGGGGCGAGGCGGCCGGCGTGCAGGCCTCGATGCGGACCGACCCGCTGCAGTCCCGCATCCGGGCCGCCGGACGCGACCTGGCCGAGATCACCCTGAGCCGCCCCCCGCGGGCACGCGCCGCCGCGCCCGCGGACCTCGACCTGGAGGTGACCCCCTTTGAGCAGCTCCTCAACCCCGGCCCCTGAGCCCGCCCCGCAGGACGCGGCGCCGGCGGAGCCCGACGGCGGCTGGTTCGGCTCCGCATCGGAGGCGCACCGCCCGGTGGACCCGCCCAAGCGCGCCTGGCGCGCCTACTTCGAAGCCACCCAGATGCTCACGGAGGTGCTGGAGCGCCGCCTGAAACAGGACTGCGGCATGTCGCTGGCCGACTACAACCTGCTGCTGCTCCTCTACGAGTCCCCCGAGGGCCGGCTCCGGCTGGGAGAGCTGGCGTCCCGGATGGTCTTCTCCCCGTCGCGCATCACCTACCAGGTGAAGACGCTCGTGGCCCGCGGCCTGATCGACCGCCGCCCGGTGGCCTGTGACCGGCGGGGCTTCGAGGCCGTCCTCACCGACGAGGGCCGGTCCGCCTTCCGACGCGCCGCGATCGAGCACGCCCAGCAGGTGGACGAGCTCTTCCTCGGCGACCTCGCGCCGGGCGAGGCGGAGTCCCTCACCCGGATCTTCTCCCGCCTGGGGCGGCGGCTCGAGGGGCTGTGCTGACCGCGTCCCCACCTGGCCGGGGCCGCCCCGGGACGTGACGAGGCCCGGTGATCCGTGCGGGATCACCGGGCCTCGTCGTGCCGTTGGGGGCGGAATCGATCAGCCGACCAGCTGACCGCCCAGGGTCACGGTGGCGTCCGTGGCGGCGCCGGCCGCGTCGACCACGGTCACCACCACGGAGCCGCCCGCGGGCACCTCGGCCGGCACGGGCAGCCAGGCGCGGTACTCGCCGGTGAGGTCCAGGCCGTCCTGGCCCAGGACGGTGCCGTCCGCGTCATAGGCCGTGACGGTGACGGAGGCGAAGCCGCCCTGTTCGGTCTGCGCGACCACCTGGGTGCCGTAGGCGACACCCTCGGCGGGCGCGGCCACGACGTCGGTCACGCCCGGCGCGGCGGCCTCGGCGGCCGGGGTCTCAGCAGCGGGGGCCGCCTCGGCGGCCTCCTCCTCCGCGGCAGCCTCGTCGCGGGCCTTGAGCTCGGCCGCGATGGCCTCCTCCTCGGCCGGCGTGAACTCCGTCAGCTCGGACTCGTCCACGGCGGGCTCGCCGCCGGTGGGCAGGTCCTCGTCGGCCACGGGGCCCGCGACGTCGGCGATCGCCGGGGCGGTCTCGGCGGCCGGAGCGGTCTCCGCGGCCGCGGCGGTCTCCGCGGCCGCGGCGGTCTCGGCGGCGGGCGCCGCGGAGGCGTCCAGCGCGTCGAGGGACTCGACCGGGACCATGATCGAGGACATCGCCTGGGCGTCGCAGCCCACCACGTTGCCCTCGGCGTCGAAGGTCACCGGGGCGATGCCCGAGATGACCCCGACCACCCGCTGCTGGGCGTCATAGACGGCCCCGCCCGAGTCGCCGGCGTAGGTCGAGGCGGTGTCGAGGGCAACCTGATCCGCGTACGCGTCGTCGCAGACCGTGGCGGCCTCGAAGGTCTGCGTGTGGGACACGGTGTTCGGCGCGCCCAGCGGCACGGACGAGCCGTGGGTGTAGACGGTCTCGCCCACACCGATGGACGAGGCCGGCCGCGTGGACCAGTCGCCCACGACGTCGACGTCGTCGGCCAGGGCCACGCGGACCGCGTCCACGCCCGAATCGCCGGGCAGTGCCGAGACGGTGCCGATCGCGGTGCCGTCGACGTCGCGGACGGTCGAGCCGATCTGCCATTGGCCCGCACCACAGTGGGCCGCGGTGTAGGCGGTGGCGTCGTCGACGATGGTCAGACTGCACGCCCCGGCCGGCGCGGTGATCGCCGAGCCCTGGGTGAGCGTGGTCTGCGCGAGGGCGGGGCCGGCACCGGCCACCACCACCGCGCCCAGCGCCGCGGTGGCGACGCCGGTCAAGGTTCTGGTTCTCATGGGTACTCCTCGGAGGATGGGAGGCATGGGGCCGGCGCGCGGCGCACGGCCTCCAGGATGGGGTGGGGCCACCACGGGCCCTCCCCTCCCCCTCAACGGTACCGGACAGGCCGGGCGACCGATCAGGGTCGGCGGACCGTGATCTCCACGGAGTCGGCCCGCTCGGCCAGCAGCGGCAGGTCTGCCAGGAGGGTCTTGAGCGTGGCCGTCATCAGGCGCACCCCGGCCGCGTCGGCGTCCCGGGTGGGCATCGCGACGATCTGCAGCTCGGGCCCGGCCCCGCCTCCGTTCATCACCGCGCCGGAACCCGTGTGTGTGGCCACCCCCGACCCGGGTGCGAGGCCCAGGTTGAGCAGGTTCGGGACCAGGTCGGCGATCTCGGCGATCTCGTCCGCGATCTCCTGGTCCCGATAGGCGGGGGTCCACTCCCTCTGCTGGGCGAGCGACCACACGGCCGGGCGTCGCACCACGTACGTGTGCTCGGCGCCGGCGTCGATGACGACGAGCTCACAGCCCTCGTCCACGGCGGACAGGCAGGCACGCGGCAGCCACACGGCCACGGGTCGGGCGACCGGGTTCCACGCCGTCAGCGCGGGCACGTTCGTGAACACCGGCAGCGCCTGCCGGCCGTCCGGCGCGCGCATGGTCACGAGGGCCACGTCCGCGGCCTTGTTCCCGTGCGCCGCGACGTCATGCTCGTGACCGGTGTGGTCGGCGTGGTCGTGGACGTCGTCCTCGTCCACGGCGAGGGTGGGCACGACGGCGGCGAACACGCGGATGCGCGCGAGCACCTCCGTCACCTCCCGCTCACCGGCGGAGCCGTCCGTCAGGGCCGCCATGACGGCGGTCCACTCGGCCGGGCTGGTGCCGTCGTCCTCGTCGAACACGTGCAACGGGTTCGCGGAGCCGTCCACGCCGGGGCCGGAGAGGTCGCGGCCCTGCCACGGGACGCCCGCGGTGTCCGCGGTGTTCTCGCCCGCGGTCTTCTCCCGCATGCGGTCGAGTGCGGCCCGGATGTGCCCCGGCAGCTCCCGGGCCGCCGGATGCGGCACCGCGACCGTCTCGTCGATCGGACCGAGCCCGTCGTCGCGGGCCAGGCCGCCGTCGTCGTGCGAGCCCGTCACGGGGCGACCGGGCCGGGCTGCTCGGAGCGCGCCTGCTCCACCGTGGCGCCGCCGGCGACGGCCAGCGCCTGCTCCAGGCTGAAGCGGCCGGCGTACAGCGCCTTGCCCATGATCGCGCCCTCGACGCCCTGGCCGGTCATGGCCGCGAGCGCGGCGACGTCCTCGAGGGAGGAGATGCCGCCCGAGGCGACGACCGGCTTCGCGGTCTTCGCGCAGACCTGGGCCAGCAGCTCCGTGTTCGGCCCCTTGAGCGTGCCGTCCTTCGTGACGTCGGTGACCACGTAGCGGGCGCAGCCGGCGTCCTCGAGGCGGGCGAGCACCTCCCAGAGGTCGCCGCCCTCCTTCGTCCAGCCGCGGGCGGCGAGCGTGGTGCCGCGCACGTCGAGGCCCACGGCGACCCGGTCGCCGAAGCGCTCGATGACGCGCGCGGTCCACTCCGGGTCCTCGAGGGCGGCGGTGCCCAGGTTCACCCGCGCCGCGCCCATCTCGAGGGCGTTCTCGAGCGAGGCGTCGTCGCGGATGCCGCCGGACAGCTCGATCTTCACGCCGATCTCCTCCACCACACGGCGCATGACCTCGCGGTTGTCACCGCGGCCGAAGGCGGCGTCCAGGTCCACGAGGTGGATCCACTCCGCGCCGGCGCGCTGCCAGTCCAGGGCGGCGGTCACCGGGTCGCCGTACGAGGTGGCGCTGCCGGCCTCGCCCTGGACGAGGCGGACGGCCTGGCCGTCCTGGACGTCGACGGCGGGCAGCAGCTCGAGTGCGGGGGCGTTCGGGGTCATGGGGTTCCTCTCGGGTGGGCGGCCGGCGCGATCAGGCGCCGACGGTCAGGAAGGAGGCGGCGATGGCCATGCCGGCCAGCACGAGGACGATCACGATGGCCCACAGCGGCGCCTTCTGCGTGCGCATGGACCAGGCGGCGCCGAGCAGCAGCCCGCCGAGGGCGAGGTACAGGACGGACCAGTAGGGCATCAGAGGGTCTCCAGCCAGTTGCGCAGCAGCTGCAGACCGGCATCCCCGGACTTCTCGGGGTGGAACTGCGTGGCGGACAGGGGGCCGTTCTCCACGGCGGCGATGAAGTCCGCGCCGTGGTGCGCCCAGGTGACCTGGGGCGGACGCATGGCGGAGATCGTCTGGTCGAACTCCCAGTCGAGCACGCCGTAGGAGTGGACGAAGTAGAACCGCTCGTCCTCGATGCCCGCGAAGAGGGCGCTGCCCTCGGGCGGCCGGACGGTGTTCCAGCCCATGTGCGGCAGGACCTCGGCGGGCAGCTCGGCGACCACACCCGGCCACTCCCCCATGCCGGCGGTGCGCTCGCCGTGCTCGACGCCGGCGTCGAAGAGGATCTGGTGGCCCACGCAGATGCCGAGGACGGGTCGGCCCCCGGCCACGCGGCGGCCGATCCAGCGGGTGCCGCCGACCTCGGTCAGTGCCCGCATCACGGACGCGTACGCCCCGACGCCGGGCACGAGCAGCCCGTCGGCCTCCTGCACGGCCTGCGGATCGCGCGTGAGCTCGACCTCCGCGCCGGCCCGCTCCACGGCACGCAGCGCCGAGTGCACGTTGCCCGAGCCGTAGTCCAGGACGGCGACGCGCGGCCGCACACCGGGGACGGTGGTGGGGCGGGCCATCAGAGGGCGCCCTTGGTGGAGGGCACGCCGGTCATGCGGGGGTCGTCCTCGACGGCGGCGCGCAGGGCGCGGGCGAAGGCCTTGAACTGCGCCTCGACGATGTGGTGCGGATCCCGGCCCCGCACGACGTCCATGTGGAGGCAGATCGCCGCGTGGTACGTGATCGACTCGAACACATGGCGGGTCATGGAACCGGTGAAGTGCCCGCCGATGAGGTGGTACTGCTGCCCCTCGGGCTCGCCCTCGTGCACGAGGTACGGCCGGCCGGAGACGTCGACGACGGCGCGCGCCAGCGCCTCGTCCAGCGGCACGGACGCCTCGCCGAAGCGGCGGATGCCGGACTTGTCCCCGAGCGCGGTCTTGAGCACCTCGCCCAGGGTGATGGCGACGTCCTCGACCGTGTGGTGCACGTCGATGTGCGTGTCCCCGGTGGCACGGACCGTCAGGTCGATCTGGGAGTGCCGGGACAGCGCGGTGAGCATGTGGTCGTAGAACGGCACGGTGGTGGAGATCTCAGCGCGGCCGGTGCCGTCCAGATCCATCTCGACGTACACGTCCGACTCGCTCGTGGTGCGCGTCATGCGCGCACGGCGTCCGGAGATCAGCTCGGCTGCCACGGGTCCTCCTCGGGCTGGGTCCGCACCGGTCCGGGACGGGTGCGGGGGGGATGCGGGTGCGCGCGGCCGGTGCCGGCGGGCCGGGGCGCCGCGCGCGCTGTCCCCATCCTAGGGAGCCGGGCGGACGCCCAGACTCCGGTGACGCCTCAGGACCGGTGCCCGGTCTCGCCGAGGACCTCCTCGAGAGCGGTGAGGAACGCCGTCGTCTCCGGCTCGGTGCCGGCGGTGACGCGCAGGTGGTGCGGGATGCCGACGTCCCGCACGAGGACGCCGCGGTCGAGCAGGCGGCGCCACACGTCGGAGGCGTCCTCGAGGTGACCGAAGAAGACGAAGTTCGAGTCGGACACCGAGGGCCTCAGTCCCAGGCCGCGCAGGGTGGAGACGATGCGGTCGCGCTGGGCCTTGATGTCCTCCACGGTGCGCAGCAGCGCGTCCACGTGGTCGAGGGCGGCCTCCGCCGTGGCCTGCGTGACCGCGGAGAGGTGGTACGGCAGGCGCACCAGGCGCAGGGCGTCGGTGACGGCGGGGTCCGCGGCCAGGTAGCCCAGGCGCGCGCCGGCCAGGGCGAACGCCTTGGACATGGTGCGCGTGACGATCAGCCGCTCGCGGCCGGGCAGGAGGGTGAGGGCGGAGCGGGTGCCGGCGAGGGCGAACTCCGCGTAGGCCTCGTCCACGACGACCATCGCGCCGGGCCCGCCGGCGGCCTCGTTCTGCGCCTGCGCGGCGTACACGGCCTCGATGGTCGCCAGGTCCAGGGCCGTGCCCGTCGGGTTGTTGGGGGAGGCCAGGAAGACGACGTGCGGACGGTGCTCCCGCACCATGGCCGCCGCGTGCTCGGCGCTGAGGGTGTGGTCCGCGGCGCGGCCGCCGTCCACGAACACGGTGTCCGTGCCGCCGGCCAGCAGCGGGTACATGGAGTACGAGGGCAGGAAGCTCAGCAGTGTCCGCCCGGGGCCGCCGAAGGCCTGGAGGATCTGCTGCAGGATCTCGTTGGAGCCGTTGCCGGCCCACACGTGGTCCGCCGTGAGGCCGTGGCCGAGGTAGCCGGCGAGCGCGCGTCGCAGGCCCGTGAACTCGCGGTCCGGGTAGCGGTTCAGCCCCCCGGCGACGGCCGCGACCCGCTCGGCGATGGCGGTGGCGACCTCCTCCGGCACCGGGTGCGTGTTCTCGTTGGTGTTGAGCATGTACGGCACGTCCAGCTGGGGGGCGCCGTAGGGGCTCAGGCCGCGGAGGTTCTCGCGCAGGGGCAGAGAGCTGAGGTCGGTCATGGCCGCCAGTCTAGGAACCCTGGAGGGCGAGGCCCGCCGTGCGTCACCGCGTGGCCGGGACGAACAGCTCCTCGCCCGGGGCGGGGGCCCGGCCCTCGAGCCCGTTGAGCTCGTCGATCGTGGCGATCACCTCGTAGACGTCCGCCTCCGGCGCCACCGTGGTGGCGATGGTCCACAGGCTGTCCCCGGGCATGACCGTGACGGACTGGGTGGCGGGTCCCGCGGTGTCCGCGGACACCGCGGCGGGCGACAGCAGCACACCCAGGAAGAAGGCGGCCGCCAGCGTGGCGGCCACGGCCGCGGCGATCACGGGGATCCCTCGCAGGACGAGGCGGCCGCGGCGGGTCAGACGGATGGTGGCCGGACGCGGCCGCGCCGTCGCGGGCGAACCGGCGAACTGGGCGGTGGTGAGCGTCATGGTGTCCTCCTCCGGGGCGGATGCCCTCCAGGCTATCGAACATCTGTTCGAATCCGTTCGAATCCCTTTCTAGCACAGGTGTTCGAGACACGCCACGAACAAATCGAACATATCTTTGAAGGAGAGGCGGCTCTCCTCTAGGCTCGAGGCGATGCACGGACGCCCCGGAACGCCCCCGGGGATCGCCAGGACACAGGCAACCAGCGGGGGCGGACACGGTAAGCGTCCGGACGGCAGCCGGACGCCGGAACACGAGGCCGGCCACCATCACCCCCGGGAGAACGGACGGCAGCCATGAGCACCACCGACGATCAGCCGGCGGCGCGCGCGCCGCTCACCGACCGCCAGCGGCGGATCGTGCAGACCATCCGGGACGCGATCGCCGACCACGGCTACCCGCCCTCCATGCGCGAGATCGGCGATGCCGCGGGCCTGGCCTCGCTCTCCTCCGTCACGCACCAGCTGGGCCGTCTCGAGCGGCACGGCTACATCCGGCGCGACCCCGGACGCCCGCGTGCCCTCGAGGTGCTGCTCGACGTGGACGGCACCCCGCTGGGCGACGCCGCCTCCCCCGCCGCTGCGCCGTCGTCGCGGGTCACCGCGATCCCCGCGTGGCACACCGGCGCAGACGAGGCGGACAGCGTGCCGGTCCCCTGGGTCGGCCGCATCGCGGCGGGCGGCCCGGTCCTGGCTGAGCAGCAGGTCGAGGACGTCATGGCGATCCCGCGACGCCTTACGGGCGAGGGCGAGCTGTTCATGCTGCGCGTCACGGGCGACTCGATGGTGGACGCCGCGATCTGCGACGGCGACTGGGTGGTGGTGCGCCGGCAGGAGACGGCGGAGAACGGCGACATCGTCGCGGCCCTGCTCGACGACGAGGCCACCGTGAAGACCTTCCGCCGCCGCGACGGGCACACCTGGCTCCTCCCCCAGAACACGGCCTACGAGCCCATCCTCGGCGATCACGCCACCGTGATGGGGCGCGTCGTCACGGTCCTGCGCTCACTCTGACCCGCTCCCTCCGACCGGGCCGACGGCCCGAGGCCGAGCGAGGTCAATCGCCCGAGGCGAGCCGTGCCAGCACCCCGCGGACGACGTCGCGGTCCGTGGTGCGCCAGAAGTCCGGCAGGGCGCTCGTGATGTAGCCGCCGTACCGCTCGGTGGCCAGGCGGGGGTCCAGCACGGCCACCACGCCGCGGTCCGTCACGGAGCGCACGAGGCGCCCGGCGCCCTGGGCCATGCGCACGGCCGCATGCGTGGCGGAGATCCGCATGAACCCGTTGCCGCCGTGCCGGGCGACGTCCCGGGTGCGGGCCTGGGAGAGCGGGTCGTCCGGCCGCGGGAACGGGATGCGGTCGATCACCACGAGCCGCAGCGAGTTCCCCGGCACGTCCACGCCCTGCCACAGGCTCATGGTCCCGAACAGGGACGTGTCCGGCTCCTCGGAGAACTGGCGCACGAGGGCGGAGAGGGTCGCGTCCCCCTGGCACAGGATCGTGGTCTTCGGCCCGAGCCGACGGCGCATCTCGGCGGCGGCGTCCTCGGCCGCCCGGCGCGAGGAGAACAGGCCGAGGGCCCCGCCCCGCGACGCCCTCAGGAGCGCCTCGAGCTCATCCAGGGACTCGGGCGAGGCCGTCCGGCCGGGCCGGGGCAGGTGCCGGGCCACGTAGAGCACCCCCTGACGCGGGTAGTCGAAGGGGCTGCCGACGTCGAGGGCCTCGAACTTCGGGGCGTCCGGGCCGGCCAGGCCCACGTCGCCGGCCACCGAGTCGAACCGGCGCTCCCCCGAGCCCACGGTGAGCGTGGCGGAGGTGAGCACCGTCGTCGCCTTGCCGAACAGGCCCTCCCGCAGCTTGCCGGCCACCGAGAGCGGGGCCACGTAGAGCTGGGGCGGGTCGGTCTCGTCCCCCGGCTGCCAGCCCACGCCGGGCTCGAAGTGGCCGGGGCGGGTGGCCCACAGCACCTCGGGGAAGTCGGCCTCGGGCCGGGCCGCGAGCATGCGCTCCACCACCTCGAGGACCTCGAGGATCCGCGAGCGCGCCATCTGCCGTCCGCCGTCGGCATCGGCCTCCTTGTCCTTGTCCTGGCCGAGGTCGGACAGGCACTGACGCGCGGCGGTGAGGACGCCGGTGAGGGCCTGCTCCTGCACCTCGTCCGGGCCCGCGGCGATCAGGCCGGACGGGGTGTCCGTGAACGCGCGGTCCAGGGCCGCCCCGGCCTCGATCAGGTCCTCCACGGCCACCGTGGTGTGGCGGCGCAGCGAGGTGGCCGCGCCGTGCACGATCGACCCGGACAGCTGCCCCGTGACCGCGCCGGTCACCCGGTCCTGCAGCTCGTGGGCCTCGTCCACGACGACGGCCGAGTACGCCGGCAGCACCGCGAGCCCCTCGAAGGCGCTGATGGCGAGCATCGCGTGGTTGGTGACCACGACGTCCGCGTCCGCCGCGTCCGCGCGGGCCCGCTCGGAGAAGCACTCCTCGGCCTGGGGGCAGCGGGACGCGCCGAGGCAGTCGACCGCGGAGACGGAGACCTGCCGCCACGCACGGTCGGTGACGGGGACCTCGAGGTCGTCGCGGTCCCCGGTCTCGGTCTGGTCCGCCCACGCCCGCAGGTACATGACCTCCTTGCCCAACAGGGAGGAGGGCCCGGCGGCGCCGTCCGCGGGGGAGCCGATCATCCCGCCGTCGTCGGCGACCGTGAAGAGGGCCTCCTCGCCCTCGTCCCCGGGGTAACCGCCGTCCACCTTGTGGCGGCACAGGTAGTTCGAGCGGCCCTTGACCAGGGCGACGACGGGCTCGCGGGGCAGCTCGTCCTTGAGCGCCTCGACCAGCCGGGGGGCGTCCCGCTTCATGATCTGGGCCTGCAGCGCGAGCGTGGCCGTGGCGACGACGACGGGGTCCTCCTGCGTCATCGCGTGCTGGAGCGCGGGGATGAGGTAGGCGAGGGACTTGCCGGTGCCGGTGCCGGCCTGCACGAGCAGGTGGCGGCGCGACTCGAGGGCGCGCGCCACCTGCAGCACCATCTCCCGCTGGCCCGCGCGGTGCTGGCCGCCGGTGGCCTGCACCGCGGCGTCCAGCAGGCGCAGCGCCTCGCGCTCGTGCTCCGTGCGGGGCTGCGCGCCGCCCGCCCCGGCTTCCTTCGCCCCGTCGCTCACGACGCGTCCGCCTCCACGACGAACTCGGCGAAGTCCGGCGCGATGTCCTCACGGACCAGCACGGACAGGCGGGTGCCGCCCTCCTCGTAACCCTCGGCCAGGATCTCCGCGTCCGCCGAGTGGAGGCGGGAGACCAGCTCACCCCGGGTGAACGGGATCAGCAGTTCGAGCCGCACGTCCGGCCGCGGGATGGTGGCCGCGATGGCGCGCTCGAGCTCGTCGATGCCCTCGCCGGTGCGCGCGGAGACCACCACGGCGTGGGGCTCCTTGGACCGGATCCGGGCGACGATGGCCGGGTCCGCGGCGTCCGCCTTGTTCAGCACGATGATCTCGGGGATCCGGTGCGCGTCCACCTCCGCGAACACGGAGCGCACCGCGGCGATCTGGCCCTCGGGATCCGGGTGCGAGCCGTCCACGACGTGCAGGATGACGTCCGCGTCCGCGACCTCCTCGAGGGTGGAGCGGAACGCCTCGACCAGCTGCGTGGGCAGGTTGCGCACGAAGCCGACCGTGTCCGAGAGGGTGTAGCCGATGCCGTCCGGCGTCATGGCCTTGCGCACGGTGGGGTCCAGCGTGGCGAACAGGGCGTTCTCCACGAGCACCCCGGCGTGGGTGAGGCGGTTGAGCAGGGACGACTTCCCGGCGTTGGTGTACCCGGCGATCGCCACGGACGGCACCCGGTTGCGACGACGGTTGGCGCGCTTGGCCTCGCGGGCCGGCTTCATCCCGGCGATGTCCCGACGCAGCTTCGCCATGCGGGTGCGGATGCGGCGGCGGTCCAGCTCGATCTTGGTCTCACCGGGTCCACGGGAGCCGATGCCCTCGCCGGCGGCGGCACGGCCGCCGGCCTGCCGGGACATGGACTCGCCCCAGCCGCGCAGGCGCGGCAGCAGGTACTCGAGCTGCGCGAGCTCGACCTGGGCGCGGCCCTCACGCGAACTCGCGTGCTGGGCGAAGATGTCCAGGATCAGCGCGGTCCGGTCGATCACCTTCACCCGCACCACGTCCTCCAGCGCGCGACGCTGAGACGGGGCGAGCTCGGAGTCCACCACCACGGTGTCCGCACCGGAGAGCGCCACAATCTCGGCGAGGTCCTGCGCCTTGCCCTTGCCGAGGAACGTGGCCGGGTCCGGGGTGGCGCGGCGCTGGATGACGCCGTCGAGCACCTCCGAGCCCGCGGTCTCGGCGAGCGCGGCGAGCTCCCGCAGGGAGTTCTCCGCATCCTCCGCGGAGCCCTCGGTCCAGACGCCCGCCAGCACCACGCGCTCCAGGCGCAGCTGGCGGTACTCGACCTCGGTCATGTCCTCGAGCTCGGTGGACAGACCCTGCACGCGCTTGAGGGAGTGGCGCGCGGCGAGCTCGTCCTGGTCGCCGTCGGCGTCCGTGTGGCCGTCCTCGCCCTCGTCCAGGGCGAGTGCGCGGCCCGCGAGCGCGCCGGAGCGGTCCGGGGCGCCGGCGTCGGGGGCGTCCCGGTGCTCGGCGGCGGCGCCGTCCGCAGAGCCGTGCCCGGTCGCCTCGCGCTCGGAGGCGCGGCGAGCGTCATCGGCGGCCAGGATGCGGTCGATCACGGCCTGGATCTCGTCCTCGGAGCCGTGGGCTCCCTGGGGGCCGGGGGTGTGCTGGTTCTTCTCAGTCATGGTCTCCTCTGGGCCGCCGCGGTCGGATGGCCCGATGGTCTCAGGGTAAAGGGGTGCGCGGACGCGTTAGGCGGCTGTCCGCAGGGGGCGGACGTGGCGGGTGACGCGCACGGCCGTGTGGGCAGGGGTCGGCGCCGCGCTGCGACGATCTCGCGGCGGCTCCGTTCGCGGGAGGAAGGTGAGCACGCGGCACCGCAGCCACGAGGTCTCGTCGGCGGGCGTGCAGGGGCGGACCACATCGTCCATGGTGGGATCTCCATCAGGTGCCGGGGCGCGCTCGACGGCCTCATCCGAGGCTCCCCCGCCCCGCCGCCCGGCCGGGTGGGCCGGGCGACCGTCGTCGTGATCGGCGCGGGCCAGGCGGGCCTGTCCGCCGCCTACCACCTGCGCCGCCGCGGCTTCGTGGGGCTGACTCCGAACGACGACGGCGCCGCCGGCGTCCCCGAGGACGCCCCCGGCACGTTCGTGGTGCTCGACGCGGAGACCGCCACGGGTGGGGCGTGGCGGCACCGCTGGGACTCGCTCACGATGGCCACCGTCAACCACATCCACGAACTGCCCGGCGACCCGGTGCCGCCGGCCGACCCGGCTGCGCGCGCCAACGCCCTGCTGCCGGCCTACTTCGCCGACTACGAGGCACGGTTCGCCCTGCCGATCCGGCGGCCCGTGCGCGTGAGGCGCGTCGAGCGGATCGGCGCGCCGGGACGTGCGCGCGGGCTCCTCGTCCGCACGGACGGGGCGCCGGGCACGTGGCGGGCGGACTTCGTGGTCAACGCGACCGGCACCTGGACGTCCCCGCGGTGGCCCTCGGTGCCCGGGATGCGCTCGTTCCGCGGCCGGCAGCTGCACACCCATGACTACGTGTCCAAGGACGAGTTCGCAGGGCAGCGGGTGGTGATCGTGGGCATGGGCGTCTCGGCGACGCAGCTGCTGGCCGAGATCTCCACGGTCGCGGACACCCTGTGGGTGACCCGCCGCGAGCCGCAGTGGCAGGACTCGGCCGCGCCCGGCGCCCTGGCCGAGTCGGTGCGCGGGGTGGACGAACGGACCCGTGCGGGCCTGCCGCCGGGCTCCGTGGTCGGGGCGACCGGGATGCACCGCTCACCCTGGGTGCGCGAGGCCGAGACACGAGGCGTGCTGGTGCGCCACCCCATGTTCACGGCCGTCGAGCCGGACGGGGTGCGGATGCCCGACGGCTCGTTCGAACCGGCGGACGTGATCCTCTGGGCCACCGGCTTCCGGCCGGCGATCCGGCACCTCGCTCCCCTGTCAAGGGCCATTGAGTTCTGCCCATAGGCGGCCAGTGTTTCTTCCCGCTGGTGGCCATCAGAACTGCCCACTGGTGGCCAGCTGGTTTGCCCGTTTGGGTGGTGGTGCTGGCCACCGTGATGGGA
>NZ_JABFNH010000022.1:283212-306155 GCF_017168435.1 Micrococcus sp. KRD070
ACGAGCAACGCGGGCAAACCAGATGGCCAGCACCGGGCAGTTCCCGTGGCCATCACTGGGCAGTCCTCATGGCCGTCAGCGGGTCATTCCCTGGCCACCTATGGGCAGCTTTTCATGGCCGCTTACACTCCCCTGCGGCTGCGCACGCCCGCCGGCGGTATCCGCGTGGCGGGCGGGCGCGCCCTGGACGAGCCGCGCCTGTTCCTCCTCGGCTACGGCCCCTCCCAGTCCACGGTCGGGGCCAACCGCGCCGGGCGCGACGCAGCGCGCGCGATCCTCTCGGACCTGGCCGGGCCGGCGTCGGACTGAAGGCCGCCACGACCCGCTGACTACGATGGTCGCCGTGAGCCCCGCATCCCACTACTTCGACGTCGACCCCTCCGCGCCCGAGCGACGCCGCACCGTGCGGACACGCCTGGCCGGCCGCGACGTCGAGGTCCAGACGGCCAACGGGATCTTCTCCCCGGACGGTCTGGACAAGGGCACCGCGGCCCTGTTCTCGGCCGTGCCCGCGCCGCCGGCGAGGGGCCGGTTCCTCGACGTCGGCGCGGGCTGGGGGCCGATCGCCCTCACGCTGGCGCTGCGGTCGCCCGAGGCGGAGGTGACCGCCGTCGAGGTCAACGACCGCTCCCTGCAGCTGACCCGCGACAACGCCGCGGCGCTGGGCCTCGGCAATGTCGTGGCACTGCGGCCGGAGGACGTCCCCGAGGGCGCGGAGTTCGACCTCATCTGGTCCAACCCGCCCATCCGGATCGGCAAGCCGGCGCTGCACGCCCTGCTGGAGCGGTGGCTGCCACGCCTGGTCCCCGGCGGCGAGGCCTGGCTGGTGGTGCAGAAGAACCTGGGCGCGGACTCGCTGCTGCCGTGGATCGGCCGGATGCTCGAGGAGCGCGCGCCCGGCCGGTTCACCGCGGAGCGGGCGGACAGCGTCAAGGGCTTCCGGATCCTGCGGGTGGCGCGGGCGCGCTGAGACGCCGTTCCCCGAACGACAGCGGTCAGGCGGTGAGTTCGCCGTCGAAGACCAGCTCGGCCGGGCCCGAGAGGACCACGTGCTCGGCTCCCTCCGGACCCGGCACGACGTCGACGGCCAGCACGCCACCGGGCACCTCGACGAGCCACGAGTCCGAGCCCTGGTCGCCCGACCATGCGCGCATCGCCACAGCCGCCGCGCACGCGCCCGTCCCGCAGGACTGGGTCTCGCCCACCCCGCGCTCGTGCACGCGCATCCGCACGCGGCCGACGCCCTCGCGCACGAGCGGCTCGTGCGCGGCCACGAACTCGACGTTCGTGCCGTGCGGCGGGGCGGGGTCCACCTCGGGGGCGCGGCCCAGGTCCAGGCCCTCCAGGTCGGCGAAGGAGGCCAGCGGGACCACGGTGTGGGGGTTGCCCATCGAGATGCTCAGCGCCGGACGCGGATCGGTGAGGCCGTGGGCGAGGACCATCGAGTCCGACGCCGCCTCCTCCGCCAGCTCGGGGTCGAGGTAGGACCAGGGGCCCATGTCGATCGCGTAGCCGTGCTCGAGCCGGGTCACGGCCTTCACGCCGGCGCGCGTGCCGATGGTGATCGCCCGGCCGGGGGCCAGGTCCACGAGGCCCTTCTCGACCAGGAAGTGCACGAAGACGCGCACCCCGTTGCCGCACATCTCGGCGATCGAGCCGTCGCCGTTGCGGTAGTCCATGAACCACTCGGCCTCGGGGTGCTCGGCGAGCAGCGCCTCACCCTCCGGCAGACGCGCGGACCGCACGGCGCGGATGACGCCGTCGGCGCCGATCCCCCGGTGCCGGTCAGCCAGCCGTGCGACGCGCTGGGCGTCGAGCTGCGTGTTGCCGTCCGGGTCGGCGATCAGCACGAAGTCGTTGCCCGTGCCATGGCCCTTCGTGAACGGCACGCGCGGCGCGCTCGCGTGGAGGGGGTCCTGGGCGGCGGGCGCCGCGGGCTGCTCGGTCATGAGCCCAGTCTAGGTGGCGTCCCCGGCGACGACGGCGAGCGCCTCCGCCACGATGTCCTCGCCCTGCGCGTCGAGCCAGACGACGCGCGGGTCGGCCCGGAACCAGGTCTCCTGGCGTCGGGCGAACCGGCGCGTGGCCACGACGGTCTGCTCGGCCGCCTCCGCCTCGGTGAGCTCGCCGTCGAGGACGGCGAGCATCTGGGCGTAGCCGATGGCGCGGGACGCGGTCGGCCCCTGCCGCAGCCCCTCCGGCCCGGGGACGTCGAGGCGGCGGACCTCGTCCAGCAGGCCCCCGGCCAGCATACGCTCCACCCGGGCCGCGATCCGCTGGTGCAGCTCGACCCGGTCCAGGCGCAGGCCGAGCTGCACCACGGGGGCGACCTCCGGGGCGTACGTGCGCTCCGGCATGAACGCGGAGAACGGACGGCCCGTCAGCCGGCACACCTCCAGCGCGCGCACGATGCGGCGGGCGTCCTGCAGCCGCTCCGCCGAGACCGGGTCCAGGGCGGCCAGCTCGGCCCTCAGCCCGGCCAGGCCCTCCCGCTGCGCGCGCGCCTCCAGTTCGGCCCGCAGCGCCGGGTCCGTGGGCGGGAACTCGAGCACGTCCAGCGCCGCCCGCACGTACAGCCCGGAGCCGCCCACGAGGATCGGGGTCCGGTCCCGCGCGCGGATCTGGTCGAACAGGTCGCGGGCCGCGGACTGGAAGGCCGCCACCGAGGCCTCCTGACCGACGTCGAGCACGTCCAGCAGATGGTGCGGGACGCCCTCGCGTTCAGCCGGGGTGACCTTCGCCGTGCCCACGTCCATCCCCCGGTAGAACTGCAGGGCGTCCCCGTTGACCACCTCGCCGTCCAGCGCGTGCGCCAGGGCGACGGCGAGAGCGGACTTGCCCGTCGCCGTCGCCCCGACGACGGCGACGACGGGCGGCCGGGCCGCGGCGGCGGACATCAGGACCGCGGGCGCAGGGTCGGCATGCCGAGGCTCGTGGCCCCGGAGCCGCCCGCCGCGCCGGGGGCGGGCGCGCCGCACGACTCGGCCTGGGCGCGGTCCCACGCGTCGCCGGCGCGGGAGCGGCGCAGGACGTAGTCCTGGGCGGTCGGGTCGGCGACGGCGAAGAACGGGTGGGCCTCGGTGACCGTCACGGTGACGAAGTCACCGGGGCGGGGGGTCTCGGCCCCGGCGGGCACGGAGAAGTGCACGAGCCGGTTGTCGGGTGCGCGCCCGGACAGGCGGCCGCGCTCGGCGGCCTTGGAGCCGGAGTCGGCGGTGACGAGCAGCTCCTGGCGGGTGCCGACGAGCGTGGCCATCTCCTCGGCCGAGATCCGGTCCTGCAGCGCCACGAGGCGCTCAAAGCGCTCCTGGACGACGGCCTTGGGCACCTGGTGGTCCATCTCCCCGGCCGGGGTCCCCGGGCGGATGGAGTACTGGAAGGTGAACGCGGAGGAGAAGCGGGAGGCCTCGACCACGCGCATCGTCTCGGCGAAGTCCTCCTCGGTCTCCCCGGGGAAGCCGACGATGATGTCCGTGGTGATGGCGGCGTGCGGGATGCGCTCGCGCACCTTCTCCAGGATCCGCAGGAACTTCGCGGACCGGTAGGAGCGGCGCATGTCCTTGAGCACTCTGTCCGAGCCCGACTGCAGGGGCATGTGCAGCTGCGGCATGACGTTGGGGGTCTCGGCCATCGCGTCGATGACGTCGTCCGTGAACGCGGCCGGGTGGGGGCTGGTGAAGCGGACGCGTTCGAGGCCCTCGATCTCCCCGCACGCGCGCAGCAGCTTGGCGAACGCGCCGCGGTCGCCGAACTCGACGCCGTAGGTGTTCACGTTCTGGCCCAGCAGCGTGACCTCGACGGCGCCGGCGTCGACGAGTGCCTGCACCTCGGCGAGGATCTCCCCGGGGCGGCGGTCCTTCTCCTTGCCGCGCAGCGACGGGACGATGCAGAACGTGCACGTGTTGTTGCAGCCCACGGAGATGGACACCCAGCCGGAGTGCGTGGAGTCGCGCTTGGTGGGCAGGGTGGAGGGGAACACCTCGAGCGACTCGAGGATCTCGATCTCGGCCTCGGCGTTGTGGCGGGAGCGCTCCAGCAGCACGGGCAGGGACCCGATGTTGTGGGTGCCGAAGACGACGTCCACCCACGGAGCCCTGCGCTGGATGGTGGCCTGGTCCTTCTGGGCGAGGCACCCGCCGACGGCGATCTGCATGCCCGGGTGCGCGTCTTTCACCGCACGCAGGTTGCCGAGGTTGCCGTACAGGCGGTTGTCCGCGTTCTCGCGGACCGCGCACGTGTTGAAGACCACGAGGTCGGCCTGGGCGTCCTCGGCGACCGGGGCGTAGCCGGTGGACTCGAGCAGGCCGGAGATGCGCTCGGAGTCGTGCACGTTCATCTGGCAGCCGAAGGTGCGGACCTCATAGGTCAGACCCTCGTGCGGGCGCATGGCGGCGCCGTCCTGCGCGAGCGGGGTGGTGCGGGGGGTGGGGTCCGTCAGAGTCACCGCACCATTCTAGGAACTCCGGGCGCGACCCGGGTCCGCTCACTCCTCGTGCTCGGCGAGGACCTCCTTCACGACGGCGAACGCGAGGCCGCCGCCGTAGCCCTTGCGTCCCAGCATGCCGACGAGGCGGCGGGTCACCTTGTCCCGCTCGGCCCGGGCCTCCGGCGAGGCGCCGCCGGGGACGGTGCGGCCCCGCAGCCGTCGGCGCACGAGGTCGAGGGCGGCGGCCCGCTCGTCCTCGCCGTCGATGGCCTCGAGCGCCTCGGCGGCGATCTCCCGGTCCACGCCCTTCTGCTGGAGCTCGTGCCCGAGGGCGCGGCGCGCCAGGCCCTTGCTTCGGTGACGGCTGCGGACCCAGACCTCGGCGAAGGCGGCGTCGTCCACGAGCCGCACCTCCTCGAAGCGGTCGAGGACGCGCTCGATCAGCTCGGGCTCGGCCTGGCGCTCGGCGAGCTTGCGTTCGAGCTGGCCGCGGGAGCGGGGGCCCAGGGCGAGCTGGCGCAGGACGACCTCGCGTGCGGCCTCCTCACGCTCACGCGGTGCGGTCGGCAGGGGCGCCGGGCCGGGGCGACGTCGGGGGCGGTCTGGGGGGCGGGCTCAGCCGGCGCGCGGCCGTCCTCGCGGGGCCGAGTGCGCCCCGACCGCTTGGCGGGCGCCCGCTTCCGTCCTCGGCGCTCGGTGCCCGCCCCGGTGCCCTCGCCCCCGGACCACGGCAGCGATCGGGGCCCGGCGCCGGGCACGGGGCTGGGCAGGTCGCTCGCGCGGGTCAGCAGGGCTCCGAGATCCGGCACCGCGTCAGGGACGGGGTCCCGGACGTCCCCCACGGGGGTTCCGGCGTCGTGCGCGGGCACGGCGTCCTGCGCGGGGTCCGTGGCGTCCGCGTCGGACGACGTCGGCTCCGGCACGTCGGCCAGGTCGAGCCACATCCGGCCCACGTCCGAGTCCCGGGCGTCGTCGAACGCGGACGCACCGGAGGCGGAGCCGCTCCGGCCGGTCGTCTCCGACCGGTGGGCGACCCCGCCTCCGACGTTCCTGTGCGATCGGGTCATCCGGCCGCGGTGTCCCCCGGAACCGCGGTCAGGGCCGGGGCCTCGTCATCCTCGGCCTCCGGGGCCACCCCGATGCCGAGCTTCGTGAGGATGCGCTGCTCGATCTCGTTGGCGAGGTCCGGGTTGTCCCGGAGGAAGCGACGGGCGTTCTCCTTGCCCTGCCCGAGCTGGTCCCCGTCATAGGTGAACCACGCGCCGGACTTCTTGACGATGCCCTCCTCGACACCCATGTCGATCAGGCCACCCTCGCGGGAGATGCCGACCCCGTAGAGGATGTCGAACTCGGCCTGCTTGAAGGGCGGGGCCATCTTGTTCTTGACGATCTTCACGCGGGTGCGGTTGCCGACGGGGTTGCCGGCCTCCTTGAGGGTCTCGATGCGCCGGACGTCGATGCGCACGGACGCATAGAACTTGAGCGCCTTGCCGCCCGTGGTGGTCTCCGGGGAGCCGAAGAACACGCCGATCTTCTCGCGCAGCTGGTTGATGAAGATGGCCGTGGTCTTGGTCTGGTGGAGGCGGCCGGTCACCTTGCGCAGCGCCTGGGACATGAGGCGGGCCTGCAGGCCGACGTGGGAGTCGCCCATCTCGCCCTCGATCTCGGCGCGCGGGGTCAACGCGGCCACGGAGTCGATGACGACGATGTCCAGGGTGCCCGAGGAGACGAGCATGTCCATGATCTCCAGGGCCTGCTCGCCCGTGTCCGGCTGGCTGACCAGCAGGGCGTCCGTGTCCACACCGAGCTTGCGGGCGTAGACCGGGTCCAGGGCGTGCTCCGCGTCGATGAAGGCCGCGATGCCACCGTTGCGCTGCGCGTTGGCCACCGCATGCAGGGCCAGGGTGGTCTTGCCCGAGGACTCCGGACCGTAGATCTCCACCACGCGGCCGCGCGGCAGGCCGCCGATGCCCAGGGCCACGTCCATGGCCACCGAGCCCGTGGGGATGACCTCGACGGGCGCCTGGGTCTGGTCCCCCAGCCGCATGACGGAACCCTTGCCGAACTGCTTGTCGATCTGGGCGAGAGCGGCCTCGAGGGCCTTCTCGCGATCCGTCACCTTGCTCATCCTTCACCCCTAGCTCTGGTGGTGCTGCGACGGACGCTGGAGCGCCCGCCTCGGTCATGTCCGTGAATCTACGGGGAGCAGCGGACATGATAAGCACGCCTTGCTCCGCCTGTGCACGAGATCACCCCGTCGCACTGCTGTGCAGGACTCTACCGCATTATTCGAACACGTGTTCGAAGCCGGGCCTGGGCTACAGACCCCACCGGGGCCGGGCGATGCCGCGGCCGGACCGCCGACACCCGGACGCGCCGGCGTCACTGCCGGGCGCGACGGGGCCGGGCGGAGCCGCCCGTGCCACCGAACAGCACCGGGTCCCCCCGACCGTCGACGTGGATCTCGTGGACCCGCCGACCGCGCGCGTCGAACGCCTCCAGCCGCCAGTGCTCTCCGTCGTCCAGCCGGGGCAGCACCACGGGCGGACCGATGTGCTCCACCTGGTCCACGACGTCCTCGCCGTGCATCCGGGACAGGGTGCAGGCGTGCCCGTCGTCGGCCTCTCCCGGGAAGGCGGCCCAGTCCACCCGTGAGAGCCCGCCGGGCTCGGCGGTGACCAGGACGTCCGGCCCGTCTGAGTCGTCGCCCCGTTCATGCGCCAGCAGCGCGTCGATGTCCGTCGCCACGGTCGAGGCCGAGTGGCCCCGACGCATCGCGTCCACGGCCCGCGCCGTCACGTGGGCGGGCAGCGCGGCGTGCCCGGCCCCCCAGGTGGCGATCCGCACCTGGTGCTCGGCGTCCGTGGCGAACCGCCGAGGGCCGCCCGTCATGCCCGGGGTGCGGTGGACGAGGGGCAGCAGGTGCCCCTCCACGTGGTGGTCGCCCGCGTTCTGGAACACCACCACGCGACGGCCCGCGTCGAGCGTGCCCACCCGGTGCCCGATCCCCTCCTCGGCCAGCCGCGCCTCCACGGCCTCGCGCTCCGCGACGGGGTCGAGCTCCTCACCGGGGAAGAGCGTCCGCAGGTAGTCCCGCACCGTGGGCGGGTGGTAGTCGAGCAGGTCCGTCTGGGGGTTCCAGGCGAAGACGCTGCTGCGCCCCTCGAGCTCCTCGTTCAGCCGCAGCGCCGCGAAACCGCCCCCGGACCCGCCCACCAGGAGCAGGTCACGGCCCAGCCCGTCCGCCAGGGCCCGCAGAGTGGCGAGCAACGTGGCGTGGGCCTGGGAGCCGGGCGAGCCCGTGTACCACCCGAGGAGGAGGTCGTCGGCGAGCTGCATCGAGGGGTCGCTGACGGCGACCCACGGGATCCCCAGCTCGTAGGAGAGCCGACGCCCGGCGAAGAACGGCGGGGCCACGCTGTTCCGCTGGCTCATCGCGCCCGTGAGGAAGACGACGACGGACTCGCGCTCTCCCACGCCCCCGAGGTCACCGCGGATGATGAGGTCAAGGTGATTGCCGTCCGGCAGGGGCAGGATGTGCAGTCCCGGACCGAAGCCGGAGGCCGCGAACTCCTCGACCGACCCCCAGCGGACCGGGTCGACCCCGTAGTTCGCATAGTCGCTCTCCACGACGTCCCGGTATGGTGCGGACGGCTCGGGCGCAGCGGGCTCGGCGGACGGCTCGGGCGCAGCGGGCTCGGCCGGGGCCTGCGGCGCAGCGGGCTCGACGGGCTCCGCGTCCGGGCTGACGTCGACGAGACCGTCGACCTCCCATGGATCGCGTCCGTCAAGCACGGCGACCACCCCGGCCGCCAGCGCGGCGGCGGCCGCCGGGGCGAGGGCCAGCGGGTCGGCGGTGCCGTCGTCGGCGAGCGCGGCGTGTCGGATCGCGTCGTCCACGCGCACCACCCGGGCCGGGTCGAGGTCCTGGGCCGCCCGGTCGGCGAGCCGGTCCGCGTAGCGCGCGGCAGCGAGGATCGCGGCCTCGTGCCGGGCGGCGGTCCCGTCCGCGGTGCGGACCGCCACCCCGCCGTGATGCAGGATCAGCCGCTCTCTCAGACCCACGGCATCCAGGGTGGAGAGGAAGGTCCGCCACCCGGCCACCCACAGCGCGAAGTGCTCGTCGTCGCCGCTGGGCACCCGGCGCCGGCCGTCCTGCGGCGGTGCCGACTCGAGGTACTCCGGCGAGACGGTCACGACGGCCCCGGACGGGAGCACGTCGAGGGCGAAGCGCTCGTCGGCGACGTCGACGACGATCGCGTCGGGATCGAGCCGGACCAGGTCGGCCACGAGCATGCGGTCGACGTCGCGGCGGACCAGCTCACGCCGGAAGTCCGAGGCGACCCCGGTCAGGTCGGCGTCCTCGACGGGCGGGGTGCCCAGTCCGGCCATGGAGACCCGGGCGAGGAAGTGCCCTGCGGGCACGGAGAGCCGGGGGTCCGCGACCAGGGCGGAGCGGGTCAGGGCGCTCCCGACGACGGCGATGCGTGCGGTCATGGCCTGTGGGCCTCTCTCTCGGGATGGGGACGGACCGACGGAGCGGAGTGGTCCCCGTCGGTGCGGAACGCCAGGCGGAGTTCGGCGTCCAGCACGTGGTCCGCGCCGGACTGTCTGCGGACCCGGCGTGCCGCGGCCGCGGACATCCTCAGATACCGCGCGGGCTCGGCGCGCAGCGTCCGGACGGCGTCCGCGAGCGCGCGGTGGTCTTCGGGCGGCGCCAGGAAGGCGACCTCCTCGTCGACGAACTCGGGGATCGCGGCCACCGCCGACGTGATGGGCACCAGACCCGAGGACATCGCCTCGTCGCGGCTGACGCCCTGGGTGTCGCTGCGGGTGGGCACGAGCAGTACGCCATGCCGAGCATGCTCGGACGCGATCTCTGCATGAGTCAAGAATCCCTTTCGAATCAATACATTCTCGAAATCCCACAATGGCGCCAGCGTCTCCTCGAAGAGAGGGCCATCTCCAATAAATGTGAAATCCAGCTCATTGAACCAAGGCTCGTTGGATAGCTCAAGAACAGCAGCAACGGCAAGGTCGTTGGCGTATACATGCGAATGGTATGGGCGGATCGAGAGGACACGAAGACGGTGCTGCGCGGTCTTCTCTTGATACGGAAAGACGGTGTCATCGATTGGATTATGAATCACCGAATACCGATGGTCTGGCAAGCGAATACCGACATCCTCGAAAACTGTTTCAGCGAACCACCGGGAGACAAAGATGAAGTGCATATTGTCGGGGCTGGAATCGAAGACTTCTCTCCACATTGCCAAACGCTGTTCAGTGAGCATCTTAGCGGCATCCAGCTCTTCTTCCGTGGCGTAGTTAAAACGGCGACGCCACCAGGGCTGGATCTCGAATCCGTGAACCCACACCGTGGTCGGAGGGAGGTCAGACGTAGCCTTCAATACATTCCACGTCTCGGGGAGCAAACAGTGTACTACGAGGGTCTTCACCTCTCCCGTTGCAAGAGTCGCAATGAGGTCCTGGACACGCAATACGGCCACGTCGACGTCTTCGAACTCTCGAAATCTAGGGCCGTCTCCTTCGCCCACGAGGATGGTTTCCAGGCGGTGGCCCATCTCCCTATATCGACGAAGCCGACTATGAACGAACCCATTCCTGTAGAGGTTGTCATAGGCAGGATAGATGTTAGTGATCAACACATCAGAACTTCCAGCCAGCATGGGCACGGAGGGCGCAACGTAGGGCCCGTTTACTACGCGATGGACCACGGCGCTACCGGATCCACTCACCCGTAGACCCCAACGCATCGCGCGAGCCTGCTCGGGGATCTTGACGGTGGTGTACTGGCGCGCCGGAATCATGGCATGGCCGAAGCGCTGTCCGTCAGCATCTAACCAATAGGCAACGAGCATGATGTCGAGTCCGACGCTGACGTCGAAGTACACGGGCTGATCATTACCGTTTTGGTGAAACTCCACTGGGCGCGCCAGTGAGTTAATCCAGTACTGGTGCCGGCCTGCCCCAAGGGAAGACGTGACACGGGGCACTCCGTCCTCCCATGTCAGAGTCATCTCGTCGAAGGACTTCATTCCCTCGAAGATGGTTCCCAGGTCCATAACCGGCATGTCGTCGCTGGATTCTGCGAAGACCAGATCGTCCGCATGCTGACGGATCTCCGTCAGTGTCAAGCCCTCGTAAACATCGAGCGAGGACGCGGGCGCGAGTGCTGGCTCTTCCGAGGTCGCGCCTCCGGCGCAATATTCGAGCGGCGAGACGGCCAGGCCCGACAGCTGCGCAGCGTCCAGTTGCCTAGCGACTCCGTTACAGTCCGCCACCTGTGCCCAATCAAGTCGCGAGAGGGAACGACACGGCAGAATCTTGTCCTGCAGTCGCCAGGCCGTACCAAGCTCACGGCGTTCGAGCGAGCCGTCGACGCTGTCAACGGCGTAGTGCTCCACGTGCCCACACGTTTTCACATCCGCCCATCTCAGAGTGAGGACCATGTCCTCGAGATAGTGGGGGCCGTACCAGTCGTTGGGATCAAGCATCCCGGCGAGGGTGCACCCCCTTGTCCTTGCCAGCCCGTCCAAGTCGGCCAGTTCGTCGAACAGGACCACACGAGGATCCTGTAGCTCAAGCGGCATGGGCGCGAATTCCTCAACCTTGCCCTGCACGGCCAGGACCCAGTCGTTCCAGGTCTGACCTGCCCATCGGCGGACAAGTTCCACGACGGCCGCTGCATCCCGGCCGAGGGTAGAGGGGACAACCATCAGCGGACGCTCGACAGCAGCATCCGGCAACGTCACCCCTGACCGCGACGCGACGAACTCTAAGCGCTCTGTGTAGGTGTGCTCGCGCAGGACCTTGCGAAGGGCCACGGCACGAAGACGCTCGTTGCCGTTCGGCTGGGCCTCGATCGCTTCGAGCCGGCGTCGCATCTGCCTGCCTGAGTCAGTAGAGACGACTAAGTCCCCGAACATCAGTCGAAGCCCGCGGGAGAAGTTGCTGACGGTCAAAGTATTGGAGGCAAGCAATTCGAAAACCCGACGAGCGAACATCGACTGCGACTGTTTAACCGAATTCAGGTTGAGGTTAACTGTATAGCCCTTGTAGGGCACGTCCAGGAGGCCCGGCGTCAGCGCCCCGCCGACGATGTATCGCTGATAGTCCTCCGGGAATGTGTAGCCCGAGGTAGCACGCCCATGATTGCGATCGTAGATGTCAAACCGCCGCCCATCCGCGGAGAGTTCCGCGGACAGCTCTTGGAGATCAGCAAGGCGTTCTGGATACTTCGCATAATAGGCACCGGCAAAAGCGCAACCCTCCACGCGGTCAAACACTTCGACAGGGTTGGATTGGGCGGTCTGCGCCGCGAAGGGCAGGAAGTGCACATTCTCATGACCCAGCTCGCGCTTATAGCGCGGAACACAGTCGAGGTCGGTGGTAAATACCGCATCGAACTCGCCCGCAGCCGTGAGGAACGTGTTGAAGTGGACCGGGTCCTCCTTGTTCCAGAACGCCGTGGGGACGCCGCGAGAGCGGCACCACGCCAAGATCCCCTGAAGTTCGGGTCCAAGGCGGTGCACCGTGTTCCACCAGGTCTGCCGGTGCCCCCGCCAGGCTGACTCAACGAGTAGGAGATCCGGCTGGGCCGCCGCGATCTCGGCACGCCAATACTCCATCGTTAGTGGCACCAAATCTGCCTCGGCCTCGAACGCAGTTTGTGAGAACTCGTCCAAAATGCAAGCGACGACGAGCTTTCCGGCTCGGCCGGCTCGTCGGCGCACCGGGACGGGATCACTGTTGCGGCGTCGAGCTGCTATGTCGGCCGGCACCACTGGCTTGGGAATTGCTCGGGTCATACGTCGCGCTTCTTCTTCTCTTCACGGATGATCGCAAGCAGTCGAGGCAGTGCGCGCGATGCGCCGGAAACGCTTTGGGCCTCACTCAACGCCCTACCGGCGCGGAAAGTTCGAGACGATCGAATACGGCGTAGGGTCGCGCGCATCTCGCCGGCCTCGGCAAGGGCCATCTCTTTTTCTGTCGTCACGAGTTCGAGCGCATCTTCCAGATACCGAAGACGCTCTGCGGCCGCCTCGTTCTCTGCCTGGACGGTACGTGTGGACCAGAGTCGATCTTCGACCGTTTCCACGAATCCACGGATGGCGCGGAAGTCCTCTAGATGAAGCCGTTCTCTGGCCTCGAGTTCCGCAATCCGTCGCCGAGCGTCCGTCAAGGCCCCCTTGAGTTCAGCCTCGGCCGCGGACTGTCCGATCTCCAGTTCCGCGAGAGCGCCTAGATGCGTTACTAGTTTCCGAGCCTCGGGATCTTCCAAATCGTTGGTGATTGTCTGGAATTTGCTGCGAAGGGACTCCGCTATCCGACGCTCGGTGTAAAGGCGATGCATGACTGCATTTATTCCGGTCCGCTCCCCTGCGTCGTTCTGCTTGCCTCCGGGGGAGAACAGCAGCGTCGGCGAGGCGTTTACCACGTCAACTACACGGTAGCCGAGCGGGCTTAGCAATGAGCTCACAGCCTCATACGCTTCATAGTCCAGGCACTCGACCCAGATCAACGGGCGGTCTCTGGTAATCATCTCCATCCCGCCCTGCAGGACCTCCAGTTCAAAGCCCTCTACATCGATCTTCACCATGCGTACGCTTTGCCTTTGGATGAGATCGTCGAGGGTGTAGACAGCCACATCTTGGCCAGCATCACCTTCTTCGAATGAGAGCGACTGCGTTCCCAGATTCGCAGGATCGTGTAGGATCAAACGCCCAAAGCCGGGTTGCGCACCCGCGGCACATTCATACACCTCGACGCGGTCAACGGCGCCGTTTAACTCGACTGACCGGCGCAATGCATCGGCAAGGTGGCTGTCTGGCTCTATAGCGACTACTCGGGCATCGGCCACACAAGCGAGGTTAAGCGTGTGGTTGCCAATATTGGCCCCGACATCAATGACAAGGTCACCGGGCAACAGGGCCGCGGCCATCCTGTCCAGCATCTCCTCCTCGTAGGGAGAACCCTCGCGCTGTAGGTGTCCCTGGATGTAGTCCGTGCCAGAGTCCGGCACGACCACGTCGTAAACGCCGCCCCTCGAACGGACTCGGGCCACGCCCGTCGCCCCGGCGTCCGCCAAAATCATCGGTGGCTCCTTAGTCCGAATTGGTGGCCACGCACCTGTTCGATTGGTACCTGCCCTTGGTTAGCAGGCCATCGCGTGTCAACCACACGCCCGGCCCCCAGCCACTGTACCGGCCAGGGCTCTGGCGGCAGAGAAACACGTCAGCGTTTCGGCGGCACGTCCCGACCGAGACGCCGCTCCTGCGGGATCTCATGCAGGTCGCAGACCGCCAGCCAGACCCGCCGCGGGTCCACGCCGGCGGCGAGCGCCGCCGTCGCGGTGGTGTCCAGGCCGGGCAGGTGCAGGGAGTCGGCCACGAGGCCGGCCCGGGCGGGGCCGAACTCCTCGTCCATCAGTCGGCGGAACTCGCTCTCGCGCACGGGCGGTCCTCTCTGTGGTCGGTCGCGGGGTCAGGGACGGGGACGCAGACGGCGCGGGCGCCCCGAGACGGGGCGCCCGCGCCGTGGGTGTGGCGGGGTCAGCGGCCGGCCAGCGAGCCCAGGCTGGGGTCCGTGAGGTCGTCCGGCAGGGTGTCCGGGACGACCATGCCCTCCTGCTCCACGAGCCGGTCCGAGACCTCCCGCAGCAGGTAGGACAGCGGGATGGCCAGCGCCTGGCAGATCGAGGCCAGCAGCTCGGAGGAGGCCTCCTTCTGGCCGCGCTCCACCTCCGACAGGTAGCCGAGCGAGACACGGGCGTCGTGCGAGACCTCGCGCAGGGTGCGGCCCTGGAGCTGCCGGACGTCGCGCAGGACGTCGCCGATCTCGTGGCGGAGGAGGGGCATGCTGCGCTCCTTGATGTCGGGGGCGGCTGCGCGGGGACGGGGCTGGTCATCGACCCAGCGCGTGATTCCGTGGGAATGGACGGGATGTCGCATCATGTCTATCGCCTGCTCCTGGACTTTTCCTGAAGGGCGCCGGACCGCGGGCCTGATCCCGCGAGGCACTCTTCTTGACTCGTTACATTCAACGTCGGGCGGGGTCGCGTTCATTCCCGAGACACCGCCTCCCCCGCCGTCGGGCCCTCCGCGGCCCCGTCGCCCTCGTGCCGCTCCGAGCGCCGATGCCGTTCCCGCAGGGAGTACGTGGCGTTCCGGATGCGCTCGGAGTCGTCCAGGCTCGATCCGACGGCCCCGGCCATCGTGCCCATCGACGCCGCCAGCCACACGAGCCGGACGTAGTCGCCCACACCGCTGGGCTGCTCGAGCTCCTCCCCCAGATACTCCACGGGGATGATCATGAGCGCGACCAGCAGCAGCGTCACGAAGAGCAGCACGTAGACGACGGTGCAGGCCAGGCCCACGGTGAGCACGGTGGAGAGGTTGTCCAGCCGCGAGCTGTGCCGGTGGGCCGCACCGTGCGTCCACAGACCGTTCGTGGTGACCAGCCACGCCACCAGCAACACCACGGACAGCACGCTGACCGCCGCGAGCCGCCCCGGAGACATCACGCTGGAGAGCACCCAGATGGAGCCGAAGAACACGCCGTAGGCACCGGCCGCGCTGGCCGAGGCGATCGTGAACGTCATGTCCCGCGGCATGAGCAGCGGCCGGTTGGCCATCACCATCCCGGCCAGCAGGCGCAGCGTGCCCGTCCAGCCCTTCACGTACACCGTGGACGTGCGCCGGGACCCGCCGCCCATCCCGGTGGTCGTGGTCACGTCCGCGTCGACGTCGCCCAGTGGGGCGATGCCCCGCAGCGCGGCCGTGTCGGGCTCGGGAGGCTCGTCCGCCGGGGACCGGCCGCCGTCCTCCTCCACCTCGCCGGACTCGTCGGAGGACTGCACGTCCAGCTCCCCGTCCGGCGGGTCCACGTGCGGGGCGGTGTCGATGTGCTCGACGATCCGCAGCACCGTCTCCCGCAGCCGGCGGGCCGGGGTGATGACCCCCAGCGCCGGGACGCACACGACGCCGACCCGCAGCTGCGGCACGACGTCCGCCACCACGCCGCGCCGGTCGTCGAACCGGGGCAGGTCGACGACGGCGACCACCGTGTCCCATCCCTGCCCGTCCGCGAGTGAGCGGACCGGCTCCTCCAGGACCATGCCCCCGGTCGCACCGACCGGCAGCGACTCCTGCCGTGTCTCGACCCGCCAGCCGCCGGGCTGCGGCAGGCGTTCGTCGAGCCGGTCCTCGACGTCCCCGGCGATGCGGCGCACGAGGGCCCACGGGGTGCCCGGGTCGGCCACGAGGCCGATGACGCGGGGGCCCGGGGCGTCGTCGCCGTCCTGCGGCGCATGCTCGGGCGGGGTGGGAGGCGATGCGGTCTCCATCGCGCCGAACCTACGCGCCGGGTCGGGCCGGCACCAGGGACGGGGCGCCGAGTCGGGTCGGTCGGCGCCCCCATGCAGCCTCAGTGGTCGGGGCCGGCGAGCAGGTGCGTCAGGGCCTGCAGCGCCGCGGCGACGGTGGCCTCCCGGATCGCGGCCCGGTCGCCGTCGAGCCGGAGGAGGATCGCGGTGGCCGCGCCGTCGCGCTCGCCGCCGAGCACGTCCAGCGCGCTCGCGTCCGCGTCGGGCACGGCCAGGCCGAGCCACACGGTGCCCACCGGCTGGCCCTGGTGCGGCTCGGGCCCGGCGACGCCCGTGGTGGCCACGCCGACGTCGGCGCCCAGGGCCGCCCGGGCGCCGAGGGCCATCCGCCGGGCCACGTCCGCGTCCACCGCCCCGATCCGCGCGAGCAGGTCCTCCGGCACACCCAGCAGGCCGGTCTTCACGGCGTTCTGGTAGGCCACCACGCCGCCGTGCAGCACGGCCGACGCCCCGGGGACGTCGGCCAGGCGCGCGGCCAGCAGGCCGGCGGTGAGGGACTCCCCCGTCGCCACCGTGAGGCCCGCGTCCGCGAGCGCGTGCACCACGTCCCGGGCCGCCGCCATGGTCATCGCCTCAGGCCCCCCGCTGGGCGGCGAAGGCGTCCCGCCGCAGGACCCACGCGTCCTTGACGTACTCCAGGCCGGTCAGCACCGTCAGCACGGTGGCGGCCCCGATGACCACCCATCCGGCCCACGGCCACCAGCCGCCCACGAGCGGGGCCAGGGGCAGGAGCAGCAGGCCGATGCCCACGGTCTGCAGCACGGTCTTGAGCTTGCCGCCGCGGCCGGCCGGCATCACGCCGTAGCGGATCACCACGAAGCGCATCAGGGTGATGCCCCATTCACGCACCAGGATCACGATGGTCACCCACCACCACAGCTCGCCCAGCAGGGAGAACAGCACGAGGGCCGTGCCCGTGAGCAGCTTGTCCGCGATGGGGTCCGCGATCTTGCCGAAGTCGGTGATCAACCCGCGGGCGCGGGCGATGTCCCCGTCGAGCTTGTCGGTGTACATGGCCGCCGCGAACAGCGCCAGCGCGACCCAGCGGGCGAGGAGAGAGTCGCCGCCCCACGGCCCGCCGGCCCACAGCGCCCAGGCGAAGAAGGGCACCATCAGGATGCGCACCGAGGTCAGGATGTTCGGCAGGTTCCAGGCGGACACGTGCTGCGCCCCGCCCGCCGTGCTCATCTGCCCGTCAGCTGCCACGCGTCCTCCGATCCCTCGTCGTCGTCTTCATCGTTCCAGTCCACGGCGGCCGGGCGCGAGTCCAGGTCCTCCTGCACCAGGTCGCGCGGAGCGGACGACGCCGAGGCGGCGTCGTCACCGGTTCCGGTCGAGGGCGGGGTGTCTCCGGAGATGGTGGCGAGCACGTCCGCGAGGTCGTCGGGCTTGACCAGCACGTCGCGGGCCTTGGAGCCCTCGGAGGGGCCCACGACGCCGCGGGACTCCATGAGGTCCATGAGGCGGCCGGCCTTCGCGAAGCCCACCCGCAGCTTGCGCTGCAGCATGGACGTGGAGCCGAACTGCGTGGTGACCACGAGTTCGACGGCCTGCAGGAGCAGGTCCAGATCGTCGCCGATGTCCTCGTCGATGACCTTCTCGGTCTTCTCGGGGATCACGTCCTCGCGGTACTGGACCTGCATCTGCGACTTCACGTGCTCCACGACGGCGTGGATCTCGGACTCGTTGACCCACGCCCCCTGCACGCGCATGGGCTTGGACTTGCCCATCGGCAGGAACAGGGCGTCGCCCTGGCCGAGCAGCTTCTCCGCGCCGGGCTGGTCCAGGACCACGCGCGAGTCCGTGACCGACGACGTCGCGAACGCCATGCGCGAGGGCACGTTGGCCTTGATCAGGCCCGTGACCACGTCCACGGACGGCCGCTGCGTGGCGAGCACGAGGTGGATGCCGGCCGCACGGGCCAGCTGGGTGATGCGCACGATCGCGTCCTCGACGTCGCGCGGGGCGACCATCATCAGGTCCGCGAGCTCATCCACGATGACCAGCAGGTACGGGTACGGGCGCAGCACGCGCTTGGAGTCCGGCGGCAGCTTCACCTGGCCGGCCCGGACGGCCTTGTTGAAGTCGTCCACGTGCTTGTAGCCGAACGCCGCGAGGTCGTCGTAGCGGGTGTCCATCTCCTTGACGACCCACTGCAGCGCCTCGGCCGCCTTCTTCGGGCTCGTGATGATCGGGGTGACCAGGTGGGGCACGCCCTCGTACGCGGTGAGCTCGACGCGCTTGGGGTCCACCATCACCATGCGCACCTCGTCCGGGGTGGAGCGCATGAGGATCGAGGTGATCATCGAGTTCACGAACGAGGACTTGCCGGCGCCGGTGGCGCCCGCCACGAGCATGTGGGGCATCTTCGCGAGGTTGGCCACCACGTAGCCGCCCTCCACGTCCTTGCCGACGCCCATCACCATCGGGTGGTCGGTGCGCTGGGCGGCCTGCGAGCGCAGGACGTCGCCGAGGGCCACGACCTCCTTGTCCGTGTTGGGGATCTCGATGCCGATCGCGCGCTTGCCCGGGATGGGGCTGAGGATCCGCACGTCCGAGGAGGCCACCGCGTACGCGATGTTCTTCTCCAGCGCCGTCACCTTCTCCACCTTGGTGCCGGGGGCGACCTCGACCTCGTAGCGCGTCACCGTCGGCCCGCGGGAGAACCCGGTGACCTGGGCGTCCACCTTGAACTCGGTGAACGTGGTGGTCAGCGCGGCGACGACCCGGTCGTTGGCCTCGGAGCGCTCCTTCGGCTGGGGGCCGGCAGGGAGCAGGGCCGACTGCGGCAGCGTGTAGGACACGTCCCCGCCCAGCGGGGACTGGGTGCCGCGGGCCGGCTCTGCGGTCACCGGCGGCACCGGTGCGGGGGTGCTGGCGGGCACGGCGGAGGACGACGACGGTGCGGCGGTCCCGGAGCCCTGACCTGGGGCGTCGTCCAGGGCGAACGGGGTGTCCTCCCCCGCGTCCTCCTCCAGGGCTGTGGCGGCCGGGGCGGCGGCCTCGCGCTGGGCGCGGGCGTGTTCGCGCACCTGCTCGAGGGCACGGTCCGCGGCCGTGGGCCGGCGC
This sequence comes from Micrococcus sp. KRD070, assembly GCF_017168435.1. Classification (NCBI taxonomy): domain Bacteria; kingdom Bacillati; phylum Actinomycetota; class Actinomycetes; order Micrococcales; family Micrococcaceae; genus Micrococcus; species Micrococcus sp. KRD070. The sequence goes on from NZ_JABFNH010000022.1 coordinate 302,115, forward strand.
ACTCCGGCGGGCGGCTGCGGCTCGGCGTCCGCGTCCTCGGGCGCGTCGTCCTCGTCCACCCACGGGTCGAAGTCGTCCGAGGCGTCCTGGTCCGCGTCCCGCGGGTCACGCGCGTCTGCGGCGGCCTGCTCGGCGTCGAACACGCCCTGCTCTCCGCGAGCGGCCCGCCGCGGGGCGGGTCGGGGCAGGACCTGGGTGGTCTCGGCCTCGGGGGCGGCGTGGGAGCCGGCCTCGGCCTCGTGGATCACCGGGGAGTCGTAGGCGGTGCCGGCGGAGTGCTCCGAGGCGGCGTCGGCGGCCTGATCCTCGCGTGCCCGGCGCCCGCCGAACAGGCGCGCGAACAGGCCCGGCCGGGAGGCCCCGGCGGCGTGGGAGCCGGCTGCCGGTCCGTCCAGGTAGGACTGGTCGTGGTCCGGGTGGGTGCGCCCGGTCTCCGCGTCCACGGAGAGCGGGGTGGCGAGGTCCTCGGCCTCGCGGCGCTCCTCACGGGCCCGGCGCCGCTCGTCGCGGCGGGCGGCCCGCTGCTCGGAGGCGCCCTCGGGGTCCTGGCCCGTGAGCCAGTCGTAGCCTCCCGCGAGCCGCTGCGGGATCGCACCGACGGGCGTCGCGGTGAGCACGAGCACCGAGAAGAAGGCCAGCAGGATCATGAGGACCCAGACGGGCACGGGGGTCAGCAGGGAGGCCAGCGGCGCCGTCGCGAGGTAGCCGACCATGCCCCCGGCGCCGAGCATGTCCTCGAAGGCGTCGGCGGCCGAGGGCACGCCGCCCACGAGGTGGGCGATGCCGGAGCCCGCGACGGTGGCCATGAGCAGGCCGATGATGATGCGCCCGTTGGCGCGATGGTCCGTGGCGTGGCGGAAGCAGCGCACGGCCACGACGAGCAGGGCGATCGGCACCAGGAGGGCGAACCACCCGACGGTGCCGCCCACCACCCCGTGCACCACGCGGCCGACGGCGGTGCCGCGCAGGCCCCACCACTCCACGGCCGCGATCAGCGCGGCGAGCAGCAGCAGGAGCAGGCCGGTGCCGTCACGGCGTTCCTCGCGGTCGATGCGCACGTCCGGGCCGAGCTTGCGGAAGCCCGCGCCGACCGGTGTGGCCAACCCCATCCACAGGGTGTGCAGGGCGCGCAGGGGCGCGGCGGGCCGGTCGGCCTCGGGGACGGTCGCGGTCGACCCCTTCCGTCCGGAGCCTCGGCGTCCGGCGGAGCCGGAGCGGGACGTGGCGGAGGAGGAGGACGACGAACGCGTGGGGGAAGTACGGGTCGCCATGCCTACCAAACTACCGCGAACCGCGGACACGGCAGGCATGGCGACCCGGAGGGGTCAGGCCTCCAGGACCACCGGGATGATCATCGGGCGGCGGCGCAGCTTGCGGTTGACCCACGTGCCGACGGTCCGGCGGACCACCTGCTGGAGCTGGTGGGCGGTGTGGTCCTTGCTGGACTGCACGGCCTCCTCGAGCGCCCGGACGATCTTCGGCTTGATCTCCTCGAACACCTTCTCGTCCTCGGCGACGCCGCGGGCGTGGACGTCCGGGCCGGACACGATCGTGCCGGTCTGCCGGTTGACCACGGTGATGATCGAGAGGAAGCCCTCCTCGCCCAGGACACGGCGGTCCTTGAGGTCCGAGTCGGAGATCTCACCCACGGAGGAGCCGTCCACGTACACGTAGCCGCACTCCACCTCGCCGACGACCTTCACGAGGCCGTCGGTCATGTCCACCACGGTGCCGTTGCCGGCCAGGATGACGTTCTCGGCCGGCACGCCGGTCTTCTCCGCGATCCGGCCGTTGGCGATCAGGTGGCGGGTCTCGCCGTGCACCGGCATCACGAACTCGGGCTCGACGATGTTGTAGCAGTACAGCAGCTCGCCCTCGGAGGCGTGGCCGGAGACGTGCACCTTGGCCATGCCCTTGTGCACCACGGTCGCGCCGAGCTTCATGAGCCCGTTGATCACGCGGAACACGGAGTTCTCGTTGCCCGGGATCAGGGAGGAGGCCAGCACGACGAGGTCGCCCTCCTCCAGCTGCACCTGGTGGTCCCCGTTGGCCATGCGGGACAGGGCCGCCATCGGCTCGCCCTGCGAGCCGGTGACCATGAGCACGATCTCGTCGTCGCGGTACTTGTCCACCTTGCGGATGTCCACGAGGATCCCGTTCGGCACGTTGAGGTAGCCGAGCTTCGCCGCGATGGTCATGTTGCGGATCATGGAGCGCCCGCCGAAGGCGACCTTGCGACCGTGCTTGTGGGCGGCGTCGAGGACCTGCTGGACGCGGTGCACGTGGGAGGAGAACGAGGCCACCACGATGCGGCGCTTCGCCGTGGCGAAGTAGCGCTCGAGGGTGGGGCCGATCTCCGCCTCCGTGGTGGTGAACCCCGGGACCTCGGCGTTCGTGGAGTCGGTCATGAACAGGTCCACGCCCTCCTCGCCGAGACGGGCGAAGGCGCGCAGGTCCGTGATGCGGCCGTCGAGCGGCAGCTGGTCCATCTTGAAGTCGCCGGTGTGCAGGATGGTGCCGGCGTCCGTGTGGATGGCGACGGCGAGCGCGTCCGGGATCGAGTGGTTCACGGCCACGAACTCGCACTCGAACGGGCCGAACTCGACGATGTCGTCTTCCTTGACCACGCGGGTGCGCGGCGTGATCCGGTGCTCCTCGAGCTTGGCCTCGATCAGGGCGAGGGTCAGCTTGGAGCCGATCACGGGGATGTCGTCGCGCAGGCGCAGCAGGTACGGCACGGCGCCGATGTGGTCCTCGTGGCCGTGGGTCAGGACGATGCCGACGACGTCATCCACGCGGTCCCGGATGTAGTCGAAGTCCGGCAGGATCAGGTCGACGCCGGGCTGGTGCTCCTCGGGGAAGAGGACGCCGCAGTCGACGATGAGGATCTTGCCGTCGATCTCGAAGGTGACCATGTTGCGGCCGACCTCCTCGAGGCCGCCCAACTGGACGATGCGGCAGGTGCCCCGCTTGAGCTTGGGCGGGGTGGACAGGCGGGTGCCTGCGGTCATGGAACGGGTCCCTTCTAGAAGGTGATGCCGGCCTCCGCGAGGTCGGCTCGGATGACGGAGAGCTCGTCCGGCGTGGCCTGGACGAGGGGCAGCCGCACGGCTGCGGACGGGATGACGCCCTGGGCGGCGAGGACGGCCTTCGCGGCCACCGCGCCCTGGACGTGGGTCATGATGCCGCGCTGGACGGGGTCCAGCGCGAAGTGGTGGTCACGGGCACCGGCCAGGTCGCCGGCGTGGACGGCGTCCACGAGCTGGCGGTACAGCTCGGGGGCCGCGTGTGCGGCCACCGAGACGACCCCCACGGCGCCGAGCGCCATGAGCGGCAGGGTCGCGCCGTCGTCGCCGGAGTAGAGGTCGAGGTCCGTGTGCGCCAGGACGGTGGTGGTGGACTGCAGGTCCCCCTTGGCGTCCTTGAGTGCACGGATGTTGGGGTGCTGCGCGAGCGCGATGATCGTCTCGGGCTCGATCGGCATCACGGAGCGGCCCGGGATGTCGTAGAGCATGATCGGCAGGTCCACGCCGTCGGCCACGGCCTCGAAGTGCGCGCGGATGCCGGCCTGGTTGGGCTTGTTGTAGTACGGGGTGACGAGCAGCAGCCCGTCCACGCCCGTCTCGGCCGCGCGGCGGGACAGCTCGAGGGTGTGCGCCGTGTCGTTGGTGCCGGTGCCGGCCACGACCCTGGCGCGGTCCCCCACGGCCTCGACGACGGTGCGGAACATCGCCACGTTCTCGTCGTCCGTGAGCGTGGAGGTCTCGCCGGTGGTGCCGGTGACCACGAGGCCGTCGGCCCCGCGGTCCACCAGGTGCTCGGCCAGCACGGCGGCCGCCTCGAGGTCCACGGCGCCCTCGTCCGTCATGGGGGTGACCATGGCGGGCACGACCGTGCCGAAGAGCAGCTCGGAGGGGATGACGGCGGAACGGACGGCACTCATGGGCCCCACCCTACCTGCGAGACTGGGGGCCCGCGCCGTCCGTGGCCCCTCCGCGACGCGCGGGCCCCCAGTCTCGCAGGTAGGGTGGGGCCCATGAG
>NZ_JABFNH010000022.1:306255-323189 GCF_017168435.1 Micrococcus sp. KRD070
GCCCCGCCCCCCGCCGCCGTCCGCCCGGACCGGCCCGCGCGTCGCCGGCTGCCCGGCGTCGACGCGGCCCGCGGAATCGCCCTGCTCGGCATGATCACCGTCCACGTCCTCGACCCGGCGACGGCGGACGGGGCGCCGCACCCGGCGTTCCTGTCCTTCGCCGGACGCGCCTCGGTGCTGTTCGTCCTGCTGGCCGGCGTCGGGCTGGCCCTGTCCACGGGGGGCGCGACGCCGGCCACGGGGGCCCGGCGCGCGACGCTGCGCCGCCGGATCGCCCGACGCGCGGGCCTGCTGTTCGTGCTCGGGCTCGCGTGCGGGACGCTCGGGGTCCCCGTGGCCGTCATCCTGTGCCACTACGCCCTGCTCTTCCTGCTCGCGCTGCCCCTGCTGGGCCTGCGTGCCCGCACCCTGGGGGTGATCGCGGGGGCGTGGCTCGTGCTCGGGCCGGTGCTGGTGTTCGCGGTGGTCGCGGCCGCGCAGGCCGCCGTGGGGCGCCAGGAGTTCTTCGTGGGCGGGCGGCTCTGGCTCTCCCCCGGCCCCGCGGACCTGCTGCGTCCCGGGCTGCTGCTGGCCGATCTCACGGTCACGGGCTACTACCCCGTCCTGTCCTGGGGCGCGTTCCTCGTGCTGGGGCTGGCCCTGGGGCGGCTGCCGCTGGACCGTCCCCGCGTGGCCGCCGGGATCCTCGGCGGCGGGGCCGCGGCGTGGGCGGCGGCCGGCGTCGTCGGTGCGGCGGTGCTGCGGGCTCCGGGCACAGTCGGGCGGGTCGCCGCGGCGATCGGCACGGACCCGGTCGAGACGGCGCTCACGCTGCGCACGGGCGAGCCGCGGCTCGCGCTGCTGATCCCGGATCCGCTGTGGCTCGCCCTGCCGACCCCGCACTCCGGGTCCGTGGTAGCCGCCGTGCTTGCGGCGGGCTGGGCCTGCGCCGTGCTGGGCGCCTGCCTGCTGGCCCGGCCGCTGGTCGGGCACGCCGCGCTGCGCCCGCTCGTGGGTGCGGGGCGCATCCCGCTCACGCTCTACGTGGGGCACCTCGTGGTGCTCGCGCTCGTGGACGCGACCGGACTCGACCCGGCCGACGGGGCACTGCTCGCCGCCCTCGTCGTGCTGAGCCTCGCGGCCGGGCTGGCCGCCGAGCTCAGCGGCCGACGGGGTCCGCTCGAGGCCGTGATGGCCCGGCTCTCCCGGGCGGGTGGGGAACGGGCCGTCGCAGGGCGCTGAGCGACGCGTGGGCCGCGTCAGCCGGCGCGGTGCAGGCGGACGGCCTCCCGGGCCGCCTCGCGGGCGCGGCGGCGGTCGCCCGAGGCGTCGTAGGCCAGGGCGAGGCGGTAGCGGGCGCGCCAGTCGCGCGGTGCGGCCTCGGCCTCCACGCGGTACAGCTCGAACTGGGCGTCGGCGGCCTCCCGGTCGATCCGGCCGCCCGGCGAGCGCGGCAGGTCGTCCTCCGGCAGCCCGCCCTCGGCCTCGAGCTGGTCGGCCAGGCGTTCGGTCTGGCGGCCGAACCACACCTCGCGGGCCAGGACGGCCACAGTCACCAGCACCACGAGGATGACGCCCACGCCGATCGCCTTGGCCAGCGGCTGCGGGGCGCGCACCAGCGCGACGGACGCGTTGAGGGCGAACCCGGCGAACAGCAGCACGAGCAGGGACACGAAGCCGACCCACACCTTGCTCATCACGGTCGAGCGGCGGGCACGGGCGGCGTGCTCGGTCGGGCCCACGGCGCCGTCGTCGGGGGTGCGGGAGGGCTCAGCCAAGGTCCAGGTATCCGTCCAGTCCGTAGGTCAGACCCGGGCGGGAGGCCACGGTCCGCAGGCCGAGGACGACGCCGGGCATGTAGGCGCCGCGGTCGAACGCGTCGTGCCGGACCACGAGCTGCTCGCCCGGCCCGCCCAGCAGCACCTCCTGGTGCGCCTCCAGGCCACGCAGGCGCACCGCGTGCACGTGCACGCCGTGGACGACGGCACCGCGCGCGCCGTCCGGGTCGTGCTCGGTGGCGTCCGGGGAGACGGGCACGCCGGCCGCGTCCCGGGCCGCACCGATGAGCTCGGCGGTCCGCACGGCCGTGCCCGACGGGGCGTCCACCTTGTCCGGGTGGTGCAGCTCGACGAGCTCGACGGACTCGAAGTACCGCGCCGCCTGCGCGGCGAACGCCGAGGCCAGCACCGAGCCGACCGAGAAGTTCGGGGCGATCAGCACGCCCACCCCCGGGTGCTCAGCCAGCTGCGCCTCGAGGCGCTCGCGGCGCTCGGGCACCCAGCCCGACGTGCCGACGACCGTGTGCAGCCCGTGCTCCACGGCGAAGGCCACGTTCTCAGGCGAGGCGTCCGGCACCGTGAGGTCCAGGACGTGGGTGGCCCCGGCGTCGAGCACCGCGTCCAGGCGGTCCTGCGAGCCGAGCTCGGCCACGAGCTCCAGCCCCTCGGCCGCTCGCACCGCGGGCACCGCGTGGCGGCCCATGCGGCCACGGGCGCCCAGGATCGCGACGCGCGGGACGTCGTCGGGAGCAGACACGGCGGAGGGGGTGCGGGTCTCGGTCATGGCCTCCAGCCTACGCGGCCCGCCCCGGCGGCCGTGGCCGAGGTCAGGCCGGGGCGACGACGACGCGCGCCCGGTCCCCCGCGGCCAGGCGCGCGGCCACGGCCCGGACCTGGCCGGCGTCGACCTCGCGGACCCGGGCGAGGGAGGCCGCCAGGTCCACGTACTCCCCCGTGACCAGCTCGGCCCGTCCCAGCCGGGACATGCGGGCGCCCGTGGACTCCATGCCCAGCACGGTGCCGCCGCAGATCTGCCCGTGGGCGCGCGCGAGCTCCTCCCCGGTGACGTCGGCCTCGGCCATCCGGTCCAGCTCGGCCTCCATCAGCGCGGCCACCTCGTCCACCCGGTCCGGCTGGCAGCCCGCGTACAGGCCCCAGTAGCCGGCGTCGGAGTACCCGGCGGAGAACGAGTAGGTGTTGTAGGCCAGGCCGCGGCGCTCGCGGATCTCCTGGAACAGCCGCGAGGACATGCCCCCGCCCAGGACGGACTGCATGACGCCCAGGGCGAAGCGGTCCGGGTCCGTGGTGGACAGCGAGCGGCCGCCGACGAGGACGTTGGCCTGCTCGACCGCCTTGGTGACGGTGTGCGTGCCGGTCCGCACCCGCGAGGCCGCGGCCCCGGCGGTGTCCACGGCACGACGCGGGGCGGGCAGGGCTCCCGGGGTGAGCTCCCAGCCCGAGGCGCGCAGGGCGGCGAGGACGAGGCGGCAGACCTCGTCGTGGTCGAGGTGGCCGGCGGCGGTGACGACGAGCTCGTCCGGGCGGTACCAGTGCGTGTAGTGCCCCACCACATGGTCGCGGGTGACGGCCCGGATCGTCTCGGGCGTGCCGCCGATCGGCCGGCCGAGGGGGTGGCCGTCCAGCATGACCTCGGCGAGCTTCTCGTGGGCCACGTCCACGGGGTCGTCCGCGTCCATGGCGAGCTCCTCGAGGATCACGCCGCGCTCGGTCTCGAGCTCGTCCGGGTCGATCAGGGAGGAGGTGAGCATGTCCGTGAGGACCTCCACGGCCATCGGCAGGTCCTCGTCCAGCACGCGGGCGTGGTAGACGGTGGACTCCTTGGCCGTGCCGGCGTTGGACTCCCCGCCCACGCGGTCGAAGGCGGCCGCGATGTCCATCGCGGTGCGCGTGGGAGTGCCCTTGAAGAGCAGGTGCTCGAGGAAGTGCGTGGCGCCGTAGCCCTCGGGCGACTCGTCACGGGACCCGACGGCCACCCAGTAGCCGATGGTCACCGAGCGCTGGTCCGGCATGGCCTCGGTGAGCACGCGGACGCCGCCGGGCAGCACGGAGCGGCGCACCACGGAACCGTTGCCCTCGTCCGCCAGCACGCCGTCGAAGTCCAGGGGGATCTCACGGTGAACACTCATGACGGCCATTCTCGCCCATGCGCGACGACGGCGCCGCACCACTCGCGGGGAGGGTGCGGCGCCGTCGTGGTCACCGGGCCGGGCGGGGCGGATCAGGCCTCGATCTGCGAGGACTCGATCGCGTCCGCGGTCTCGGCCAGGGCGTCGGACTCCGCCACCACCGGGGAGAGGGACAGCTTGCCGCGGTCGTCGATCTTGGTGATCTCGACCTGGACCTTCTGGCCCACGCCGAGCACGTCCTCGACGTCGTCCACGCGCTTGCCCTCGTTGAGCTTGCGCAGCTCGGAGATGTGCAACAGGCCGTCCTTGCCCGGGGTGAGCGAGACGAACCCGCCGAACGTGGTCAGCTTCACCACGGTGCCGAGGTAGCGCTCACCGACCTCGGGGACCTGCGGGTTGGCGATCGCGTTCACCGCGGAGCGCGCGGCCTCGGCCGAGGCGCCGTCGGTGGCGCCGATCAGCACGGTGCCGTCGTCCTCGATGGTGATGTCCGCGCCCGTGTCGTCCTGGATCTGGTTGATCATGGCGCCCTTGGGGCCGATGACCGCGCCGATCTTGTCCACCGGGATGCGCACGGAGATGATCCGCGGGGCGGTGGGGGCCATCTCGTCCGGGGCGTCGATGGCGGCGTTCAGCACGGACAGGATGTGCAGGCGCGCCTCGCGGGCCTGCGTCAGGGCGGCGGCCAGCACGGAGGCCGGGATGCCGTCCAGCTTGGTGTCCAGCTGGATCGCGGTGACGAACTCCGCGGTGCCGGCCACCTTGAAGTCCATGTCGCCGAACGCGTCCTCGGCGCCGAGGATGTCGGTCAGGGCCGCGTACTGGGTCTGGCCGTCCACCTCGGCGGAGACCAGGCCCATGGCGATGCCGGCCACGGGCGCACGCAGCGGCACGCCCGCGTTCAGCAGGGACAGGGTGGAGGCGCAGACGGAGCCCATCGACGTCGAGCCGTTGGAGCCGAGGGCCTCGGAGACCTGGCGGATCGCGTAGGGGAACTCCTCGCGGGCCGGCAGCACGGGCACGAGGGCGCGCTCGGCGAGGGCGCCGTGGCCGATCTCGCGGCGCTTCGGGGAGCCCACGCGGCCGGTCTCGCCGGTGGAGTACGGCGGGAAGTTGTAGTGGTGCATGTACCGCTTGGCCGTCTCCGGCGCCAACGAGTCGATCTGCTGCTCCATCTTGAGCATGTTCAGCGTGGTGACGCCCATGATCTGGGTCTCGCCGCGCTCGAAGATGGCGGAGCCGTGCACGCGGGGCAGGACCTCCACCTCCGCGGTCAGCTTGCGGATGTCCGTCAGGCCGCGGCCGTCGATGCGCACCTGGTCGGTGAGGATGCGGCGGCGCACGATCTGCTTGGTGAGGGAGCCGTAGGCCTTGGCGATCTCGCCCTTGCGCTCGGCGAAGTCCTTGCCCTCGCCGGCGAGCTCCTCGAGCACCTCGAGCAGGTAGGCGTCCGAGGCCGACTCGCGCTCCTGCTTGTCGCCGATGGAGAAGATCTCGGTCAGGCGGTCCGTGGCGAGCTTCTCGACGGCGGCGTAGGCGTCGTCCTGGTAGTCCTGGAACACGGGGACGTCCACCGGGTCCTTGCCGGCGCGCTTGACCAGGTCGGCCTGGGCCTCGCACAGGGCGCGGATGAAGGGCTTGGCGGCCTCGAGGCCCTCGGCCACGATCTCCTCGGTGGGCGCCTGCGCGCCGCGCTCCTTGACCAGGGTCCAGGAGTCCGGGGTCGCCTCGGCCTCGACCATCATGATGGCGACGTCGTCGCCCACCACACGGCCGGCCACGGCCATGTTGAACACGGCGCCCTCGAGCTGGGAGTGCTTCGGGAACGCGACCCACTGGCGCGTGCCGGAGCCGTCGTCCATGAGGGCCATGCGCACGCCGCCGATGGGACCGGAGAACGGCAGGCCGGACAGCTGCGTGGACAGGGAGGCGGCGTTGATGGCCACCGTGTCGTAGATCTCGTCCGGGGCGATCGAGGTGACGGTCACGACGACCTGGACCTCGTTGCGGATGCCCTTGACGAACGCCGGGCGCAGCGGGCGGTCGATCAGGCGGCAGGTGAGGATCGCGTCCGTGGACGGGCGGCCCTCGCGGCGGAAGAACGAGCCGGGGATGCGGCCCGCGGCGTACATGCGCTCCTCGACGTCCACGGTCAGCGGGAAGAAGTCGAAGCCCTCGCGGGGCGACTTGCCGACGGTGGTGGCGGACAGCATCGACGTCTCCTCGTCGATGTAGACCATGGCGGCGCCGGCGGCCTGCTGGGCGAGGCGCCCGGTCTCGAAGCGGACGGTGCGCTTGCCGTACGAGCCGTTGTCGATGACGGCCTCGGCGAAGGTGATCTCAGGACCCTCCATGAGGGCCTCCTTTCAGGTGGACGGCGCCGCAGGCGTCCCTGTCCCCCTGGTCTTCGATCGAGGCCCTCGGCATCCCGCCGTGCGGCGGGGTCCGGGAGCCACTGTCGAGGACCGCGAGCGATGGGCGCGGAGCCGTCGGGTGTGTCGATGATGCGGGGATGCGCGCCATGGCGCGCCGGAGTGCCGCAGGCTGCGGCGATCTCTCCCCCGGGACACACTACGTGCGTCCGGGGGCAGACGAAAGGCGGCGCCGGCGCTCGCGGGTCTCCCGCGGGCTCCGGCGCCGCCTCCTCAGGTCACTTGCGCAGGCCGAGGCGCTCGATCAGCGCGCGGTAGCGCTCGATGTCGACCTTCTGCAGGTAGCCGAGCATGCGACGACGGCGACCGACCAGGGCCATCAGACCGCGACGGGTGTGGTGGTCGTGCTTGTGCTCCTTGAGGTGCTCGGTCAGGTCCTTGATGCGGCGGGACAGGACCGCGATCTGCACCTCGGGGGAACCGGTGTCGCCCTCGTGGGTGGCGTACTCCTTGATGATCTGCTGCTTGACAGCGGGATCCAGGGCCATGGTGGGCCTCCTTCACTTCGGTACCGCGAACACGGGCCGCGCCCCGCCGGGGCGGACGACGCGGGGCCCACCCCACCGCGGACTGCAGGGAGGCCGAGGGTCGAGTCTACCGCATCGCCTACCCTGGCCCGGTGAGCACCCCACCGGTCCCCCACGTCGTCGTTCCCCCTCCGGCCGCCCGCGCCGCCCCTGGATCTGCCGCTGATCGGCCACGGCTACCCCGCGCTGCTGCGCACGCCGCGGGCCCGATGGTGGAACCCGCTCGCGTCCTTCGGCCTCGTGCTGGCCGGCCTGGTGGGTCTCCTCGTGCTCGGGGGCGTGCTGGGCGCTCTCGCCCTGATCGCCACGTCCGGGCCCGCGCTGCTCGGCGCGGCCGACCCGACGGACGTGACCGACCTCGACCTGTACTCCGCGCCCATGGTGCTGCTGAACAACCTCCTGCTCGCCGCGCTGATCGGGGTCGCGCTGCTGGCCGTGGCGCTGGGCCACCCCGTCGCCGCCCGCTTCGTCCACTCGGTCGAGGGCCGCGTGCGCTGGCGCTGGCTGGCGCGCTGCGTCGTCGTGCTGACGCCGCTGTTCCTCGCCTACGTGCTGGGCGCGTGGGCCCTCGACGGCGCCCCCACGGCCCCGCGCGCGCAGGACTGGGTCTGGCTGCTCGTCATGGCGTTCGTGCTCACCCCGTTCCAGGCCGCGGGCGAGGAGTACCTGTTCCGCGGGTGGCTGCTGCTGGCCGTCGGCACGTGGATCCGCCGGCCGGTCGTGGCCGCCGCGGTCACCGCGGTGCTCTCGGCGGCGACCTTCTCGCTCGCCCACGGCTCGCTCGACCCGTGGATCCTGCTGGACCTCGCCGCGTTCGCCGTCGCCGCCGTCCTGCTCACGTGGCGCACGGGCGGGCTCGAGGCCGCCGTCGCCCTCCACGTGGTCAACAACGTGGTGATCATCGCCGTCGGCACGCTCGTGGGCACCGTCGAGGACAGCTACGTGGGCGCGGAGACCGCCGGCTCCCCGGCGGCCACGCTGCTCTCGGTGGCGGTGGTCGCGGTGGCCACGGCGCTGCTGCTCTGGCAGGCGCGGCGGGCCGGGATCGCCCGGACGGTCCCGGTCACCGTGGGCGCCCGCCCCTGACCGGCGCCGCCCACCAGGCCACCGTCACGTAGGGCACCTGCAGGACCGCGTCCGCCGCATGGCCCAGGTGCTCGTGCAGGTACCAGTCGAGGTTGGCCGTCATCCGGGACCGGATCCGCTCGTCCGCGCGCAGCCAGTACGAGCGCGAGGCCATGAGTCCGTGCAGCCCCGCCGCGGTCATGGGCTGCGTCCACGCCCAGCGCGCGTGCTCCTCCGCCCCGAACGGGGCGGCGAACCGGCGCTGCTCCGGCCGGGCGGCGTGCACGTCCCCGGCGTGCATGATCCGGGTGAGACGGTGCACCCACGGCACCGCCGTGTCGAGCTGGTTCCACACCGCGGCCAGGCGCCCACCCGGGCGCAGCACCCGTGCGGCCTCCGCGCTCGCCGCGGCCGGGTCCATCCAGTGCCATGCCTGGGCCGCCACCACGGCGTCGGCGCTCGCCGCCGGCAGGCCCGTGGCCTCGCCCGTGCCCGGCACGGCGCGCACCCGCCCGCCCGTGCCGGCCGCGACCTCGCGTTCCAGGACGGCGCGCATCGACGCCGACGGCTCGAGGGCCGTCACCGTCCGCACCCGGTCCGCCGGGCGGGCCGCGAGCAGCCGGGTGAACAGTCCCGTCCCGGCCCCGAGCTCCACCACCTCCGCGCCGTCGGCGATGCCCGCCAGGACGCGGTCCACCACGGCGGCCGGGTAGGAGGGGCGGACGGCGTCGTAATGCTCCCCGCCGGTCTCGAAGGGGTTGGGCCCGGCCCGACGGGCCCGGGCCGGGCGCCCCGGCAGGTTCGGCACAGCGGGGGAAGCGCCCGGCTCCGGGGCGCTCACCGGTCGGAGGGGGTCGTGGCCAGGATCGCCCGGGCCTCGTCCACGTCCTGCGTGATCTGCGCCACGAGCTTCTCGACGCCCTCGTAGGCGACCATCCCGCGCAGCCGGGCCACGAACTCCACCTCGATGTGCTGGCCGTACAGGTCGAAGTCCTCCACCCGCTCGTCGTGGCGGTCGATCACGTGTGCCTCCACCACGCGGGAGACGTCCTCGAACGTGGGGTTCGAGCCGATGGAGATCGCGGCCGGCCACACCCCGCCGTGCGCGTCGTGCACCCAGCCGGCGTAGACGCCGTCGGCCGGGATCATGCCCTGCACATCCGTCTCGAGGTTCGCCGTGGGGAAGCCGAGCTCGCGGCCGCGCGCGAACCCGTGCACCACCTCGCCGGCGAGCACGTGGTGCCGGCCGAGCACGGCCGCGGCCTGGGCGACGTCGCCCGCGGCCAGGGCCTCCCGCACCCAGGTCGAGGAGCAGCGGCGCTCCGGCTCGGCCCCGTGTTCGGCGGGGAACTCCTCGACGGCCTCGACCTCGAAGCCGTAGCGGGCCCCCAGGCGCACCATCTCCGCGACGTCGCCGGTGTTGCCCCGGCCGAAGCGCACGTCGTGCCCCACGACCACGACGGCGGCGTGCAGCCCGTGCACGAGCATGCCGCGGACGAACTCCTCCGGGGACTGGTCCGCGAACTCGAGGGTGTAGCGCTGCAGGAGCACCGCGTCCAGACCCGCCTCGTCCAGGAGGACGACCCGCTGCTCGGGGCTGATGATGTCCACGTGGGGCACCTCGGGATGGTGCACGGCGCGCGGGTGCGGGGTGAAGGTCACGGCCACGGCCAGGGCGTCGCGGGCCCGCGCCAGCTCGACGACCCGGCGCAGCACCTCCCGGTGGCCGCGGTGCACGCCGTCGAAGTTGCCCAGGGTGACCACGGTGCGCGGCAGGTCCGTGGGGACCTCGTCCAGGCTGTTCCAGACCCGCATCAGAGCGCCCCCGCCTCGGCCGGGCGGGCGGGGCGGTGCGTCAGCAGCCAGATCAGGCCGACCACCGGCAGCACGAGCGGCACGTAGCCGTAGCCCGCGCCGAACCGGGACCACACGGTGTCGTGGGCGAACATCCCCGGATCCAGGACGGTCCACAGGCCCACGCCCACCACGCCGGCCAGCTCCACGAGCACGGCGCCCAGCGCCACGGCCCAGGCGCGCGCGCCGGAGCGGGCGAGCGCGAACGTCGCCACGATGTACACGACCGCCGCGACCGCGGAGAGCGTGTACGCCACGGGGGCGGCGTCGAACTGCGTGAGGATCTGGAAGAGGCTGCGCGCGCTCGCCGAGAGGGCGAACACCGCGTAGACCATGACGATGATCCGGCCGAGACCCTGGTTGCGCGCGGGGGCGCCGTCGCTGGGTGCCATGTCCATCCTCCTCACCACTGCCCGAACCAGATGACCTGCATGCGGTGCAGCATCACGGCGATCGTGGGCCCGACCACGGCCAGCACGAGGTTGGACCACCGGGTCTTGTCCGTGACGGCCCAGCCCACGGCGATCACCGGCACGATCAGGGCGGTGAGGATGTAGCCCCAGAACTCCCAGCCGGGGCCGTTCAGGGTGTCCCCGCCGAGCTGGCGGACGGCGGCGGCCGCCGCATAGACGAGCGTGAACAGCTCGACGGCGGCCACCGAGAGGATCGAGGCGTCCGCGGGGTGGCGGCGGATCGCCGTCATCACCACGCAGACGACGAACGAGACGGCACCGATCACCAGTCCCGTCCAGAACCAGGCGTCGAGGATCATGCGGTCCTTCCCTGTCCCGGCCCCTCGGCCGGGGCGAACACGAGCTGGGGCTTGGCGACGTCGGCGCCGCGGCGGCGCACGTCGGAGACGAGGGCGATGACGCGGCCGTCCGGCGCGCGCCCGGCGACGAGCGTCTCACCCGTGCCGGTGGGCGCCACGACCCGCCCGAAGGCGAGCTCGTGGGCCTCGTGCTCCGTCAGCTCGCGCACCGGGAAGAGCCCGGCGGCGGCCTCGGAGAGCTCGGTCATCGCGAACCGCTCCGCGAGGGCCTCGAGCGAGAGCGCGTCGGCCACGTCGAACGGGCCGACGGCGGTGCGGCGCAGCGCCGTGAGGTGCCCGCCGGTCTCGAGGGCCTCGCCCAGGTCGCGGGCGAGCGCCCGGATGTAGGTCCCGGACGAGCAGCGCACGGTGACGTCGAGGTCGACCAGCCGGCCGCCGTCGAGCCGGCGCAGCTCGTGCACCGTGAACTCGTGCACGGTGACGGGGCGGGCGTCGAGGGTGACGTCCTCTCCCGCGCGGACGCGATCGTAGGCGCGCCGGCCCGCCACCTTGACGGCGGAGACGGCCGAGGGCGCCTGCAGGATCTCGCCCGTGAGGGCGGCGACCTGCTCGGCCACGCGCTCGGGCGTGACGGCGTTGGCCAGCCGGGTCTGCACGACCTCGCCCTCCGCGTCGTCCGTGACGGTCGACTGCCCGAGCCGGATCGTGGCCGTGTACGTCTTGTCCGTGCCCGTGATGGCGGTCAGCAGGCGCGTGGCCTTGTTGACGCCGACCACGAGCAGGCCCGTGGCCATGGGGTCCAGGGTGCCGGCGTGGCCCACCTTGCGGGTGCCCGCCAGCCGGCGGACCCGCCCGACGACGTCGTGCGAGGTCCACCCCTGCGGCTTGTCCACGAGGACGACCCCCGACGCCTCCGTTCCCGGCGCGTCGGGGGCCTGTCCCCCGGTGCTGCGTGCGCTCACCGTGCCGCGGGCCTCAGGCGCGCGGGGCGTCGTCGGCGTCGGCGTCCGGCTCCGCGGTGCGGTACGGGTCCGCGTCACCGGCGTACGACGCGCCCTCGCGCGCCTTCGCCAGCTCGGCGTCCCGCTCCTTGGCCGCGCGGAGGACGTCCTCCAGGTGTGCGGCCGCCTCGGGGACGGTGTCCGCCACGAACTCGAGGGTGGGCACCAGGCGGATGGTGAGCCCGCGGCCCACCTCGCGGCGCAGGATGCCGCGGTTGTCCTGGATGCCCTCGTGGGCGGCGGCCACCGTGGCCTCGTCGCCCAGGACGGTGTAGTAGACGGTGGCGTGCTGCAGGTCGTTGGTCACGCGGACCTCCGTCACGGTGACGGGCTCCACGCGATCGTCCTTGACGCCGCGGCGCAGCGCCTCGGCCACGAGGACCTTGATGCGCTGGGCCAGGCGGCCGGCGCGTGCCGGATCGGCCATGGTGCGGTTCCTTCCGGTGGTGATGGTTCAGAGGGTGGGACGCGGAAGGCGGGGGCCCGTGCGGGCCCCCGCCCCGGCCGTCAGACGCGCGGCTTCTCCTGCATCTCGAAGGTCTCGATCACGTCGCCCTCCTTGATGTCGTTGAAGCTGCCCAGGCCGATGCCGCACTCGTAGCCCTCGCGGACCTCCGTGGCGTCGTCTTTGAAGCGGCGCAGCGACTCGATCTTGAGGTGATCGGAGACCACCACGCCGTCGCGCACCAGGCGGGCCTGGGCGTTGCGGCGGATGAGGCCCGAGCGCACGAGCGAACCGGCGATGTTGCCCCACTTGGAGGAGCGGAACACCTCGCGGACCTCGGCCGAGCCGAGCTCGACCTCCTCGTACTCCGGCTTCAGCATGCCCTTGAGCGCGTTCTCGATGTCGTCGATCGCGTCGTAGATCACGCTGTAGAAGCGCATGTCCACGCCCTCGCGGTCGGCCAGGTCGGCGACCCGCTCGGCGGGGCGCACGTTGAAGCCGATGATGATGGCGTTGTCCACGGTCGCCAGGTTCACGTCATTCTGCGTGATGGCGCCGACGCCGCGGTGGATGACGCGCAGCTGCACCTCGTCCTCGCCGACCTCGATCTTGAGCAGCGAGTCCTCGAGCGCCTCGACGGCACCGGACGCGTCGCCCTTGATGATGAGGTTGAGCGTGTCCAGCTTGCCCTCGGCCACGGCCTGGTCGAAGTCCTCCAGGGTGATGCGCTTGCGGCGCTTGGCCAGCTGGGCGTTGCGGTCCGCGGCCTCGCGCTTCTCCGCGATCTGGCGGGCGGTGCGCTCGTGGTCGGTGACGAGGAACGAGTCGCCGGCACGCGGCACCGTGGACAGGCCGAGCACCTGGACGGGACGCGACGGATCGGCCGCCTCCACGGCGTTGCCGTTCTCGTCGAACATGGCGCGCACACGGCCGTGGGCGGAGCCCACCACCATGGTGTCGCCCACGCGCAGCGTGCCGGTCTGCACCAGCACGGTGACGACGGCGCCGCGGCCCTTGTCGAGGTTGGCCTCGATGGCCACGCCGCGGGCGGCCTTGTGCGGGTTCGCCGTGAGCTCGAGGGCGGCGTCCGCGGTGAGCAGGATCGCCTCGAGCAGCTGGTCGATGTTGATGTTGTTGCGCGCGGAGACGTCCACGAACATCGTGTCGCCGCCGTACTCCTCGGGCACGAGGCCGTACTCGGTGAGCTGACCGCGGATCTTGTCCGGGGCGGCGGTGTCCTTGTCGATCTTGTTGACCGCCACCACGATCGGCACGCCGGCCGACTGGGCGTGGTTGAGCGCCTCGACGGTCTGCGGCATGACGCCGTCGTCGGCCGCCACCACCAGCACGGCGATGTCGGTGACCTTCGCACCGCGGGCACGCATGGCGGTGAACGCCTCGTGACCCGGGGTGTCGATGAAGGTGAGGCGACGCTGCTCGCCCTCGTGCTCCACGGGCACCTGGTAGGCGCCGATGTGCTGCGTGATGCCGCCGGCCTCGCCCTCGATGACGTTCGAGGAGCGGATGGCGTCCAGCAGACGCGTCTTGCCGTGGTCCACGTGGCCCATGACGGTGACGACCGCGGGGCGCGGCTCGAGGTCGGCCTCGTCCTCGTTGGCCGCCTCGGCCTCGAGGTCGATGTCGAAGGCCTCCAGCAGCTCCTTGTCCTCGTCCTCCGGGGACACGATCTGGACCTTGTAGCCCAGCTCGTCGCCGAGCAGCTGGAAGGTCTCCTCGTCGAGGGACTGGTTGGCCGAGGCCATCTCGCCGAGGGTGAAGAGCACCTTCACCAGGTCGGCGACGTCGGCGCGGATCTTCTCGGCGAAGTCGGCCAGGGACGCGCCGCGGCGCAGACGCAGGACGGTGGTGCCGTCACCCTTGGGGACCTTGACGCCGCCGATCTCACGCGTGTGCTGCTGCTCGAACTCCTGGCGCTTCGCGCGCTTCGACTTGCGTCCCCTGCGCGGGCCGCCGCCGCGCCCGAAGGCGCCCTGGGCGTTGCCGCGACCGCCACGGCCGCCCGGGCCGCCGGGACGACCCGGACCGCCACCGGGGCCGCCGCCCGGACGGCCACGGCCGCGGGCCGGCTGCGGGGCCGGGGTGATCTGCTTGGGCATCATGCCCGGGTTCGGACGCGGCCCACCGGGGCGGGGACCGCCGGCGCCCGCGGCCGGGCGCGGACCGCCCGGACGGGGACCGCCGGCACCGGCCGGCGGACGGGGGCCGCCCGGACGAGGCGCGCGGTCCTCACGACCGGAGCGCATGCCCTGCGAGGGGGCGAACGGGTTGTTGCCCGGACGCGGAGCACCGACACGGCCGCCCGGGCGGGCGCCCGGGCGAGGCCCGGCGGAGCCGCCCTTGGGGCTGAACGGGTTGTTGCCGGGACGCGGGGCGCCCGGCTTGGGCGCGGCGGTGCGGCCCGCGGCGGGACCGGGCGCCGGGGCGCCGGCATTCGACGTGGGGGCCGCGGCGCGCGGCGACGGGGCGGCCGCCGGCTTCGGCGCGGCGGAACGGCCCGGGGCGGCGGGCGTGGAACCGGGCTTGGCGGCGGACTTGCCGGCACCCGGGTAGGCGTTGCGCAGCTTCTTGACCACCGGGGGCTCGATGGTGGACGAAGCCGAGCTGACGAACTCGCCGAGGTCCTTGAGCGTGCTCAAGGCCTCCTTCGAGGTGATGCCGAGCTCCTTGGCGAGCTCATGGACGCGGACCTTGGCCACGGTTCTCCTGTTCTGGCCCCACGGGCCGGAACGGAGCCGCTCGGGCTGTCCGTCTCAGCGCGTCCTGGGACCGTTGACGTTGCTCCAGGCCGTCGCGCGCACCACCAGGGCACGCGCACCACGGCCTGCCTGATAGCAGGGGGTGAAGTTCATCGCTGGGCACTCATGCTTCAGTGCTCATCGGGTACGCATCAGATCTCTGACCCGCCTTCATCTGTCGGTCTGTCAGCCGGTGCCTCCGCAGTGCGGCCCAGCGCGTCGGCGTCGACGGCGGACCGGAAGGCCCGCCCGAACGCGCGGCGGCGCAGGGCGAGGTGGAGGCAGTCCTCACCGGGGTGCAGCCACGCACCCCGGCCTGGACGGCGTCGTTCCGGGTCCCAGACGACGGATGGGGGTTCCGTCGAGGAGTCCAGAGCGACGCGCACCAGCTCTTGCTGGTCCGCCCTCGATCGGCATCCGATGCAGGTGCGCACGACCGTCCGAGACGTCATGCGTTCACCCCTCACGGGCGTCGGATCGAGAAAGGACCTCATCCATCCTAGCGCGTCCGGGCCCGGATCTGTTCCCGGGGACGGTCAGCGGCCCGGGGCAGAGGTGGTGACCCCGTCGCCGACGATGTCGATCCGCCAGCCCGTGAGCTTGGCCGCGAGGCGGGCGTTCTGGCCCTCCTTGCCGATGGCCAGGGACAGCTGGTACTCCGGCACCACGGCGCGGGCCGAGTGCTGGTCCGCGTCGAGGATCTCCACCGAGACGGTCGTGGCGGGCGAGAGGGCGTTGGCGATCATCGCGGCGGGGTCGTCCACGTGGTCGACGATGTCGATCTTCTCGTCGTTGAGCTCCGTCATGACGGCGCGCACGCGGCTGCCCATCTCCCCGATGGAGGCGCCCTTGGCGTTCACCCCGGGGCGGGTGGCGCGCACGGCCATCTTGGTGCGGTGGCCGGCCTCGCGGGCCAGCGCCGTGATCTCGACCGAGCCGTCCGCGATCTCCGGGACCTCGAGCTCGAAGAGCTTGCGCACGAGGCCGGGGTGCGAGCGGGACACCGTGACGGACGGGCCCTTGGCGCCGCGCGTCGCGGAGACCACGTAGGCGCGGATCCGGCGGCCGTGGGTATAGTCCTCGCCGGGCACCTGCTCGGGCGGCGGGAGGACGGCCTCGAGGGTGCCGAGGTTCACCTGGACCATGTGGCGGTTCAGGCCCTGCTGGATGACGCCGGAGACGAGCTCGCCCTCCTTGTCCTTGAACTCGCCGAGGACCTTGTCGTCGTCCTCCTCGCGCATGCGCTGGATCATCACCTGGCGCGCCGTGGAGGCGGCCACCCGGCCGAAGCCGTTCGGGGTGTCGTCGAACTCGCCGATGGGCGTGTCGTCCTCGTCCAGCTCCGTGGCCCACACGGTGACGTGGCCGGTCGCGCGGTCGATCTCCACGCGGGCGCGCTTCAGGGCCCCCGGGGTGCGGTGGTACGCCATGAGCAGGGCCTGCTCGATGGTGGGGATGAGGCGGTCCATCGGGATCTCCCGCTCCGCCTCCAGCATGCGCAGCGCGCTCATGTCGATGTCCAACTCATGCCTCCGTGTGCTCGGCCGTGTCCTCGCCCGCGGCGGCGTCGGCGTCGCCGGCCTGCTGAGCGGGGCTCCACTCTACCTGCACGATCGCCGGACCGAGGCGGTCGAGGGCGACCCGCTCGGCGGGCAGCTCCCTGGCCTTCATGCCCTTCTTCGCGGGCGGGCGCACCACGGCCAGCTCGACGTCGTCGGCCGTCACGTCCTTCAGGCGGGCGGTCACGGGCGCGGCGCCGTCGACCGAGACCTCGACGAGACGGCCGACGTTGCGGGCGAAGTGGCGGGGCTCGGTGAGCGGGCGGTCCACGCCCGCGGTGGTGACCTCCAGCAGGTACTCCCCCGCACCGACGCCGGGCACGTGGTCGCCCAGGGCGTCGAGGGCGGCGGAGACCCGGCCGGAGAGGCGGGCGACGTCGTCCAGGCTCAGGCCCTGGGTGCCCGAGGCGCGGTCGAGGACCACCTCGACGGTGCGGTGCTCGGCGGTGCCCGTGGCGCGCACCTGCTCCACCACCACGTCGTCGGCCGCCAGAGCCTCCTCGACGCGGATGCGCAGCTCGGCGAGGTCGTCGCGGCGGTCGGTGCTGTCCATGGGGTGCCTCACTCGTCGGGTCGGGGCCGCCGCGCCACGCGGGCGGGGGCCCCGACCCGACGAGTG
>NZ_JABFNH010000022.1:323289-339738 GCF_017168435.1 Micrococcus sp. KRD070
GGATCCGGGGCCGAGCCTACCGGCGGCCCACGGCGGGGCCGAGTGCTCCCGACCGGGTCGGACGGGGCGGGCTCAGCGCAGCAGCGGGGCGAGGGTGTCCGCGCCGACCTTGACGATGAGCGCGGCCACCACCATGAGGTACACCACGCGGATGAAGCCGGTGCCGCGGGCGATCGCCATGCGGGCCCCCACGTAGCCGCCCACGAGGTTGGCCGCGCCGAGCAGCAGCCCCAGGCCCAGCACCGCGTGCCCCGAGGGCACGAAGTACGCGAGCGCGCCGAGGTTGGTCGCGAGGTTGACCACCTTCGCCTGTGCCGAGGCGTGCAGGAAGTCGAACTTGAGCAGCAGCACCAGCCCCAGGATGAGGAACGTGCCCGTGCCGGGGCCGAGGACGCCGTCGTAGAAGCCCACCGCCGCGCCGAGCGCCACGGCCCGGGCCAGCGCGGTGCGCCGCCGCGGCCCCACGCCGGCGACCTGTCCGAGGCCCGGGCGCACGGCCGTGAACACGGCGACGGCGATCAACGCCACCAGGATCACGGGCCGGATCACGCCGGCCGGCAGATGCGCGGCCACCACGGCCCCGCCCAGGGCCGCCGCGAAGGCGACGGCGGCCATCGGCAGTGCGGTGGACAGATCCTGCCGCAGGCGCCGCCGGTAGGTGAGCGCCGACGTCGCCGTGCCGAACACCGAGCCGAGCTTGTTGGTGGCCAGGGCCTGGATCGGGCTCAGCCCGGGCACGAGCAGCAGGGCCGGCAGCTGCAGGAGCCCGCCCCCGCCCACGACGGCGTCGATCCAGCCCGCCGCGAAGCCCGCGGCGAGCACGAGGACGAGCAGTCCGGCGGTCAGCTCGACGGCGCCGAACCACTCAGCGCCCGTCGCGCACCTCCGCGAGCACCGCCGCGACGGCCCCGTCCACGGGCACGGGGCGCGCCTCGCCGGTGGCACGGTCCTTGAGCTCGAGCTCGCCGTCCGCCAGGCCGCGGCCGATCACCACGGTGGTGGGCACGCCGATGAGCTCGGCGTCCTTGAACTTCACGCCGGGGCTGACCTTCGGACGGTCGTCCACGAGCACGGTCAGGCCCTCGGCCTCGAGGCCCGCGGCGAGGGTCTCGGCGGCGGCGAGGCCGTCCTCGCCCTTCGTGGCGACGACGACGTGCACGTCCGCCGGGGCCACCGCGCGCGGCCACGCCAGGCCCTTGTCGTCGTGGTAGCGCTCGGCGATCGCGGCGACGGCGCGCGTGATGCCGATGCCGTAGGAGCCCATGGTCACCACGACCTGCTTGCCGTGGACGTCGAGGACCTTCAGGTCGAGGGCCTCGGCGTACTTGCGGCCGAGCTGGAAGATGTGGCCCATCTCCATGCCGCGGCGGGTGTGCAGCGGACCGGAGCCGTCCGGGGCCTCGTCGCCCTCACGCACCGCGGTGGCCTCGAGCACGCCGTCCCACGTGAAGTCGCGGCCGGCCACGAGGCCGAACACGTGGCGCTGGTCCGCGTTCGCGCCGGTGATCCACGCGGTGCCGGGGGCGATGCGCGGGTCCACGAAGAAGGGCAGGCCCGAGACGGAGCCCTCCGCGCCGAGCACCGGGGTGCCCTCGACCGCGTCGGCCGCCGCGGGGCCGATGTAGCCCTTGACCAGGGCGGGGTGCGCGGCCAGGTCCGCGGCGGTCGCGGCCTCGAGCGTGGGCTCGCCGACCACGCCGAGCGCCGGGCCCACGGACGCCTCGAGACGCTTGAGGTCCACCTCACGGTCGCCGGGCACGCCCACGACGAACGGGCGGCGCTCGCCGCCGTCCACCA
Source organism: Micrococcus sp. KRD070 (assembly GCF_017168435.1). Taxonomy (NCBI): domain Bacteria; kingdom Bacillati; phylum Actinomycetota; class Actinomycetes; order Micrococcales; family Micrococcaceae; genus Micrococcus; species Micrococcus sp. KRD070. Next base: position 325,087 of record NZ_JABFNH010000022.1, read on the forward strand.
CCGCGGTGACCACGACGCACTTGAGCGTGTCCGCGGCGGTCCACGGCTCGCCGTCGCGCGGGGCCAGCTGGTTGGCGACGTCCACGAGCGCGGCGATGGTGGTGGAGACCGGGGTGTCCTTGACCTCGGCGGCGGGCAGGACCGCCATGGCCGCCTCGTCCAGCGGGGCGGGGGCCACCGTGGTGACGGCCTCGACGTTGGCGCGGTAGCCGCCGTCGGACTCGACGAAGGTGTCCTCGCCCACCTCGGTGGGGTGCAGGAACTCCTCGGAGCGGGAGCCGCCCATCGCACCGGAGGTGGCCCGCACCGGCACGACCTCGAGGCCGAGGCGGTCGAAGATCCGCAGGTAGGCGGCCCGGTGGGCCTCGTACGCGGCGTCCAGGCCGGCGTCGTCCACCGTGAAGGAGTAGGAGTCCTTCATGATGAACTCGCGCCCGCGCAGCAGGCCGGCGCGCGGGCGGGCCTCGTCCCGGTACTTGGTCTGGATCTGGTACAGGTACGCGGGCAGGTCCTTGTACGAGGAGTACAGGTCCTTCACCAGGAGCGTGAACATCTCCTCGTGTGTGGGGGCCAGGAGGTAGTCGTTGCCCCTGCGGTCCTGCAGGCGGAACAGCCCGTCGCCGTACTCATCCCAGCGCCCCGTGGCCTCGTAGGGCTCCCGCGGCAGCAGCGCCGGGAAGTGCACCTCCTGGGCGCCGATCGCGTCCATCTCCTCGCGCACGATCCGCTCCACCTTGGCCAGCACCTTGAGGCCCAGCGGCAGCCACGAGTAGATGCCCGGGGCCGCGCGACGGATGTAACCGGCACGGACGAGGAGCCTGTGGCTCGCCACCTCGGCCTCCGCCGGGTCGTCGCGCAGGGTGCGCAGGAACAGGGTGGACATGCGCAGGGGCATGGCGGGGCCTCCTCGGACGGGCTCGCGCGGTCGGGGCGGCGCGCGGGACGGGACGACGCCGGCACGGGGTGCCCGGCGTCCTGACCGCCGATCCTATCGCCCGCGCAGGGCCCGCCGGGTCAGTACAGGACGGTCGCGAACGTGCCGCGCCGCTCGAACCCCACGCGCTCGTACGTGCGCAGCGCGGGGGTGTTGTGCGCGTTGACGTAGAGGCTGACCACGGGCGCCTGGAGTCGCACGTAGTCCACGACGGCGGCCATCGCCGACGCCGCCAGTCCTCGGCCCCGCGCGGCGGGGGCCATCCACACGCCCTGGATCTGGGCGCACCGGGAGGAGAGCAGCCCGATGTCCGCCTTGAAGCGCAGCGGGCCGCCCGCGTCGCGCGGTCCCGGGTCGATGAAGACGCGTCCGGTGTGGATCAGCCGCTCGACCCGGTCCCGGTACTGGGCCGCGCCCCCGGCGAACGGGGAGAAGCCGAGCTCCTCCTCGAACATCGCCGCGCTGGCCGGCAGGACGCGCGCGAAGTCGTGTGGCTGCGCCTGCACCACGTGCGGGTTCGGGGCGATCCCCCCGGCCGTGCCCAGCACAAGCAGCGGCTGGTCGGGGCGCACGGACCGGGACCGGTGGCCCGCGGCGGCGAGGGCCTCGCCGGCGGCCAGCACGGGACCGGCCGGGCCGTAGACCGACCCGTACCGGCGGCGCAGCGCGGCGGCCGCCGCGCCGAGCGCCTCCGCGTCGCCCGGCGCCCAGCCGGCGTCCGGGGCCTCGGACGCGGCGACCGGCACCACGTTCGAGCCGATCCAGACGGCCGCGCGCAGCGCGCCGGCGCCCGGGGCGTCGTCGTCGATCCCGAGGAACAGGGTGCCCGCCGCTCCCCCGCGCGGGCCGGCCAGGCGGCCCGCCTCGAGCAGGGAGTCCACGAACACGTTGGACACGGGGGCACGGGCGGACAGGGCCGCGAGCGCGGCGGTGTCCGCGTCGGTCAGCAGGCGGACGCGGTCACCCGTGGCGGCCCGGACCTCCCGGTCAGTGGACGGAGACCACCGGGGCACCGGCGGCAGCCTGGTCACCGCCGTCCTCCCCCAGGTCCATCTCACCGGCGATCCGGTTGGCCTCCTCGATGAGGGTCTCCACGATCTGGTCCTCGGGCACGGTGCGGATGACCTCGCCCTTGACGAAGATCTGGCCCTTGCCGTTGCCGGAGGCGACGCCGAGGTCGGCCTCGCGGGCCTCGCCCGGCCCGTTGACGACGCAGCCCATGACGGCCACCCGCAGCGGGACCTCGAGGTCCTGGAGGCCCTCGGTGACCTGCTCGGCCAGCGTGTACACGTCCACCTGGGCGCGGCCGCACGAGGGGCAGGAGACGATCTCGAGCTTGCGCTCACGCAGGTTCAGGGACTGCAGGATCTGCAGGCCCACCTTGACCTCCTCGACCGGCGGCGCGGAGAGGGAGACGCGGATGGTGTCACCGATGCCCTGGCCGAGCAGGTAGCCGAAGGCGGTGGCGGACTTGATGGTGCCCTGGAAGGCCGGGCCGGCCTCGGTGACCCCGAGGTGCAGCGGCCAGTCACCCTGCTCGGCGAGCAGCTCGTAGGCGCGGGCCATGATCACCGGGTCGTTGTGCTTGACGGAGATCTTGAAGTCCTTGAAGCCGTGCTCCTCGAAGAGGGAGGCCTCCCAGACGGCGGACTCGACGAGGGCCTCCGGGGTGGCCTTGCCGTACTTCTGCAGCAGGCGCGGGTCCAGGGAGCCGGCGTTGACGCCGATGCGGATGGAGGTGCCGTGGTCCGAGGCGGCCTGCGCGATCTCCTTGACCTTGTCGTCGAACTTCTTGATGTTGCCCGGGTTCACGCGCACGGCGCCGCAGCCGGCCTCGATCGCCGCGAACACGTACTTCGGCTGGAAGTGGATGTCCGCGATCACGGGGATGGTGGACTGCTGGGCGATGACCTTGAGGGCCTCGGCGTCCTTGTCCGTGGGGCAGGCCACGCGGACGATGTCGCAGCCGGCGGCCGTGAGCTCGGCGATCTGCTGCAGGGTCGCGCCGATGTCGTGCGTCTTGGTGGTGGTCATCGACTGCACCGAGACGGGGTGCTGCGAGCCGACGCCCACCGAGCCCACCTGGATCTGCCGGGTGGTGCGGCGCGGGGCCAGCACGGGCGGCGGGGCGGACGGCATTCCAAGGCTGACGGGCACGGGGGCGCTCCTCATGGGTTCTCGGGGTCGACGGCGCGGGGCCGCCGGGTTCTCCGGTCCATCCTAGGCGCGCGGGCGCCCCGGGGCGCGGGGCGACCGCCCACGGCGAACGGGCCGGGCTCAGAACAGCCGGACCGGCTCCACGATGTCCGCCACGATCAGGATGACGCCCATGAGCAGCATCGCCGCGCCCACCGCGTAGGTCAGCGGCAGCATGCGGGCCAGGTCGAACGGCCCCGGGTCCGGGCGGCCCGTGATCCGGGCCCAACCGCGGCGCACCGCCTCCCACAGGGCGCCGGCCACGTGGCCGCCGTCGAGCGGGAGCAGCGGGATGAGGTTGAACACCATGAGCGCCACGTTCACGCCCGCCAGCAGGGACAGCAGCAGGGCGGCCTTGTCCGTCAGCGTGGCCTCCTCGAGCGCCGCCGCCTCCCCGGCGATCCGGCCGACTCCCACCACGGACATCGGGCCGTCCGGGTCGCGCTCGGCCGGGGTCACCACGGCGACGGCGGTGTCCCACAGCCGCTGCGGCAGCACGAGGACGACGTCGACGACGCCCCGCACCTGCTGGGCCACGAGCGGGCCGGCGTCGAGCGGGGTGCCGCGGACCGTCTCGAGCTGCGCGCCCATGCCGATGAACCCGACCTCGTGGGTCGCCACGGTCCCGTCCGGGGCCCGCTCGGGCCGGCCCAGCGCGTCCGTCACGGGCCGTTCCGTCAGGCGCGGGGTCAGGGTGGCGCTCATCCGCTCGCCGTCGCGCTCCCACTCGATCCGGGTGGGCTGTCCGGCGCGGTCCCGGATCGCGGCGGAGAGGGCGTCCCAGTCGGAGACCGGCCGCCCGTCGAAGGCGAGCACGGTGTCGCCGGGGCGCAGTCCCGCCTCGTGGGCGGGCGCGGCGGGATCGCCCGGGCGGCAGTCCTCTGTCCCGCCGGAGGCGGCGCGGGCCTGCTGCTCCTGCATCGTGACCACGCACCGGTAGACCTCGGCGACGGTGGTGCTGGGCTGCGAGGTGCCCACCGTGGTGACCAGCAGGGCGGTGGCGCCCAGCGCGATGAGCAGGTTCATGAACGGCCCGCCGAGCATGATCACCACCCGCTTCCACACCGGCAGGGCGAGGAAGCGGCGGTGCTCGTCGCCGGGGCGGACCTCCTCGGCGGCCTGGGCCCGCGCGTCGTCGGCCATGCGGCCCAGCTGCTGGACGAAGCCCGTGGACGCCGCGCGGGGCGTCTGCCCGGGCCGCGGCGGGGGCAGCATCCCGATCATCGCGACGTAGCCGCCCAGCGGCACGGCCTTGAACCCGTACTCCGTCTCGCCGCGGCGCCACGAGACGAGCGTCGGGCCGAAGCCGATCATGTACTGCGTGACGCGCACGCCGAAGAGCTTGGCCGGGACGAGGTGGCCGATCTCGTGCAGGGCGATCGAGACCGCCAGGCCCAGCGCGACCGCGAGGACGCCCGCGACGTACCAGAGGATCTCCACGACGGTCACCAGCGGGCCCGCGCCGCACGGCGCGCCCAGGCCTCGGCGGCGAGCACGGCATCCACGGTGAGCCCCGTCGGCGCGGGGTCGTGGCCGGCCGCGGCGAGCACGTGCTCGGGGGCATAGTCGGCGACGACGGCGCGGACCGTGTCCACGATCCCGTCGAAGGGCAGGGCGCCGGCGTGGAAGGCGTCCACGGACTCCTCGTTGGCGGCGTTGAACACGGCCATGTGGGTGGGCGAGGCGGCCGCCGCCTCCTTCGCGGCCCGTACCGCGGGGAAGGCCTCCTCGTCGAGGGGCTCGAACGTCCAGGTGGCCGCCCGCGTCCAGTCGCAGGCCGGGGCCGCGCCCGGGAGACGGCGCGGCCAGCACAGCCCCAGGGCGATGGGCAGGCGCATGTCCGGCGGGGAGGCCTGGGCGAGCGTGGACCCGTCGACGAACTCGACCATCGAGTGCACCACGGACTGCGGGTGGACCACGACGTCGATCCGGTCCAGGGGCACGTCGAACAGCAGGTGGGCCTCGATCACCTCGAGGGCCTTGTTCACGAGGGAGGCGGAGTTGGTGGTGACGACGCGGCCCATGTCCCACGTGGGATGGGCGAGGGCCTGGGCGGGGGTGACGGCGTGCAGGGCGGCGCGGTCCAGGCCGCGGAACGGCCCGCCCGAGGCCGTGAGCACGAGGCGGCGGACCTCGTCCGCCGTGCCCCCGCGCAGCGCCTGCGCGAGCGCGGAGTGCTCGGAGTCCACCGGCACGAGCTGGCCCGGGCGGGCGGCCGCCTTCACGAGGGCCCCGCCGACGATGAGCGACTCCTTGTTGGCCAGGGCCAGGCGGTGGCCGGCGTGCAGCGCGGCGAGGGTGGGCCGCAGGCCGATCGAGCCCGTGATCCCGTTGAGCACGGTGTCGGCGCCGGGCCACGCCGCGATCTGCTCGGCGGCGCGTGGCCCGGTGAACAGCACGGGTCGGGGGGCCGGGCGCCCGAGGCGGGCGGCGGCGTCGGCGAGGGCGGCGCGCAGCTCCTCCTCCCCCGCCGCGGCGGAGCCCACCGCCTCGACCTCGAAGCGCACGGCCTGCTCGGCCAGCAGGGTCGTGTTCGCCCCGCCCGCGAGCGCGACGGCCCGGAGCCGGGCGGGGTCCTGGGCGATCACGTCGAGGCCCTGGGTGCCGATCGAGCCCGTGGAGCCGATCAGGGCGACGGCGCGCGGGGCGCCGTCGTCGTCCGCCGGGGCGGGGGCGGGCAGCGTGTAGTCGGTGAGGGATCCGTGCGTCACCCCGCCATGATGCCAGCCGGGCCTGGACACGGACGGGGGGCCGGCCGGACGGACGCCGCACCGCGACGTCCCGCCCCGCCGGCCCCCGTGGGACCGGGTCAGCCGCGGATCAGTGCTGCACCGGCTTCTCGGCGCCGATGCCGGTGAGGGAGCGGACCTCCATCTCCGCCTGCTTGTCCGGGTCCTCGGCGCGCGACGAGGTCACCGAGCCGAGCCAGCCGAGGAAGAAGGCCAGCGGGATGGAGACGATGCCCGGGTTCTTCAGCGGGAACACCGCGAAGTCCGCGCCCGGGATCATCGAGGTCGGCGTCCCGGACATCACCGGGGACAGGACGATCAGGATGATCGCGGAGAGCAGTCCGCCGTACATCGACCACACCGCGCCGCGGGTGGTGAAGCGCCGCCAGAACAGGGAGTAGAGGATGGTCGGCAGGTTCGCCGAGGCCGCCACCGCGAAGGCGAGCGCCACGAGGAACGCCACGTTCTGGCCCTGGGCGGCGATGCCGCCGACGATCGCCAGGACGCCGATCACCACCACGGTGATCTTGCCGATCCGCACCTCCTCCTGCGGGGTGAGCGGGTGCTTGGCGATCACGGAGCCGTACACGTCGTGGGCGAAGGACGCCGCCGCCGTGATGGCCAGGCCCGCGACCACCGCGAGGATGGTGGCGAACGCGACCGCCGAGATCAGGCCCAGCAGGATGGAGCCGCCGAGCTCGAACGCCAGCAGCGGGGCCGCGGAGTTCTGCCCGCCGGGCGCGGCCGTGATGCGCTCGGGGCCGATCAGCGCGCCGGCGCCGTAGCCCAGCACGAGGGTGAACAGGTAGAACGCGCCGATGAGGACGATGGCCCACACCACGGACTTGCGCGCCTCCTTGGCCGTGGGCACCGTGTAGAACCGCATGAGCACGTGCGGCAGGCCGGCGGTGCCGAGCACGAGCGCGATGCCCAGGGACACGAAGTCGAGGCGGGTCAGGGCGCTGGCGCCGTACTGCAGGCCCGGCTCGAGGATCGCCTCACCCTTCGGGTTCATCTCGACGGCGGCCCCCAGCATGGCGTTGAAGTCGAAGCCGAACAGGGCCAGCGACCACACGGTCATGATCCCCGCGCCGGCGATCAGCAGGATCGCCTTGATGATCTGCACGTAGGTGGTGCCCTTCATGCCGCCGATCAGCACGTAGACGATCATCAGCACGCCCACGATCACGATCACGAGGGCCTGGCCGGCCCGGTCGTTGATGTTCAGCAGCAGGGCCACGAGGCCGCCGGCGCCGGCCATCTGTGCCAGGAGGTAGAAGAGGCAGACGGCCATGGTGCCGAAGGCGGCCGCGATGCGCACGGGTCGCTGCTGCAGGCGGAAGGACAGCACGTCCGCCATGGTGAACTTGCCGGTGTTGCGCAGCAGTTCGGCCACCAGCAGCAGGGCCACGAGCCACGCCACGAGGAAGCCGATCGAGTAGAGGAAGCCGTCGTAGCCGTAGAGGGCGATCGCGCCGACGATGCCCAGGAACGAGGCCGCGGAGAGGTAGTCGCCCGCGATGGCCGTGCCGTTCTGGGTGCCGGAGAAGCCGCGGCCGCCGGCGTAGTAGTCGGCCGAGGACGTGTTCGTCTTGGACGCGCGGATCACGATCACGAGGGTGACCACCACGAAGGCGACGAAGATGCCGATGTTCACGGCGGGGTTGCCGACCGTCTGCGGGGCGGCCTGGAGCAGGGGGGTGAGCGCGCTCATCGCGTGGCCTCCGGGTTCTCGGGGGCGCCGGCCGCCTCGCGCTCGAGGCGCTCGCGCAGCGCCGTGGCGCGGGGGTCGAGGGTCCGGTTCGAGTAGCGGACGTAGGCGAAGGTGATCAGGAACGTGGTGACGAACTGGAGCAGGCCGAGGATCAGGCCGAGGGTGATGTTGCCGCCGAGGCGGATCGCCATGAACTCGGGGAAGAACGCGCCGACGATCACGAACACCAGGTACCAGACGAAGAACGCCACGGTCATGGGGAAGGCGAAGGATCGGTGGGTGCGCCGGAGCTCGATGAACTCCTCGGACTGCTGAGCGGCGCGGAACTGCGCGGCCGTGGGGACCGGCGCCGTGGGCTCGCTGGATGACATGGGCCCTCCGGGTGCGTAGGACGGATCAGTGTGAGACAGATCACTGTGATGACACGCACACTCTGTCGGCCCCAGGGGTGCGTCGTCAAGCGCGCCCCTGGGCCGTGCGCCCGTGTGACAGCCCCGGGGCGCAGCCGTGCGGACGCGGACGCGCCCCGACGGCACGGGGCCGCCGGGGCGCGGAGCCGCCGAGGAGCCGGTCAGGCGCTCGCCGGCCGGGGCGCGTCCGCGCGGCGCAGGACCGCGCGGGCCTGGGCGAGGACCACCTCGTCGACCATCGCCCCGTCCAGCTCGAAGGCCCCGTGTCGGCCCTCGGCCGCGGCGAGGACGCGCCGGGCGCGCTCGACGGCCTCCGGGGCGGGCGTGTAGGCGGAGCGCACGACGGGCACCTGGCGCGGGTGCAGGCACACGGTCGCGGTGCAGCCCAGGGCGACGGCGTCCTCGGCCTCGGCGGCCAGCCCGGCCTCGTCGCCGAGGTCCAGGTGGACGGCGTCCCATGCGGCCGCGCCGTGGGCGGCCGCCGCCAGCAGCACCGTCGCGCGGGCGTGCTGGACCACGGAGCGGTAGGCGCCCTCGGGGGTGCGGGAGGAGCTGCCGCCCATCGACGCCACGAGGTCCTCGGCGCCCCACATCAGCGCACCCACGTGCGGGTGGGCGGCCAGGTCGGCGGCGGCGAGGATCCCGGCCGCGGTCTCGCATAGGGCGACGACGCGGGTCTGCGGTCCGAGGGCGGCGACGACCCCGTCCACCTGCGCGGCGGACTCGGCCTTGGCGAGCATGAGCGTGCGCCAGCCCGTCCCGGCGAGCATGGCCAGGTCGGCGTCGTGGTCCGCGGTGCCCGCGGGGTTCACGCGGACCACCACGCGGTCCTCGTCCAGCGGGCCGCCGTCGACCCCGCCCGTCGCCCGCCCCGCCCAGGCCGCCGCGACGGCGTCCCGCGCGGTGGGCCGGGCGTCCGGGGTGACGGCGTCCTCGAGGTCGAGGATCACCGCGTCCGCGCGCTCGAGCGCCGTGGCGTACCGCTCGGGGCGGTCCGCCGGGGTGAACATGACGGCCGGTCCGAGGGTCAGCGCGCTCATGCCCGCTCCCCCGTGCCTGCGGCGTCGGCGGCCTTCGCCTTGGCCTCCGCGTGCGCCTGCGCGGTCCACATCAGACAGGTGCGCTGGGCGCGGACGACGACGTCGCCGTGCTGGTTCTCCCCCGTCATCGCGAACGTGACGATCCGCTGCCCCGGTCGCGAGGAGGACTCGCGGATCGCGGTGACCTCGGAGCGCCCGTAGAGCGTGTCCCCGTGGAAGACCGGCTTCGGGAACGCGATCTCCCCCAGGCCGAGCTGGGCCACGAGCGTGCCCTGTGTGGTCTGCCCGACGGCGAGGCCCACCAGGGTGGACAGCGTCAGCATCGAGTTGACCAGCGGTCGGCCGAACGGCTGGTCCGCCGCGTACGCGTGGTCCAGGTGCAGGGCCTGCGGGTTCATGGTGAGGGTGGTGAACAGGACGTTGTCCGCCTCGGTGAGCGTGCGGCCGGGCCGGTGCAGGTAGACCTGACCGACCGCCAGCTCGTCCGCGTAGCGGCCCCGCTGCTCGATCTCGACGCGCTCCGTCACGTCAGAGGCCCAGCTCGCGGGCGATCAGCATGAGCTGCACCTCGGTGGTGCCCTCGCCGACCTCGAGGATCTTGGAGTCGCGGTAGTGACGGGCAACGAGGGTCTCGTTCATGAAGCCGTAGCCGCCGAACACCTGGGTGGCGTCCCGGGCGTTGTCCATGGCGGCCTCGCCGGCGATCAGCTTGGCCATGGCGGCCTCGGTCTTGAACGGCTTGCCGGCCAGCATCTTCTGGGCGGCCTCGTAGTAGGCCAGGCGGGCGGCGTGCGCGCGGGCCTGCATGCGGGCGATCTTGAAGGACACGGCCTGGAACTGCCCGATCTTCTGGCCGAACGAGGTCCGCTGCTTGGCGTAGGCGACCGACTCGTCCACGCAGCCCTGGGCCGCGCCGGTGGCCAGGGCCGCGATGGCGATACGGCCCTCGTCGAGGATCTCGAGGAAGTGGGCGAAGCCGCGGCCGCGGGCGCCCAGCAGGTTCTCCTCCGGCACGCGCACGTCCGAGAAGTGCAGGGCGTGGGTGTCCGAGGAGTTCCAGCCGACCTTGTCGTAGGCCTTGGCCACGGAGAAGCCCTCGGTGCCGGCGGGCACGAGGATCGTGGAGATCTCCTTGGCGGGGCGGCCGTCGTGGCCGGTCCTGCCCTCCACGGTGCCGGTCACGGCGGTGACGGTGACGAGCGAGGTGATGTCCGTGCCGGAGTTGGTGATGAACTCCTTGGCGCCGTTGATGCGCCACTGGCCGTCCTCGAGCGCGGCGGTGGTCTGGGTGCCGCCGGCGTCGGAGCCCGCGCCCGGCTCGGTGAGGCCGAAGCCGGCCAGGTGCGTGCCGGCCACGAGGTCCGGCAGCCAGCGCTGCTTCTGCTCCTCGGTGCCGAACTTCAGCAGCGGCATGGCGCCCAGGGAGACGCCGGCCTCGAGGGTGATGGCCACGGACTGGTTGACGCGGCCGAGCTGCTCGAGGGCCAGGGCCAGGGCGAAGTAGTCGCCGCCCATGCCGCCGTACTCCTCGGGGAACGGGAGGCCGAACAGGCCCATCTCGCCCATCTGGGCCACGATCTCGTACGGGAACTCGTGCTGGGCGTCCAGCTCGGCGGAGACCGGGGCCACGACCTCGTCGGCGAACTCGCGGACGGTGTCGGAGAGGACCTGGTAGTCCTCCTCGAGGGCGGGCAGGGTGCGGTGCTTGGTGCTCATGGTCCTCTCCTGTTCTCAGGTGTTCTCTGCGGGTGCTGCGTGCTCGGTGGGCTCGACGACGGCGATCAACGCCTGCGCGGCCACGGCGTCGCCCTCGGCGACGTGGACGGTCACGACGCCGGCGACGGCGGCCGTGACGGGGTGCTCCATCTTCATGGCCTCGACCACCGCCAGCTCCTGGCCCGCGGCCACGGTGTCCCCGGTGGCCACGGACACGGCGACGACGGTGCCCGGCATGGGCGTGCGGGCCTCGGGGGACGCTGCGCCGGCCGGGGCACGACGCGCGGCCGCGGCCGCGCGGGCGGCCTCGACCACCTCGGCCCGGGTGAGGCGGCGGACCTGCCACGCGGCGCCGTCGCGGTGCAGCCACGCTGAGCGTGGGTCCCGCGGGTCACCGGCCAGGAGGTTGACGCCCGCCAGGGCTCCGGCGTCCTCGTCCACCTCGGCGTCGGCGGCGGGGGCGGTGAGGATGCGGTCCTCGTCCCCGACCCGCACGCGCATCCCGGGCTGCGGGGCGCCGGCGCCGCGCCAGCCGTCCGCCCGGGCCCACGCGGTGCCGGCCGCGCGCTGCTCGGCGGCGGCCGCGTCCTCGGACACGTCGGCCAGGGCCTCGGCCGCGAGCGCGGCGAGGTCCTCGGGCAGCGCGGGGGCGGTCCACGCCTCGAGGCCGTCGATCAGCTCGGTGGTGAGCCGGCCGGCCCGCACGTCCGCGCGGGCCGCGAGCTCGCGCAGCCAGCCCAGGTTGGAGCGGACGCCGAACAGCACGGTGTCCGCGAGCGCGGCGTCGAGCCGGTCGAGGGCCTCGGCGCGGTCGGCGCCGCGGGTGATGAGCTTGGCGATCATCGGGTCGTAGAAGCCGGTGATCTCGGGCTGTGCGCCGTCGACGTCCACGGGGTCCACGGCGCCGGCGGCGGTGGCGGGCCGCGCCTGCGGCCCGGAGCCGAACGCGCGCTCCTCGGACGGCCGGGAGGGCAGCAGGAGCGTGTCGACGCGGACGCCCTCGCCGGCGGGCTCGCGCCAGCGCAGCACCGGCCCGGTGGAGGGCAGGAAGCCGTTCGCGGGGTCCTCCGCGTAGACGCGGGCCTCGACGGCGGCGCCGTCGAGGCTCACGTCCGCCTGGGCGAAGCCGAGCGGCTCCCCCGCCGCGATGCGCAGCTGCAGCTCCACGAAGTCCAGGCGTCGTCCGCGCACCCGGACGACCTCCTCGGAGACCGGGTGCTCCACCTGCAGGCGGGTGTTCATCTCCATGAAGAAGAACTCGTCCGGGTTCTCGTCCGAGACGAGGAACTCGACGGTGCCGGCGCCGCGGTAGCCCACGGACACGGCCGCGTCCACGGCGGCCCGGCCCAGGCGCTCGCGGAGCTCGGCCCCGTGCGCCAGCCCGGTCAGCAGGGGCGCGGGGGCCTCCTCGATCACCTTCTGGTGGCGGCGCTGCAGGGAGCACTCGCGCTCACCCAGGTGCACGGTGGCGCCGTGGGCGTCCGCGAACACCTGCACCTCGATGTGCCGGGGCGCGGTGATGAGCCGCTCGAGCAGCAGGGTGTCGTCGCCGAACGCCGAGCGCGCCGTGCGCCGGGCCGAGGCGAGGGCGCCGGGCAGCTCCTCGGCGGCGCGCACGGCCACCATGCCCTTGCCGCCGCCTCCCGCGGAGGGCTTGATCAGCAGCGGGAAGCCGACGTGCTCGGCCTCGGTCGTGATCTGCTCGTCGGTGAGCGTGGGGTCCTGGATGCCGGGGACCACCGGCACGTCGTACGCGGCCACGGTCTCCTTCGCCCGGATCTTGTCCGCCATCGCGTCGAGCGAGCCCACGGGAGGGCCCACGAACACGATGCCGGCCGCCTCCAGCGCGCGGGCGAAGTCGGCGTTCTCGGACAGGAAGCCGTAGCCGGGGTGCACGGCCTGGGCGCCGGTGCGGCGCGCGGCGTCGACGACGGCGTCGATGTCCAGGTAGGACTCGCGGGCCGGAGCCGGGCCGAGGCGGACCGCCGTGTCCGCCTCCCGGACGTGCCGCGCGTCGGCGTCGGCGTCGGAGTACACGGCCACCGAGCGGATGCCGAGGCGGCGCAGGGTGCGGATGACGCGCACGGCGATCTCGCCGCGGTTGGCCACCAGCACGGTGTCGAACAGGGGCGTCCCCTGGGCGTGGTTCTCGGTCACGGGTGCCTCACATGCGGAACAGGCCGAACCGGGAGTCCGGCAGCGGGGAACGGGAGATGACGTCGAGGGCCAGGGAGAGCACCCGGCGGGTCTGGCCGGGGGTGATCACCCCGTCGTCCCAGAGGCGGGCGGTGGAGTACAGGGGGCTGCCCTGGTCCTCGTACTGCCGACGGACCGGCGCCTGGAAGGCCTCGACCTCCTCGGAGGACATCGGCTCCTCCCCCGCGGCGGCCCGCTGGTCCTGCTTGATCTGCGTGAGCACGGAGGAGGCCTGCGGGCCGCCCATCACGGAGATGCGCGCGTTCGGCCACATCCACAGGAAGCGGGGTGAGTAGGCGCGGCCGCACATCGCGTAGTTGCCGGCGCCGAACGAGCCGCCGATCACCACGGTCAGCTTGGGCACGCGGGCGGTCGCGACGGCGGTGACCATCTTGGCGCCGTCGCGCGCGATGCCGCCGGCCTCCGCGTCCCGACCCACCATGAAGCCGGAGATGTTCTGCAGGAACAGCAGCGGGATGCCGCGCTGGTCGCACAGTTCGATGAAGTGCGCGCCCTTGCGGGCGGAGTCTCCGAACAGGATGCCGTTGTTGGCGAGGACGCCCACGGGGTGGCCGTCGATCCGCGCGAACGCGGTGACCAGGGTGGTGCCGTAGAGGGGCTTGAACTCGTGGACGGAGCCGCCGTCCACGAGGCGGTCGATCACCTCGCGCACGTCGTAGGGGGTGTTCACGTCCACGGGCACGACGCTGGTCAGTTCGGCCGGGTCCTTGGCGGGCTCCGCGGCGGGGGCGACCTCCCAGGCCGGCGCCTCGGCCGGGGGCAGGGTGGCCACGATGTCCCGGAGGATCTGCATGGCGTGCAGGTCGTCGTCCGCCAGGTGGTCCGCGACGCCGGAGCGCTCGGCGTGCAGCCGGCCGCCGCCGAGGTCCTCGGGCGAGACGTCCTCCCCGATCGCGGCCTTCACGAGCGGGGGGCCGCCGAGGAAGATGGTGCCCTGCTCGCGCACGATCACGGTCTCGTCCGACATGGCCGGCACGTACGCGCCGCCCGCCGTGGAGGAGCCGCACACCGCGGCCAGCTGCGGGATGCGCTGCGAGGAGAGCAGCGCCTGGTTCCGGAAGATGCGGCCGAAGTGCTCGCGGTCCGGGAAGACCTCGTCCTGGCGGGGCAGGAACGCGCCGCCGGAGTCCACGAGGTAGATGCACGGCAGGCGGTTCTCCAGGGCGATCTCCTGGGCCCGCAGGTGCTTCTTCACCGTCATGGGGTAGTAGGTGCCGCCCTTCACGGTGGCGTCGTTGCCGACCACCATCACGAGGCGGCCGTGGACCAGGCCGATGCCCGCCACGACGCCCGCGGCGGGGCTGTCCCCGTCGTACAGGCCGTGCGCGGCCAGCGCGCCGACCTCGAGGAAGGGCGAGCCCTCGTCGAGCAGCGCGTCGATGCGGTCCCGCACCAGCAGCTTGCCGCGGCCGGTGTGGCGCTCGCGCGAACGCTCGGGCCCGCCGAGCGACGTGCGGGCGACGAGGTCGGCGAGCTCCTGCTCCAGCCGGGCGTGGCCGGCCGCGTTGCGCTCGGCCACGGTGGGCGCGGACTGCGCGGCCGGGGCCGGGGTGCTGGCGGTCATGAGACCCCCTTCAGTGAATGACGACTAACTGAACCGAGCCTCAGTGTAGTGACGATCGTCACTGACGTCGACCGGGCGCCCGGCGCGCCTCGTCCCGTCCTACAGTGGATCCCCTGTCTCTTCTACACATCT
>NZ_JABFNH010000022.1:339838-347855 GCF_017168435.1 Micrococcus sp. KRD070
GCCCCGGCGACCCCGCCGACCGCCCGGGAGGCCGCCAAGGCCCGACGCCGGGTGGACCTGCTCGCGGCCGCGGCGCGACTGTTCGCGGCCCGGGGCTTCGACGCGGTCCGCCTCGAGGACATCGGCGCCGCGGTCGGGATCAGCGGCCCCGCCATCTACCGCCACTTCGCCGGCAAGGCCGCCGTGCTCACGGCGATCCTCGACACGGCCTCACAGGACCTGCTGGACGGCGGGCTGGCCGCCGAGGCGCAGCACGCGCCGGGGGCGGAGACCCTGCGGGCCCTCATCGGTTTCCAGGCGGACTTCGCCCTCGCCCAGCGCGACGTGATCCGTGTGCAGGACCGCGACATGTCCGCCCTGCCCGACGGCGCGCGCACGGCCATCACGCGCACCCAGCGCGCCTACATCGACGTGTGGGCGCGCCAGCTGCAGGTCGTCCACCCCCACGAGGACCAGGCCACCGCCGTGTTCCGCGCCCAGGCCGTGCTGGGCCTGCTCAACTCCACCCCCCGCTCGGTGCGGCGCACCGCGGCCGACCGCGCGGCTCGCCGCGCGACCCTCGTGGCCATGGCCTGGGCCGCGGCCACGGCCCCCGGGCCGCTGCCCGGCGGGGACTGAGCGGGCGGCACCGGCCCGGCGGGCCGGCGTCGTGCCCGGTGATACGGTGGCCGGTACCCGCGACGGCGACGCCGTCGAACCCCGCCCCGAGAGGTCCACCGCCGTGCTTCTTCGTGACGTCCGACCCGAGGATCTGGACGAGTTCTTCCTCCACCAGCAGGACGAGCAGGCCAACCTGATGTCCGCCTTCTCCCCCCGCAACCCCCGGGACCGCGGTGTCTTCGACTACCACTGGGCCCACCTGCTCGGGGACGAGGACACCGTCGTGCGGACCATCGAGCACGAGGGCCGCGCCGTGGGTGCGCTCGTGTGCACCCAGCAGGACGGCGTGGGCGAGCTGTCCTTCTGGACCGCGCAGGACTACTGGGGCCTGGGGCTGACGACCGCGGCCGTGGACCGGTTCCTGGAGGAGCACACCGCCCGCCCGCTGCGGGCGCACGTGCCCGAGGACAATGTGGGCTCCGTGAAGGTGCTCTCCCGCCGCGGCTTCGAGACCGTCGGCGAGGAGAAGGTCTTCTCCAACGCCCGTGCCGAGGTCATCACCGAGCTCGTGATGGAGCTGCCCGCCGCCGACTGAGCGCGCCCCGCGGCCCCCGCCGTGCCGGCGGCCGCACCGGCCTGCCACGACGACGGCCCCGCCTCCCGGTGCCCGGGTGGCGGGGCCGCGGCGCGTCCGGGGCCGTCAGACCATGGTCAGGGTCAGACCCGGGCGGCGCAGGATCGCGCCGACGTCCGCGAGGAAGCGCGAGCCCTGCTCGCCGTCCACGAAGCGGTGGTCGAACGAGAGGGACAGCGTCATGACGTCCCGCAGGGCGATCTCGCCGCGATGCTCCCACGGCATCCTCCGGACCTGGCCGATCGCGATGATCGCCCCCTCACCCGGGTTGATGATCGGGGTGCCCGCGTCCACGCCGAACACCCCGACGTTCGTGAGCGTGAAGGTGCCGCCGGCCAGATCCGCCGGGGACAGCCGCCCCTCGCGGGCGAGGCCCGTGAGATCGCGGATGGCGTCGGCCAGCTCCCTCAGGCTCATCGCCTGGGCGTCCTTGACGTTCGGCACCATCAGCCCGCGGGGGGTGGCGGCGGCGAAACCGAGGTTCACGAAGTTCTGCTGGACGATCGTCCCGGCGGCCTCGTCCCACCGGGCGTTGACGTCCGGGGTGCGCTCCATCGCCACGAGGCACGCCTTGGCGGCGAGCGTCATGGGCGTGAGCTTGACGTCCCGGAACTCGCGGGAGGCCTTGAGCTCGGCGAGCAGCTCCATGGTCTCGGTGACGTCCACCTGCAGGAACTCGGTCACGTGCGGGGCGGTGAACGCGGACTGCACCATGGCCGCCGCGGTCGCCTTGCGCACGCCCTTGACCGGCACGGCCTCCGTGCGCGGGCGGCCGCCCAGGGTGCGGACGCCCCCGGTCGAGCCCGACTCGGCGCCGGACTGCGGCGGCGCCGCCGCGGCCGCGGGCTGCCCGCCCCCGGCCAGGAACGCCTCGACGTCCGCGCGGGTGATGACCCCGCCCACACCCGTGCCGGTGACCTGCTCCAGATCCACGCCCGCGCGGCGCGCGTACAGGCGCACGGGCGGAGTGCACCGGGGTCGCTCGCCCGGGGCCGGCTCGTGGGCCGCGTCCGCGCGGTCCGGCTCGGCGGCCTCGGGCTGCGGGCGCCCGGCGCCGGCGGGGGCCGCCTCCGACGTGGACGGCGCCTGTCCGCGGGCGGGCTCGCCCGCCGGGGCGGCCGACGTCGCCGGGGCCGCGGAGCCGCGCCGCGCACGGCGGCCGGGCTTGCCGGTGTCCGGCGCGGCGCCGTAGCCGACGAGGGTGGGCACGCGGCCGTCACCCTCGGCGGGCCCGCCGACGTCGGGCTCGGCGCCCTCGAGGGTGAAGGTCACCAGGGGCGCACCGACCTCGAGGGTCTCACCCTCGGCGCCGTGCAGGGCCGCGACGACGCCCGCGAACGGGCTCGAGACCTCGACCACGGCCTTGGCCGTCTCGACGTCGGCGAGCACCTGGTTCACGCTCACCGCGTCGCCCTCGGCCACGCGCCACGTCACGATCTCGGACTCGGTCAGGCCCTCGCCGAGGTCGGGCAGGCGGAAGGTCTTCTGACTCATCGGGTCTCCTCCCCGGCGTTCTGGGCGGCGAGGAACTGCTCGGCGGTCTCGGGGGCGGCGAACGCGTCCACGGAGTCCAGCGAATTCGGCCGGCCCAGAGCACGGTCCAGGCCGTCGAGGATGCGGTCGAGGTCCGGCAGGTGCAGGTGCTCGAGCTTGGACGGCGGGTAGGGCACGTCCATGCCGGTGACGCGCACCGGCGGGGCCTCGAGCCAGTGGAACGCTCGCTCGGCCACCGTGGCCACGAGCTCGGCGCCGAGGCCGCCGGTGCGGGAGGCCTCGTGCGCCACGACGAGCCGGCCGGTGCGCCGCACCGAGGACTCGACGAGGCCGGTGTCCAGCGGGGACAGGCTGCGCAGGTCGACCACCTCGACCTCGACGCCCTCCTCGGCCGCCACCTCGGCGGCCTGCAGGGCGGTCTTCACGAGCGGGCCGTAGGCCACGAGCGTGGCGTCACGGCCCTCGCGCAGGATGCGGGCCGGGCTCATCGGCGGGATCGCGACGTCCAGGTCCACGTCGCCCTTGTCGTGGTAGCGACGCTTGGGCTCGAGGTAGACCACCGGGTCCTCCGAGGCGATCGCGGCGCGGATGAGGTCGTACCCCTCCTGTGGGGAGGACGGGGAGACCACGCGCAGGCCCGCGGTGTGCAGGAAGTAGGCCTCGGGCGACTCGGAGTGGTGCTCCGGGGAGCCGATGCCGCCGCCGAAGGGGATGCGGATGGTGACCGGCATCGGCACGGCGCCGCGGGTGCGGGCACGCAGCTTGGCCAGGTTCGCCACGATCTGGTCGAACGCCGGGTACACGAAGCCGTCGAACTGGATCTCGACGACGGGCCGGTAGCCGCGCATCGCCAGGCCGATGGCCGTGCCCACGATGCCGGACTCGGCCAGCGGGGTGTCGAGCACCCGGTCCTCGCCGAACTCGGCCTGCAGGCCGTCGGTGATGCGGAACACGCCGCCGAGGGCGCCGATGTCCTCGCCCATGAGCAGGACCTTGGGGTCGTCGGCCAGGGCACGGTGCAGGCCGCGGTTGATCGCACGGCCGAAGGTCATGCGCTCGCTCACGCGCCCGCCTCCTCGTCGTCGAACTGCTGCAGGTAGAGGGCGTGCTCGCGGCGCTGCCGCTCGAGCTCCTGGTGGGGCTCAGCGTAGATCTCGTCGAAGAGCCTGTCCGCGCCGTCCTCCTCGAGCGCCTCGAGGGCGCGGCGGACCTCGGCCGCCAGCTCGTCGGCCTCGGCCTGGGCCTGTGCGAGCACGGCGTCCACGTCCACATCGAGGGTGCGCAGGTGCGCCTCCACGCGGGTCAACGGGTCACGGGCCTTCCAGGCCTCGAGCTCGGCGTCGTCCCGGTAGCGGGTGGGGTCGTCCGCGGTGGTGTGCGGGCCCATGCGGTAGGTGACGGCCTCGATGAAGGTGGGACCGCCCCCGTCGGCCGCGCGCTCGACGGCGGCGCGGGTCGCGGCGAGCACGGCCAGGACGTCGTTGCCGTCCACGCGCATCGACGGGATGCCGAAGCCCCACGGGCGGTCCGCGATGCTGCGGCGGGTCTGCAGGCGCACGGGCTCGGAGATGGCCCAGTGGTTGTTCTGGCAGAAGAACACCACGGGCGACTGGTACGAGGCGCTGAAGACCATGGCCTCGTTGACGTCTCCCTGGCTCGTGGCGCCGTCGCCGAAGTAGACGATCGTGGCGACGTCCGCCTGGTCCCGCTGGACGCCCATCGCATAGCCGACGGCGTGCAGGGCCTGCGCGCCGATGATGATCTGCTGGGTGGCCACCCGCGTCTCGTTCGGGTCCCAGCTCGAGAACGTGGAGCCGCGCCACACCCGCAGCAGGTCCAGCGCGGGGACGCCGCGCAGCAGGGCCACGCCGTTCTCGCGGTAGGACGGGAAGACGAAGTCGTCCGGGCGCAGCGCGACGGCGGAGCCCACCTGGGCGGCCTCCTGGCCCAGCAGCGGCGGCCACAGGGCCAGCTCGCCCTGACGCTGCAGGTGCGTGGCCTCGACGTCGAGGCGACGGACCACGGCCATCTGGCGGTACAGCGCGGCGAGGGCGTCGGCGTCGACGTCCTCGATCCACGGGTCGAGCTCCGGCTGCGGACGGCGGCGGCCCTCCGCGTCGAGCACCTGGAGCGCCACGGCCTCGGCCGGGCCCGCCGGGGGCGGAGAGCCGGCGGATCGGCCGCCGGTGGGACGGGTGTGGTCCACGAGGGTCACTGCACTGCCTTCCGATCGACGCCCACGGTGCGGGGCGAGGGAGCTGTACGCATGCGCGAGCAGGGGTGGAGCGCGCGGCGTCTCGGTGGTGCGATTGTACTCACGTGAGTGTGATCTGCGCCACTCTGCCCGGGGCCGCCGCGCGAGGGCCGGGTGTCAGGCGCGGCGCAGCAGCACGTCGACGGCGGCGTCGAGGTAGGCGTCGACCTGGCCCTCCTCGTAGCCGGCGGCACCCTCGGCCTCGCCGAACGACGCGCGGCGCACGTCGTCCGCGGTCAGCCCGCCCTCGGCGCCGGGATCCGTCGAGTCCTCCGCACCGGCCAGGGTGACGCGCAGACGGTCCACGAGCGCGTCCACCTGGTCCACGTCGTAGCTCACGGCGTCCGCGCGGGAGGGGCGGCGGAAGCGCTCCGCCGGGGCCCGGTCGGCACGGGCCACGAGCTCGGCCACGCGCTCCTCGAGGTCTGCGGCCCAGTCCTCGTCCCCGCGCTCGGCGACGAAGGCCTGACGCTCGGCGGCGGCCAGCTCCTCTTCGAGGCGGTCCAGCTCGTCGTCCACCTCGTCCGTGGCGTAGCCGCCGTTGACGGTCGCGAAGCGGGCCTGGCGCACCTCCTCCGCCGTCAGCGGGGCACCGCCGTCGCGTGCCTCACGGGCACGCGCCATGAAGGCGTCCACGTGGGTGGTCTCGTAGCCGATCTCGTCCTGCTCGACGAGCTCGAAGACCGGCTCGGCGTCCGGGGTGGTGCGGGGGGTCATGGGCGTCTCCTGCGGTGCGGGTCCCGGCCGTGCCGGGTCGAGGGGTGGATCAGGTCAGGGGCAGCGCCAGCACGGTGTAGGCCACCGGCGCGGCGAACACGAGGGAGTCCAGGCGGTCCATCACGCCGCCGTGGCCGGGCAGGGCGGAGGACATGTCCTTGATGCCGAGCTCACGCTTGACCATGGACTCGGAGAAGTCCCCCGAGGTGGCGGCGGCGACGGTGGTCACGCCGAGGACGGCGCCGACCCACCACGGCTGGCCGACCAGCAGGGGGACGGCGACGACGCCCACCAGCACCGAGCCCGCCAGGGAGCCGGCCAGGCCCTCCCAGGACTTCTTGGGGCTGATGCGCGGGGCGATCGGGGTGCGGCCGAAGCGGTAGCCCACGATGTAGCCGAACGTGTCGTTGGAGACCACCATCAGCAGCAGGATCGCCACCATGCGGTGCCCCAGCGGCTCGTCCAGGAGCGCCGCGGCGAAGGAGAGCAGGAACGGCGCCCACAGCACGATGAACACGCCCGCGAGCATGAACTGGCCCGCCGGACGCCGCCGCGTCAGCGCCGTCCACACGGCCACCAGCGCCAGGCATGCCACCAGGGCGATGAACAGCGCGGGCACCCCCCACCGCCACGCGGTGAGCGGCAGGACCGCCGCGGCCACCCAGAGCGGGGGCCGCGGCACGTCCAGGCCGATGCCGCGCACCGCCGTCGCGATCTCGGACACCGCGCCGACCAGCAGGGCGACCACGAGGAGGACCAGCAGCCAGTCGAGCCAGAAGAGGCCGACCAGGGCCGTCGCCAGCAGCCCCACCCCCACGAGGACGGCGGACTTGAGGTCGCGGCCGCCGCGCGGGGGTGCGGGCGAGGTGGACACGGCGGAGGTCATGGGGCGAGCGCGGACGGCGGGAGGCTCAGACCTCCAGCAGCTCCTGCTCCTTGTTCTTGGCCATCTCGTCGATGAGCTCGACGTGGCGTTTGGTGAGCGCGTCCAGCTCCTTCTCGCCGCGGGCACCCTCGTCCTCGCCGACCTCGCCGTCCTTGACGGCCTTGTCCATGGCCTCCTTGGCCTTGCGGCGGGCATTGCGCACGGAGATCTTGTGCTCCTCCGCCTTGGACTTGACCAGCTTCACGTACTCCTTGCGGCGCTCCTCGGTCAGCTCCGGCATCACGATGCGGATGACCTTGCCGTCGTTGGACGGGTTCGCGCCGACCTCGGACTCGGACAGCGCCTTCTCGATGTTGCGCAGGGCCGACTGGTCGAACGGGGTGATGAGCAGCGTGCGGGCGTCCGTGGTGGTGAAGGACGCCAGCTGCTGCAGCGGGGTGAACGAGCCGTAGTAGTCGACCATCACCTTGGAGTAGAGGCCCGGGTTGGCGCGGCCCGTGCGCACGGAGGCGAAGTCCTCACGCGTGGCCTCGATGGTGCGGTCCATCTGCTCTTCGGCGGACTGCAGGGTCTCCTGGATCACGGTGTCTCCTCGGTGTGGTGGAACAGGTCTGCCGCCATCCTACGCGGCGCGCCTCAGACGGTGACGGTGGTGCCGATCGGCTCGCCGAGCAGGGCGCGGGTCACGTTGCCCGGGCCCTCCATGCCGAACACGCGCATGTCCAGGTCGTTGTCCTTGCACATGGTCATGGCGGTCAGGTCCATCACGCGGATGTTCCGCAGCAGCGCCTCGTCGTAGGTCAGGTGCGTGAGACGCTCGGCGGTGGGGTCCTTCTTGGGGTCCGCGGTGTAGACGCCGTCCACGCCGGACTTGGCCATCAGGACCTCGTCCGCCCCGACCTCGAGGGCACGCTGGGCCGCCACGGTGTCCGTGGAGAAGTAGGGCAGGCCGGTGCCTGCGCCGAAGATCACGACGCGGCCCTTCTGCATGTGGCGGATGGCGCGCAGCGGGATGTAGGACTCCGCCACCTGCTCCATGTGGATGGCGGACTGCACGCGCGTGGTGACCCCGGCCTGGATGAGGAAGTCCTGCAGGGCCAGGCAGTTCATCACGGTGCCGAGCATGCCCATGTAGTCGGCCCGACGGCGGTCCATCCCGTTCTCGGACAGCTCGGCGCCACGGAAGAAGTTGCCGCCGCCGACGACGATCGCGATCTCCACCTGGTCCGCCGCGGCGGCGATCTGCTCGGCGATGCCGCGGACGGTCTCCGGGTCCACGCCGATCTTGCCGCCGCCGAACACCTCGCCCGAGAGCTTGAGGAGCACGCGACGGCGGCCGGTGTCGTCCGAGGTCTGCGGGGCGTGGGCGGTGGTCGGGTCCTCGGGGGCGCGGTTCGTCTCCATGGGAAGCATCTCCTGGTCGGTGGGGGGT
>NZ_JABFNH010000022.1:347955-377614 GCF_017168435.1 Micrococcus sp. KRD070
CGCGTGTCCGCCCCCGGGACGGCCGTCCCGGGGGCGGACACGCGGACGGGGTGGCCGCCCGGTCGGGGCGGCCACCCCGTCATGCGATGGTCGTCGGCGCCATCCGGCGCCGGAGTGGACCTCGGGTCGCTCCCGATCCTACGCCCCCGCGGGGCGTGGACCGGGAGCGGCCGGTCCGGGTGCGGCGGTCAGTTGCCGACGCGGAAGCGGGCGAACCCGGTGACGTTGGTGCCGGCGTCGGAGGCGACCTTGCCGACGGTCTGCTTCGGGTCCTTCGCGAACGGCTGGTCCACGAGCACGATCTCCTTGAAGAAGCCGGTCAGGCGGCCCTCCACGATCTTCGGCAGGGCCTGCTCCGGCTTGCCCTCGGCACGGGCGGTCTCATCGGCGATGCGACGCTCGTTCTCGACGGTCTCGGCCGGCACGTCCTCACGGGTGAGGTACGTGGGCGAATAGGCCGCGGTGTGCACGGCGATGTCGTGCGCGGCGGTCTTGGCGTCGGCGGAGTCGGCGTCCACGGCGAGGAGCACGCCCACCTGGGCCGGCAGGTCCTTGGAGGTCTTGTGCAGGTAGGCGTCCACGAAGGCGCCCTCCACGCGGGCCAGGCGGCGCACGGCCACCTTCTCGCCCAGCAGGGCGCCCTCCTCGGTCACGTAGTCGCCCAGGGTGCGGCCCTCGTAGTCGGAGGCCAGCAGGCCGTCGACGTCGGTGGCGCCGGAGGCGACGGCGGCGCGCAGCACCACGTCGCCCAGGGCGATGAACTTGTCGGCCTTGGCCACGAAGTCGGTCTCGCAGTTGAGCTCGATCATGACGCCGACGCCGTTCTCGACGGTCGCGGCCACGAGGCCCTCGGCGGCGGAGCGGCCCTCGCGCTTGGTGGCGCCCTTGAGGCCCTTCACGCGGATGATCTCGATGGCCTTCTCGGCGTCGCCGTCGGCCTCGTCCAGAGCCTTCTTCACGTCCATCATGCCGGCGCCGGTGCGCTCGCGCAGGGCCTTGATGTCAGCAGCGGTGTAGTTCGCCATGCTCGTTCGGTCCTTCCCGTGGTGTGGGTTGTGCGGGATGTTCGGGGTCTGATCCGGTCCGTCGGCCCGGCCGGGTGAGGCCGGGCCGACGGACCGGCCGGGATCACTCGCCCTGCGGGGCGGCCTCGGCGGCGGGGGCCTCGGCCCGCTCGGCCGGCGCCTCGGCAGCGGGGGCCTCGGCCTGCTCGGCCGGTGCCTCGGCGGCGGGGGCCTCGGCCTGCTCGGCCTGCTGGGCGTTGTGCTGCTCGAGCAGCTCGCGCTCCCACTCGGCCATCGGCTCGGCGGCCGCCTGGCCGGACTTGCCGCCCTGGCGGGCGATCAGGCCCTCGGCGACGGCGTCCGCGACCACGCGGGTCAGCAGGTTCACGGAGCGGATGGCGTCGTCGTTGCCCGGGATCGGGTAGGCGACCTCGTCCGGATCGCAGTTGGTGTCCAGGATGGCGACGACCGGGATGCCGAGCTTCTGGGCCTCGTCGACGGCCAGGTGCTCCTTCTTGGTGTCCACGACCCACACGGCGGAGGGGGTCTTGGCCATGTTGCGGATGCCGCCGAGGTTGGCCTGCAGCTTCTCGAGCTCACGGTTGAGCAGCAGCAGCTCCTTCTTGGTGAACTGCGAGCCGGCCACGTCCTCGAAGTCGATCTCCTCGAGCTCCTTCATGCGCTGCACGCGCTTGGAGACGGTGGAGAAGTTGGTCAGCATGCCGCCGAGCCAGCGGTGGTTCACGTAGGGCATGCCCACGCGGCCGGCCTGCTCCGCGATGGCCTCCTGGGCCTGCTTCTTGGTGCCGACGAACAGGATGGTGCCGCCGTGGGCGACGGTCTCCTTGACGAACTCGTAGGCGCGGTCGATGTAGGACAGCGACTGCTGGAGGTCGATGATGTAGATGCCGTTGCGCTCGGTGAAGATGAAGCGCTTCATCTTGGGGTTCCAGCGGCGGGTCTGGTGGCCGAAGTGGACACCGGAGTCGAGGAGCTGGCGCATGGTCACGACGGGCATGACGTTCCCTTCTGTGGCAGCCGTGGCACCCCGCGCTTCACGCGCGGGCGGTCTGCCGGTCGATTTCTTGACGGTTGGCGGCCGGCCCGGTCGGGCGGCCCCTGGCATCACGACGGCGGGCTGCCGGGCCCCACGAGCACCCGCGCCGACGTCCTCTCCAGGAGGACGGCGGGGACGGGACCGAGCGTGGGGGCTGGGCCGCTGAAGCGACCCACCGCGATGCGCGGAGTCGGTGTCCGGGGCACAGCACTGGGCCGGCCACAGGACACCGCTGAGGTGAATCCTACCCCAGGTGGGCGACCGCTCCCATCGCCGACTCCTGCACAGGGACCGGTGCGGCGGGCGCTCTCCACGATGGGACTGCGGGCCCGCCACGCGGCCGCCCGGGACGCCAGGCTGTCGCCATGACCCCTCGCACGCTCCTCCCCCGTCCGCTCCCGCGTCCGCGCATCGCGGGGTGCGTCGCGGCGGCCCTGCTCGCCTGGCTCGTCCTCGCCTCGGGGGTGGGCGACCTCGGCCCCGTGTCCCGGGCCACGCCCGCACCGTCGGGGCGTGACGCGCTGCTGCTCGTCGCGGCGTCCCCGGCAGGTCCGGGCGCGACGGCCGCGCCGGTCGCGTGGCACCCGCCCGTGGCCGGCGCCGCCCCGGATGACGTGCTCCGCGCGTTCGTCGCACCCGAGCGACCGTGGGGTCGGGGGCACCGGGGCGTGGACCTCGCCGTGCAGACCGGGGCTCCGATCCAGGCGCCGGCGGCGGGCCGGGTCGTGTTCGCCGGGGTCGTGGTCGACCGCCCCGTGCTGACCCTGGAGCACGAGGACGGGACCCGCAGCTCGCTCGAGCCGGTGGAGGCGGATGTCGCCGTGGGGGCCGTCGTCGCCGCGGGCGACCCGGTGGGGCGACTGGCCGGGGCGCCACCGCACTGCACGCGGGCGTGCGTGCACTGGGGCGTGCGGGAGCCCGACGGCTGGCGTGTGGGGGAGGCGGCCTTCGATCGCTACCTCGACCCGCTGGTGCTCATCGGGTGGAGCGGTCCGTCCGTGCTCTGGCCGCACGCCGCGCCGCACCCAGCGCGGCCGTGAGGTCCAGGAGTCGGCGGGCGGACTCGTCCCAGCTGAACCGGGCCGCCTGGGCGACGCTCGCCCGGGAGGCCGCGGCGAACTCGGCGGGGTCCTCGAGCTCCCGCACGCGGGCGGCGAGCGCGGCCGCCCGGTCCCCCTCGAGCGGGACACCCCGGAAGGACGGGGTGCCCGCGCCGGCGATCTCGCGGAAGATCGGCAGGTCCGAGCACACCACCGGCGTGCCGTGGGCCATCGCCTCGGCCACGGGCAGGCCGAAGCCCTCGGCGCGGGAGAGGGTGACGGCCGCGGTGGCCCGGCGGAGCAGGCGCACGTACTCGGCCTCGTCGGTGCCGTCGTGGAACACCACGTCTGCGCCGTCGGCCCCTGCGCCGGCGCGACGCTCGGCCAACTGGTCCTCGAGCTGCCCGCGGCGCTCCGGGCTGATGCGGGAGAGCAGGTGCAGCGTGTAGCCCGGCAGCAGGGGCGCGGCGGCCACGAGGGACTCGACGTCCTTGTAGTCCATGAACGAGCCCATGTAGAGCAGCGTGCGCTCCGGGGTCTCGTCCGGGTCCCGCGGCTCCGGGACCGCCTGCGCCGCGTTCGCGACGACGTGGACCGGACGCCGGGTGAGGCGGTGCCGGGCGATGAGCTCCGCCGTCGTCCGGGAGACCGTGGCGACCGCGTCCGCGCGGTCGAGCAGGAGCCGCTGCGGGATCTTGGTCAGGTGATAGGCCCGCCAGAGCCAGCGGATCGGCTCGGGCAGGTTCCGCGGCGGGGTGCGGTGCTCGTAGTAGATGAGGTCGTGGAGCGTGAGGATCAGGGCGTAGTCCCGCCCCCACGACCCCATGGTCTGCATGGGCGAGAAGACGACGTCCGGTCGCAGGCGCGCGACCTGACGGGCCACGAACGGCTCGCGTGGGGAGGTGGGGCCGGAGACGAGGTGCCACGGCACGCCGTCCGGGAGCAGGGCCAGCTGTCGTTCGTCCGAGATCAGCATCGCGACTTCGACCTCGACGTCGGCCCCCGCCGGGCCCGGTGCGGCGGTCCGGCGGGCGACCGCCTCGAGGAGGCTCGCGCCGTAGCGGGAGATGCCGTCGTGGAAGTCGGTGCGGGTGTAGCGGGCGTCCATCAGCAGGCGCAGGGGGCGGGAGGGGCTCACCCGCACCACGCTAGCGCCGCGCCGGAGAGGGGCGGGGACAGCCGCGCACGGTAGGTGCCGACCGGGGCGCGTCGAGCGCCGATCGGCCACCTGGACGTCATCCGAATTTCTGATTGCGTTTCGATAACGATCGTGTATCTTGATCACGGATCGGTTACAGCCGATCCGCCACACCGGGGCTTCCTCCGCGTCCTCGCGTACCCGGTCATCCGCACTGCTCGTCAACTCGCACCCGCGGTCCGGCCTCGTTCCGGGCATCGCCCGGAGGCACCGCCCTCACGGGCCGCAGGTCCTGTCCGGGAAGAAGATCCGATGTCCGTGACCTCCTCGCACGCCGCTGTGCGTCGCGCCCCCCGCACCGCCGCCGCCTCCGTGGCCCTCGCCCTGGGCGCCGCCGCCCTGACCGGCGTCGGCACCGTGTCCGTCGCCGAGACCGCCCAGGCCGCCGAGACCGCCTACACCGTCCGCTCCGGCGACGGCTGGTGGATCATCGCCCAGCGCACCGGCGTCTCCATGTCCACGCTGCAGTCGCTCAACGGCATGACCGCCGCGACCGTGCTGCATCCCGGCATGGTCCTCAAGACCTCCGGCACCGCCACCCCGACCCCGGCCCCGGCGCCGTCCACCTCGGGCTCGACCTACACCGTGCTGGCCGGCGACGGCTGGTGGATCATCTCCTACCGCACGGGGGTGTCCGCCTCGATCCTGCAGTCCATCAACGGCATGAGCTCCTCGACCATGCTCCACCCGGGGATGGTCCTGAAGACCACCTCGGTCTCCAACTCCAGCGCCCCCGCCCCTGCGCCGGCGCCCGCGTCCAAGCAGGCCGCCGTCGACTACGTGCGCTCCGCCGTCCGGAACCCGTCCTCCTATTACGTGTGGGGCGGCAACGGCCCCTCCGGCTTCGACTGCTCCGGCCTCACCCAGCAGGCCATGGCCCGGGCCGGCATCTCCATCCCGCGCCGCGCCGGCGACCAGTACCTCGCCGCGAAGTCCTACGTGCCGATCTCCCAGGCCCAGCCCGGCGACCTCGTGTTCTATGCGAACCAGTCCACCGGCCGCATCTACCACACGGCCATGTACATGGGCGGCGGCCAGCTCGCCCACGCCCTCAACGAGGACGCGGGCCTGGTGTTCACCTCCACGACGATCATGAAGTCCGACATGCTCGCGGTGGCCGCCCGCTACTGAGCACCGGCACGACGACGGCCCCCGGCCCGCGCCATACCGCGCGGCCGGGGGCCGTTTTCTGTAGGGCGTGCGGGACTTGAACCCGCGACCCAGGGATTATGAGTCCCCTGCTCTGACCGACTGAGCTAACGCCCCTCCCCCGCGGCATCGCGCGGGACCCGCCCATCCTACCGACAGGGCTCAGAGCATCGCGCGGACCTCGGCGGCCGTCGCGCCGCGGTAGAGGCGCTCGAAGATGTCCACCGTCTTCTGGGCGGAATGATGCAGGGCCTTCGCGTGGGACGCCTCGCCCATGGCGGCGCGGTCCGCGTCCGAGAGGTCGAGGATCCGGGCGATCCGATCGGCCAGGGCCACGTGGTCCCCGGGCGGGAAGAGGTGGCCGTTGACGCCCTCGTCCACGAGGTGGGGCAACGCGAGGGCGTCCGCGAGGACCACCGGGGTGGACGCGCTGAGCGCCTCGAGGGTCACGAGGGACTGCAGCTCCGCCGTGCCCGGCTGGCAGAACACGTCGGCGCGCAGGTAGGCCGCCCGCAGCTCCTCCTCGGAGACGTGGCCGCGCAGCAGGACGCGGTCGGCCGCCCCCTCCTCGTCCACCGTGGCACGGATGCGGTCGCGCTGCTCGCCGTCGCCGACGATCTCGGCGTGCACGTCCAGGTCGGGGCGGGTGCGGGCCAGGTGCGCGATCGCACGGATCAGCACCTCCACGTTCTTCTCCACGGCCAGCCGCCCCACGAAGAGCACGACCGGATGGCCGGGATGGTCCACCCTCTCCCCCGGCTGCAGCTCGTAGGCGCTCGCGTCGATGCCGTTGGAGACCGGGAGAACGTTGTCCAGGCCGGCGTGCTCGGCCATGGCCTGCGCGGCGAGGGCCGTGGGGGTGGTGACCACCGCGCCCTTGCCCATGAGTCGACCCATGTCCTTCCACGACACCCGGGAGACGATGTCCAGGAACCACTGCGGGAACGGCAGGAACGGCTCGAGGTTCTCCGGCATGAAGTGGTTCGTGGAGACGATCCGGATGCGACGCCGCTCGGCCTCGTTGATGGCGGCCTCGCCGATCATGTAGTGGCACTGGGCGTGCACGACGTCCGGCTGGACCTCGCGGTAGATGCGGCGGAAGGAGATCTTGGCATGCCGCGGGAGCACCACGCGGTAGTACTCGTGCGTCGGCGCCGGCAGGGAGCGCAGCAGGTGCACGGTGGCCTCCGGCCGGTGCTCCACGGTGTCCGGGCCGGCCTCGCTGCGCGGCATCACGACGTGGACCTCGTGGCCGCGCGCGTGCAGCGCCGTGGCGAGGCGGTGGCCGAAGGTGGCGGCCCCGTTGACGTGCGGCGGATAGGTGTCTGCGGCGATCAGCACCTTCAGGGGGCGGTCGGCGGCGATCCCGGGACGGTCGGACACGGCGGTCCCTCTCTGTGGTGGCGATGGCACGACGGCGCCCGGCCCGTGCCGTGAGGATCGGCCGCGGGCACGGCGCGCGTCCCACGGTAGCAACCGTCGGCGCCGGCACGAGGATGCGCGAGGGGGTCAGCCCCGGCGGGACGGGTGCTCGCGCGGGTCCTGACCGTCCGCCCGCAGGCCGCGGGCCTTGCCCACAGCGCGCACGAGGTAGTCCCCCGCGGCGAGGATGTGCAGCAGGCAACCGGCGCCGACCAGAGCCAGGGCCACGCCGCTCCACGGGCCGCCGTCGACCCCCGGCACACGGGCGAGCAGCAGCAGGGGCGTGCCCACCAGCAGCAGCGCGGTGCGCACCTTGCCCAGGACCGTGACCGGCAGATCCGGGCTGCCGCCGAACAGCCACAG
Organism: Micrococcus sp. KRD070; assembly: GCF_017168435.1. NCBI lineage: Bacteria > Bacillati > Actinomycetota > Actinomycetes > Micrococcales > Micrococcaceae > Micrococcus > Micrococcus sp. KRD070. The sequence goes on from NZ_JABFNH010000022.1 coordinate 355,189, forward strand.
GCACACGGCGGCGAGCACGAGGTCCGGGATCGCGATGGCCAGGGCGAGCCAGAGCGGGGCGATACCGGTGGCCACGAACGTCACGGCCACCACCAGCAGGGAGAGGCGGTCCGCCACCGGGTCGAGCCACCGCCCGACCGTGGAGATCATGTCGAACCGGCGCGCCACGTAGCCGTCCACCCAGTCCGTGCCGGAGAGCACCGCCAGGATCACGAACGCGTCCAGGTGCCGGCCGTCGACGGTGAGCCACACGAACACCGGGACCAGGGCGAAGCGGGCCAGGGTGATGAGGTTCGGCACGGTCAGCCAGGTGTCGCGGACGCGGTACTCGTGGCCCTCGCGCAGGCCGACGTCGATCACACGCATGGGTCGCTCCTCCAGGGTCCGCGGGCGGACGCCCCCGCCGGGCGCCCCACACGCCCAGCCTACCGACGCCGTCGCCCCTCCCCGCAGACGACGAGGCCCCGATCCGTGGGGATCGGGGCCTCAGGGGCCGGGGAGGGCGGGCACCCCCCCGGGTCAGCGGCGGCGCAGGCGGCCGGCGAGCGCCACGAACGCGGCGGAGGAGGCGCCGAGCAGCGCGAGCGGCTGCCAGTTGTCCTTCACGTAGTCCTCGGCCTCGGCGGTCCGCTCCCCCGCGCGGGCGGCACCGGTGAACGGCGCGGTCTGCTCGGTGGCGTGTGCGGTCTCGGGGGTGACGCCGCGACCCTTGCGCTGCGCGGCGAAGGCCGCGAGCTGGCCCTTCACGCTGGTCTTCTCGTCCAGGCCGGAGCGGATGTCGCCCAGGTGGCGGCGGCGCAGGTCGGCACGGCGACGGATCTCCGCCTCGCTGGCGTCGGCGCGGTCCGGATGGGGAGCGGCCTCGCCGTTCTTGCGGGCCTTCTTGTTCTCCTCCTTCTCCACCTTCTTCCGCTCGGCCTCGCGGGCGGCCTCGACACGCTTGGCCTCGGCGCGCTCCGCCTTGAGGCGGTCGTACTCGGCCGGATCGAAGGCGTTGCCCTCCTTGAGGTAGCCGAGGTCGTACTCGAGGTTGCGCACGATCTCCTGCGGCACGAGCGGCATGGCGCCCTTGACCATCATGAGGCCGACGCCGGCGAAGATCAGGCCGAGCACGAGGAACGCCAGCGCCACCATCAGCGCCGGGAACCAGAAGGTCGGGTCGGCGAAGGCGCCGATCAGGGTCACCACGAGGGCGACCACCATGAGTGCGAGGAAGAACAGGCCCACCACCGCGATGCCGGCGCCGATGCCGGCCTTCTTGCCCTTCGCGGCCACGTGCCTCTTGGCGAGCTCGAGCTCGTCCTTCATCTGCAGGGGCAACAGGCGCACGACGGCGCCGAGCAGGTCGGTCAGCGAGCTCGCGCGGGTCTGCGGGGTCACCGGGACGGCGGTCCGCGGCGCGCGGACCTTCGACGCATCGGCGGGGGGAGCCTGGTGGGACATGGTGCATGCCTTCCGTGGAGTGCCTGGACAGATGCGCCCGGGCGGCGCGGCGGTCGCCGGGCATTCTCGAGCAAAGCTATCACCGGCCCGCCCCCAGGGGGACGGGCCGGGTGCGCGCGATGGCGGCTGGATCAGAAGTCGATGACCGCCGGGTCGGGGCCGAGACGGCCGTCCTCGCGGTCGAGGGCGTCGATCCGGGCGACGTCGTCGTCGGTCAGCTCCACCCCCGCGGCCTCGAGGTTCGAGACGATGCGCTCGGGCGTCACGGACTTGGGGATGACCACGAAGCCGTGGGCGAGGTGCCACGCGATGACCACCTGGGCCGGCGTCGCGCCGCGGGCCTCGGCGATCTCCGTGACCACGGGGTCGGCGAGGAGGTCGCCGCCCTGACCGAGCGGGGACCAGGACTCGTGGACGATGCCGTGGCGGCCCTCGACCTCGCGCAGCTCGCGCTGCTGCCAGTACGGGTGGGTCTCGACCTGGTGGATCACGGGCACCACGCCGGTGGCCTCGATGATCTCCTCGAGCTGGGCGGCCGGGAAGTTGGAGACGCCGATCGAGCGCACCTTGCCCTGCTTCTGCGCCTCGATCAGGGCCTTCCAGGTGTCCAGGTACTTCCCCTGCGCCGGCTTGGCCCAGTGGATGAGGTAGAGGTCGACGTAGTCGGTGCCGAGCTTGTCGAGCGAGACGTCGAGGGCGGCGAGCGCCTCCTCGTAGCCCTGGTCCGAGTTCCACACCTTGGTGGTGAGGAACAGCTCCTCGCGGGCGACGCCGGACGCGGCGATGCCGCGGCCCACGCCCTCCTCGTTCCCGTAGATCGCGGCGGTGTCGATGTGGCGGTAGCCGGCGCGGATCGCCTGCTCGACGACGTCGGCCGCGACGTCGTCCTCGACCTGCCACACGCCGAGCCCGAGCTGCGGGATCTGCTGGCCGTCGTGGAAGGGGACGGTGGGAACGTCGGTCATGAGGGAGCTCCTGGAGGGTCGGGGTCGGGCGGATGCCTCGGGTGCAACCGCACGCGGACGGGGGGCATTCCCGACGGCGGTCACCGGGCCGGGGAACCGCCGTCGAGCGTGCGCTCCCCCGCGACGACGGCGCCCACCGCGCGGGCGAAGGCCGCGAACACCTCCGCGGGGTCGTTGGCCGTGACGAGCTGGGCGTTGGGGCGCCTGCCCCAGATGTCCCGCGTGTCGTGGACGGTGGTGCCGCGCAGCAGCTCCGAGTCCGCCTCGACATCGACGACGGTGGCCCGCGTGGCGATGCGGGCCTGGCCCGCGGCCACCTGGGCGGCGAAGAGGTCGTGCAGGTGGGCGATGTAGCCCTGGTCGTAGTCGTGGTGGAACTCGAAGTAGAAGCGCAGCGCGTCGGCGAGCACGTCCAGGACGGGGCTGCCGGTGGCGGCGTCCGGCCCGGCGACCCGCGGCCGGTCCGCGGACCAGCCGACGGGGCGGGCCCCGGCGTCGGCCAAGAGGCCGTCCAGCAGGGCCGGCGTGTACTCGATCCGCTCCGTGGTCTCGAGCGCGCAGACGATCGGCAGGCGGTCCTCGGGCAGGCCCTCGACGGCCGCGAACACCTCCTTCGCGGCGTCCGGGTCCACCCAGGTGTTCCACTCGGCGGTGGGCGTGGTGTTGCCCGGATGATAGAAGGAGCCGCCCATGATCACGATGCCGCGGGCGAGGAACGGCAGGCGCGGCTCGGTGCGCAGGGCGAGGGCCAGGTTCGTCAGCGGCGCGGTGCAGAGGATCGTCGTCTCCCCGGGGTGGGCCCGCAGCTCGTCCAGCCACACGTCCACGGCGGGCCGGGACGAGAGCCGCTCGGGGCGCCGAACGATCCGGGCATGGCCGAGACCGCCGTCGCCGTGGGTCTCCGGGGTGGTGACCGCAGGGCGGCGCAGCGGGGTCTCGGCACCGACGGCCACCTCGACGTCGGCCCGACCGGCCAGGTCCAGCACCGCGGCCGTGTTCAGGGCGCAGTCCCGGGCGGTCGCGTTGCCGCCCGTGGTGGTGACGGCCGCGAGCTCGGGGCCGACACCGAGGCGGTGGGCGCCCACGAGGTGGAGCAGGGCGCAGGCATCGTCGATGCCGGTGTCGACGTCGGCGAGGAGGCGGGCGGTCACGGGGTGGGCGTGCCGCCGTTGGCGTTGAGGGTCTCGCCGTTGACGTAGCTGGACTCGCCCGAGGCAAGGAACACGTAGGCGGGCGCCATCTCCACGGGCTGGCCGGCGCGGCCGATGGGAGTGCTGTGGCCGAACTCGGGCAGCTTCTCCTCGGGCTCACCGTAGGACACGTGCTGCACCGTCCAGATGGGCCCGGGCGCCACCGCGTTGACACGGATGCCCTTCGGGCCGAGCTGCTCGGCCAGGCCCTTGGTGAAGTTGTTGATGGCGCCCTTGGTGGCCGCGTAGTCGAGGAGCCTCGGGTTGGGGTTGTAGGCCTGCACCGAGGTGGTGTTCACGATCGTGCTGCCCGGGCCCATGTGCTTCAGCGCGGCGCGGCTGAGCGTGAACATGGACATGATGTTGATCTGGAACGTCTCGTGGACCTGCTCGTCGGTGAGATCGGTCAGGTCATCGGAGATGAACTGCTTGCCCGCGTTGTTCACGAGGATGTCCAGGCCGCCGAGGCGCTGCGCGGCCTCGTCCACGAGGGAGGCACGGTAGTCGGCGTCCATCAGGTCGCCCGGCAACGCGACGGCGGTGCGCCCGGCCGCCTCGATCGCCGCCAGGACGCGGTCGGCGTCGGGCTGCTCCTGAGGCAGGTAGGCGATGGCGACGTCCGCGCCCTCACGGGCGTAGGCGATGGCGACCGCGGCACCGATGCCGGAGTCGCCGCCGGTGACCAGGGCCTTGCGGCCGGTCAGCCGGCCCGTCCCCCGGTACGAGTCCAGACCGATGTCCGGGACGGGATCCGTCTTCACGTCCAGGCCCGGCTCGGGCTGGCGCTGCTTGGTGATGCGGAGCTTCGGGTGGCGGGTGCGCGGGTCGTCGTGGGCCAGCTGGGAGTCCTGCACGGGGATCGCGGGGGCGTCGTCCTTCTTCTCTGGAGTGGTCATGGGCCCGATGCTACGCGGCGCGCGTCAGAGGGTGACAAGGGACGGGGCGCGGCGTCGTCGGCGTGGCCCTGGCGGCGGCGGCTAGGCGTCAGCGGGGCCCGCTGAGGCCGCGCAGGGCGCCACGGTGCTGGAGCACGTGCAGGTCCCAGCGCGAGCTGAGCCCCTCGAACAACCCGATGCCACGCCGGGAGTTACCTTGCTCGTCCAGGCGCGGCGACCACGCGGCGAGGCCCAGGGCCCCGGGCACGGCACCGAGCAGCGCGCCCGAGACGCCGGACTTCGCGGGCACGCCGACCTCAGCCACCCACTGGCCGCTGGCGTCGTACATGCCGCAGGTGAGCATCACGGACATCGTCTGCTGCGCCACCCACTCGTCCAGCACCCGCTCCCCCGTCACGGGGTTCGTGCCGCCAGCGGCGAGGGTGGCGCCCATGACGGCCAGCTGGGGTGCGGTGACCAGGACCGAGCACTGCGCGAGGTACCCGGCCACGGCCTCGCGGGCCGAGATGGGCAGCCGGCCGGCGTCGGCGAGCAGGTGGGCCAGGCCCAGGTTGCGGTCGGCGCGGGTGCGTTCGGCGTCGAGGACGTCCTCGCAGACCTCCAGCTCGACGCCGGCCAGCGCGCTGTAGCGGCGCAGCAGCAGGGCCGTCCGCTCGTCCTCGTCCCCGGCGGGCAGGAGGGAGTGGACCAGGATGGCGCCGGCGTTGATCAGCGGGTTGCACGGCCGGCCGTCGTCGTGCAGGGACAGGTGGTTGAACGACTCACCGGAGGGCTCGACGCCCACGTCCTCCAGCACGTGGTCCAGGCCGATCTCCTGCAGCACCACCGCGTAGGTGAGGGCCTTGGAGACCGACTGCAGCGCGAAGGCGTGCTCGGTCTCCCCGGCGGCGGCCTGGTGGCCGTCCACCGTGCACACCGCCACGGCGAGGCCGTCCACATGCTGGCCGGCGACGTCCTCGAGGTAGTCGGAGGGCTCGCCGCGGCGGTCCGACTCCACCTCGCCGAGCATCGCGCGCAGGTCGTCGTCGAATCGCGTCGTGTCCATTCCTGTCACAGTAGTGGACGGGCGCCCGGGTCGCGGGCGGGCACCGGGCCGGTCACGGTGTGTACTGGACCGGGCGTTCGGGCCCAGCGGCAGGCCCAGCCACCTCCAGCCGATGACCATGCCGGTGCACGCGGGCAGGAAGGCGATCGAGGACGGGAGCATCGTGGCGATCAGGGAGCCGATGCCCATCTTCCGGTCGTACCTCTGAGCCACCGCGATGATCAGCGGGACGCTACGCGGGCGACGGAGGGTGAAGGCAAGACCCGGGAACCCGGGCCGGGGCTATCGTCGGGGGATGGACGTGCGGATCGGGACCTCCGGCTGGACCTACAGGCACTGGCGCGGGACCTTCTACCCGCAGGGGCTGCGGATCGCCGACCAGCTCGACCACTACACGGAGCGCTTCCGGACGGTCGAGCTCAACGGCTCCCACTACCGCTGGCCGGCGGACAGCACCGTCGAGGCATGGCGCGAGCGCCTGCCCGCCGGCTTCGAGATGGCCGTCAAGGCCTCCCGCTACCTCACCCACTACCGCAAGCTCAACGAGCCGCAGGACTGGGTGGAGCGCATCGTGCACACCCTGGACCTGCTCGGTGACCACGCCGGGCCGCTGCTGCTGCAGCTGCCGGTCAACCTGCACCGCGACGACGACCGACTCGCCGGGTTCCTCGGCCTGCTGCCCGAGCGGGTGCGCGTGGCGGTGGAGGTCCAGCACGAGTCCTGGCTGGACGAGGACGTGTTCGACCTCCTCGACCGGCACGGGGCGGGGTTCGTGGTCTCGGTGATCGCCGGGCGGGAGCCGGTGCTGCGCGCGACCGGCCGCCTCGCCTACGTGCGCTTCCACAACGCGGACCCGGACTGGCGCTACGGCGGATCGTTCTCCGACGCCGAGCTCTCCCCCTGGGTGAAGCGGCTGCGGGAGCTGACCGGCGCGGACGCGGCGGGCGCGCGCCCCGCCTACGTCTACTTCAACAACGACAACCACGGCCACGCCGCGTTCAACGCGCTGACGCTGCGCAGGATGGCGGAGACCGAAGCCTGACACGTGCCGAGCGCGTGCCTAGCGTGAGGAGGAAGCGGCGGCCGAGCGCCGCCGTCGTCCCCCGAGAGCACAGGAAGGCAGACGCACATGACCCTCATGCAGATCCCCACGGACCACGGCACGATCGGACTGAACGTGGAGGAGGCCGGCCACGGGCGTCCCGTGGTCCTCATCCACGGCTGGCCGCTGACCCTCGACTCGTGGAAGGACCAGGTCGCAGCCCTGTCCCCGCACTACCGCGTGATCACCTATGACCGGCGGGGCTTCGGTGCCTCGGAGAAGCCCGCCGGCGGGTACGACTACGACACGATGACCGCCGACCTGCACGGTCTGCTCACCGAGCTCGACCTGCGTGACGTGACGCTCGTGGGCTTCTCGATGGGCGGTGGCGAGGTGGCGCGCTACATGTCCCGGTTCGGCGCGGACCGGATCCACTCGGTGGTGTTCGCCGGCGCGGTGCCCCCGTACCTGCTGAAGACCGACGACAACCCCGACGGCCCGCTGACCGAGAAGCAGGCCGCCGAGATGCGCGCGGGTCTCGAGAAGGACCGCGAGTCGTTCTTCGACGACTTCACGACGACGTTCTTCTCCACCCCCAAGCTGGCCGGTCTGACCAGCAGCCTCAAGGTCACCGAGGAGCAGCGCCAGGAGGCCATCCGGATGGCGCTGCAGTCCGACCAGACGGCGGCGCTGGCCTGCATGGACGCGTTCGGGGCCACCGACTTCCGCCGCGACCTGCCGGCGGTGACCGTGCCGGCCCTGGTCCTGCACGGCGACGCCGACCAGATCGTGCCGTTCAAGGGCTCCGGCAAGCGGACGCACAAGGCGATCGACGGCAGCCGCGTCGAACTCGTCAAGGATGCCCCGCACGGCTTCAGCATCAGCCACTCCGAGGAGTTCAACCGGATCCTGCTGGAGTTCCTGGCGGAGTGAGGGCGCGGGCGGGCGCATCAGAGTGCGGGACGCGAGACGGCACTCGCGGGGGTGGTGCATGCCGCCCACCGCGGCGCCGACGCCGACCTTTCAGGTTCGATCCGACGCCGTGATCACCCGGAGCGCGGGATCAGGCCGACCGGCCGGCAGAACCGCGCGTCAGGACGTCGAGTACGAAGCCGATCGGCCCATGACGGGTGCGCGCGTCCTGAAATAGGCCAGATCGGAACTGCGAGCCCCGGTCCTCGTGCACCAGGCACCCAGCCACCACGGCTGCACCGCCGCGGCCTGCGACGGCCTTGTTCGCGCAGAGACAGAGCTTCTCCTCAGCCGTGAAGTGCTTCCTGATGTCGGTCAGTCAGAGCCTGCGCGGCGCTTCTGGAGCGGGCTGGCGCACAGACCGAGGTGCTGTCGATCCATGACGGCGAGATTCAGGCGCGTGAGAAGGGTCTGCCATGAGTTTGCTTGACACGAGTTATCAGGCGGCGGCAGCCGCCTGGACTGATTGAACCATCTCGAACTCGACAGGGGTGAGCTTCCCGAGACGGGCCTGCCTACGACGGCGGTGATAGGTCCGCTCGATCCAGCTCACGATCGCGAGCCGGAGCTGGTCGAAGGACTGCCAGCGACGCCGGTTCAGCACGTTCTTCTGCAACAGCGCGAAGAAGGATTCCATTGCCGCGTTGTCCCCAGCAGCACCGACCCTGCCCATCGACCCGACCAGGCCGTTGACCCGGAGCGTCTCCACGAACCGCCTGGCTCGAAATTGCGATCCTCGATCCGAATGCACCCGGCAACCCTGCACCTCGGCCTTGCCTCCACGCCGGCCCAGAGCCATCTGCAGGGCGTCCACGGCCAGCTGCGAGCTCATCCGCCGATTGATCGAGTAGCCCACGATCCGGTTCGAGAACACGTCCTTGACCGCGCAGAGATAGAGCTTGGAATCCCCGGCCCAATGCTCTGAGATGTCCGTGAGCCACAGCTGGTTCGGCTTCTCAGCGGCGAACTCACGACGAACCAGATCATCATGAACGGCAGGGCCAGGACGCTTGCCCGAGCCGCGACGGATCGAGTGGCAGCAGCGGACCTTCACGAGCCGACAGGCCTTCAACACCTGATGGTCCGACACGGCCAGGCCACGGCCGCGGAGCTCATCAGCCAGGAACCGGTATCCGAACTCCGGGTCATCGGCATGGGCATCGAGGACGGCGTTGGCGGCATGCGCGTCGGACCATTCCCGCTCGCTGACAGGTTCGGCCAGCCACTGGTAGTAGGCCTGACGGGAGAACCCGAGGACCCGGCAGGAGAGTTTCACGGGAATCCCGTCGCGGGCCAGGTCCTTCACGACGGGATAGGTCATTTTGGGGACTGACCCAATTTCAGGTTCGCCTGGGACAGATACGCGGCCGCACGCCGTAGGACCTCGTTCTCCATCTCCAACTCGCGGTTGCGGCGCTTGAGAGCCTTCAGCTCCTCGTTCTCAGCCTTGGTGATGCCGGGCCGGATCCCGGCCTCGACATCATCCTGGGCCAGCCAGCGCCGTAGGCAGGACTCGGCGATGCCGAAGTCCTTCGCGACCTGCGCGATCGGCATCTGACCCTTACGGGCGATCGCGACCACGTCCTGGCGGAACTCTCGGGGGTATGCAGCGGGCATGGGGTCATCCTTCCAGCAGTCCCTCCCGGGACCACAGATCAGATGTCAACCAAACTCACGGCAGACCCTTTCCTCCTACGGGTCAGGACGGGGGTGCCGGGCCAGAGGTCTCGGGCGGGCTGGGCACGGTGGGTGCGGACGACCTGCTCGGGGGTGTGACGCTTCCTGCTGTTCGTCATGATCTGACCAGTCTCCCTGCCCGCGACCGCGGGCAACAGGACGACTCTCATAACGACTGGACCTACGAAACGGGGTCAGCCCACTGCTCAACGTCCTGCACGACCTTGTCGGCACCCCGGAAGGGCTGTACGGGCGTCGGAAGATGACCGCGTGGCTGCGTCGAGAAGGTCACCAGGTCGGCGCCGGTCGTGTGGACCGGCTCATGCGGGTTGCGGGGATGAACGGTGTGCGTCGAGGCAGGCCAGTGCGCACCACCGTCCCGGCCAAGGACGGCTGCCGTGCCGGTGACCTGCTCAATCGAGACTTCACCGCGGCCGCGCCGAACACGAAGTGGGTCGCGGACTTCACCTATGTGCGCACGTGGGCGGGCTTCGTATACGTCGCGTTCGTGCTGGACTGCTACTCGCAGAGAATCCTCGCCTGGCATGCCGCGACGGCCAAGACGACCCCGCTGGTCCTGACCCCGCTGCGGACCGCGTTGTGGGACCGTGACCGGCACGGGCACCCTGTGCAGCCCGGCGAGCTGATCGCGCACAGCGATGCCGGGTCGCAGTACACGAGCCTTCGCTTCGCCGAGCACCTGGCCGCCGAGGGCATCGCCGCGTCCATCGGGACCGTCGCCGATGCGTATGACAACGCGCTCATGGAATGCGTCATCGGCTTGTACAAGACCGAGTGCATCACCACCACGATCTTCCACAACGGCCCGTACAAGACCATCGCCGACGTCGAGTACGCCACCGCCGGATGGGTCGAGTGGTACAACAATCGAAGGCTCCACTCGTCCCTGGCTATGACCACCCCGGCCGAGTACGAGACTGCCTACTACGCCGCCCTCAACCGAGAGCTGGCACCCACATAGGAGCGGCACGAAACCCGGGACGCTTCATCCTGAGACGGCCGGTGGGGGTCAGGGGTGCGTTAGCGTGGGTCATGAGCGGGCTCTTTCCAGCGGAGGGGTTGTTGAGGAACTTCCATCCTGCCGGGCGGGGCCCGCTCGTCTCATCTCAGCCCGGGCCTCGTGCCAAGAACCTCATGACCCACAACAACTAGATGGCGGTTCTGGGTCGCGGGGTGCCCTGGGCCATCTGGCGTCGATGAACGATCGCCCCTGTCAGATGCCTCTATGCATTGGCCGGTGACGGTCCGCGGGCCTGGTCTCGTGCTGGGGGTCTGCCATGAGTTTGCTTGACACGAGTTATCAGGCGGCGGCAGCCGCCTGGACTGATTGAACCATCTCGAACTCGACAGGGGTGAGCTTCCCGAGACGGGCCTGCCTACGACGGCGGTGATAGGTCCGCTCGATCCAGCTCACGATCGCGAGCCAGAGCTGGTCGAAGGACTGCCAGCGACGCCGGTTCGGCACGTTCTTCTGCAACAGTGCGAAGAAGGATTCCATTGCCGCGTTGTCCCCAGCAGCACCGACCCTGCCCATCGACCCGACCAGGCCGTTGACCCGGAGCGTCTCCACGAACCGCCTGGCTCGAAATTGCGATCCTCGATCCGAATGCACCCGGCAACCCTGCACCGGCGGCCTCGACGCCCCTGGTCGGATCGCATAAGCGCTCTTCCCGACACCGACCGTCCGGTCCGACAGGATCCACGTTGAGGCGAGCCCTGCTGGTCCTCCCCGTCGGCGTGGTCCTCAGGGCCGTCGGCCGGGCTGAGGGGCGGCTGGTCACACCTGCGTCATCCCTGCCCGTAAAGGAGTCCGCGGGCCTCCGTGGCCGGCGATCTTCACGGAACCTTCAAGGTTGAGCCCTTCACCCGCGTCGGCGGGGCGGTCTATGGTCGATGGCAGGGCGGGCCGGCGAAGGCCGGTGCGTCGGATCAGATCGACGAAGGAGCACATCATGACCCATCACGTGAGCGCCATGCTGGACACCTACCCAAAGAATGTGGGCAACATCGACCGGCAGAAGCTGGCCGAGTGCATCCAGGCCTGCTTCGAGTGCGCCCAGACCTGCACGGCCTGCGCGGACGCCTGCCTGGCCGAGGACATGGTGGCCGACCTGAGGCAGTGCATCCGGTTGAACCTGGACTGCGCCGATGTTTGCGCCGCCACAGGCCGGATGCTGTCCCGGCAGACCGGCAACAACGTCGAGACCACCCGCGCCCTGCTCGAGGCCTGCCGGGCCGCCTGCAAGACGTGCGGGGACGAATGCGAGAGCCACGCCCAGATGCACGAGCACTGCAAGGTGTGTGCCGAGGCCTGCCGCCGGTGTGAGCAGGCCTGCGCGGACCTGCTCGTCACCCTGGGTTGAGCCTGCTGATGACCGTTCCCCCTTGAGGGCGGCCAGTCGTCCATGACGCGCGCAGGGAACCCGGACCACCGTGCTCCCTCGCCGCGGAAGGCTCCCATGGACTCGGAGAAGTATCAGAGGGTCAGGAACGGTGCCGGATTCGTCGCGGCGCTGGACCAGAGCGGGGGCAGCACCCCGGCGGCCTTGCACCTCTACGGGATCGACAAGGATGCCTACTCCGGCCCAGAGGAGATGTTCGACCTGGTACACCAGGTGCGCACACGTATCATCACCAGCCCCAGCTTCGACGGTGAGCGCGTCATCGGGGCCATCCTGTTCGAGAACACAATGAACCGCCAGGTCGAGGGTTCCCCCACGGGCGACTACCTGTGGAACAGCAAAGGCATCGTGCCCTTCCTCAAAATCGACCAGGGCCTGGCCCCGGAACAGCAAGGCGCCAAGCTCATGAAACCCATCCCGCACCTGGATGACTTACTGTCTCGAGCCGTCGAAAAGCACATGTTCGGGACGAAGATGCGCTCGGTCATCAAGCTGCCCGGGGACGGGGTGGGCTCCGTCGTGGAGCAGCAGTTCGGGCTCGCCCGTCAGATCCTCGTTACCGGGCTGGTGCCCATCATCGAGCCCGAGGTGGATATCCGCAGCCCCCGCAAGGCCGAGGTGGAGGACCAGCTCAAGGTGGCAATCCTCGCCCAACTGGACAAGCTCGGAGACGACCAGTCGGTCATCCTCAAAGTGACGTTGCCGGAGCGGGCGGACTTCTACCGTGAGTTCGTGGGCCATCCCCGAGTGATCCGCGTCCTGGCCCTGTCGGGCGGCTATACCCGGGCCCAGGCCACCACCCTGCTGGCCCGCAACCACGGCGTGATCGCCAGCTTCTCCCGCGCCCTGACCGAAGGGCTGAGTACGGCCCAGAGCCCAGCGCAGTTCAATGCGGTGTTGGATGAGGCCATCAACGCGATCGCGACGGCCTCTCGCACCTGACCGGAGGCCATAGGACCGCTGCGGTAGTCCGCGGCCGCCGAAGCGGTGTCCGACCACCCCCCATTCCTGGGGCCGGGCACCGCCTCAGCGGCGTCTGCCGCGCAGTTCAACGGGCAGCCACCGAGGAGCGCACGAAGTCCTGGCGTACCCCCAAGGCGCGGTCGGTGCGCCGGATGGACTCGCCGCCGTCGTCGACGGTTCCGGTGAGGGCCCGGATCGCGTCGATGTTCTCGGGGACGACGATCGCCTGGTTGTCCACCGTGTAGGTGTAGTACAGCTCGTTGCCGTCCACGGTGAGGATGTCTTCCCAGAGGGCCACCTCATACATATCACCCCGGGGCCGGCCCAGGTCCTCCATGAGTTCCACGGTGCTATTGACCGCCACGACGCCGTCCGAGCGCCGGACGAAGGCGATCCGCGGCATCGCCCGGAACGCCTCCAACACCTCCTGCTTCTCGGCCGGGCGGGTGAGCTCGATCGTCCAGTAGTGCAGGTGGTTCTGAGTGTGGGCTCCCTTGGCGGCCATGGTGACCACGTCCAGGTCCGGGACCACCGACTGGGCGTCGGTCCCCTGATGGCTGGGGATTCGGCCCTCGGGGACGATGGTGTTCATGATCCCGGAATGGTCCGATTCCCACGGATCGGTGGCCCGGCGGATGAGCACCCCCCGGGCCTTGGACAGCAGTCCGACGTCCTTCAGCGCGGTAAGGGCCCGGACGGTGGCGGTGGTATTGCAGGACACCACCCGGGTGCTGTCCCGGCCCAGGGCGGTGGCGTAGTTGGCGTGGGCGACGAAGGAGTGGCCGGTGAGATCGTGCTTCTCCCCGCCCTGGAACACGGATTTGACCCCGTGGGCACGGTAGAGCTCCAGGTTGCCGGCGCCCACCTGGGCCGGGGTGCAGTCCACCACGACGTCAACGTTCTCGAGCAGGTCGTGCAGGCCTCCGACGACGGGAAGGCCGGCATCCGCCATCACCGGTAGGGCCTGCTCGGTAGAGGCGTAGACGGGGATACCCTTCCCGGCCGCAGTCGCGATCCGGTAGTCAGCGATGACGTCACTGACTCCGACCAGCGCCATGTCCTCCTGGGCCCGGACCGCGTCGGCGACGCGTTTGCCGATGACCCCGTACCCGTTCACCGCGACCTTGATCTTGTCCTGCATGCTCGTCTCCTTTCCTGGAGGACCCGTTCCGGTTTCGGGGTCTATCGCCAGCCGCGTCTCACCGGATGCCCGCAGCGGACGACGGTGCTCAGAGCTTGTCGAGCATCTGTTGCATTTCGGTGATCTCGGCCTCCTGGTCGGCGATGACCTGCTCGGCGAGCTGCACGGCCTGCGGGTTCTGGCCGTCCTTGGCCTCGTCCTTGGCCATGTCCACGGCGCCCTTGTGGTGGGCGGTCATCTGCTCCAGGTACAACCGGGCGGCCTCGGTGCCCTGGGCCTGGTCGAGGGCGGTCATGTCCTCCTCGGACATCATCCCGGACATCCCGCCGTGGTCCATGCCCTCCATACCGTCCATGCCGTCCGTGTCCACGGGGTCTTGGCCCCAGGCGGTGAGCATGGCGTTCATGCGCTCGATCTCCGGGCCCTGGGCGTCGATGACCTTCTGGGCAAACGCGGCCACCTCCGCCGGGACGTCATCCTTGGCCAGCAGCATCTCGCTCATCTCAACGGCCTGCTGGTGGTGCGGGATCATCATTTGGGCGAACATCACGTCCGCGTCGTTGTGCTCGGCGGAGACCTCCTCGGCCGAACCGGTGGCCGAGCTAGTAGCCGATTCCGTGGCGGACGGTGTCGCGGTGTCCGTGGCCGCGGGGGTGGCGGCGGGGGCGGAGCCGGTCGCGGTGGCCGAGGCCTCAGCGCCGGCGTTCTCGTCCTGGGCCCCGGTGCCGCAGGCGGTCAAGGTCAGGGCGGAGGCCAGGGTCAGGGCGGTCAGCGTCATGGTGCGTTTCATGGTGGGTCCTTTCATGGTGGGTTGAGGGTTCACATCAGGGTTCACGCCAAGGGGCGAGATCAGGAAACCGCAGCCGGCTGAAGGGCAGCCTGCGACCGGGGGCGCTCGAGAGGAGCCAGGTGCTCCGGGTCCAGGTCGATCCGGCGCAGCAGCTGGGCGTTGAGGGCCACCACGATGGTGGAGACGGACATCAGGATCGCGCCCACCGCGGGGGAGAGCACGAACCCGATCGGGGCGAGCACGCCGGCGGCCAGCGGCACGGCGAGCACGTTGTAGCCGGTGGCCCACACCAGGTTCTGGATCATCTTGGTGTAGCTGGCCTGGGAGAGCTCGATCATCGACAGCACCGCGCGGGGGTCGTTGCTGGCCAGCACAACGCCGGCGGACTCCATGGCCACGTCGGTGCCGGCGCCGATGGCGATGCCGACCTCGGCCCGCGCCAGCGCCGGGGCGTCGTTGACGCCGTCGCCCACCATGGCCACGGACAGTCCCCGGGACTGCAACTCGGTGACCTTGGTGTCCTTGTCCTGGGGGAGGACCTCGGCGAAGACCTCGTCGATGCCCAGGTCCGCCCCGACGGCCTCGGCGACCTGGCGGGCATCGCCGGTGATCATCGCGACCTTGATGCCGCGGGCGTGCAGGGCGGCCACGGCGGCCCGGGACTCGGGGCGGACCTTGTCCTCCACGGCGACCGCGCCGATAACGGACCCCTCGCGCAGCACGTGCAACACCCCGGCCCCGCGCGCGGTCCAGGAGGCGGTGTGCTCAGTGATCTCCGCCGGCATGGTCAGGTTAAGCTCGCGCAGCATGTTCGGGCCCCCGACGAGGATCTCGGAGCCGTCCACGGTGGCGCGCACCCCGCGGCCCATGGCAGCACTGAAGTCCGTGCCGCGCTTGCGCAACGTGCTGGCCTGCGGGTGCTGCCCGGCGGCGGTGACGATGGCCCGGGCCACGGGGTGCTCGCTGTCAGCCTCGGCCGCGGCGGCCACCGCCAGCAGTTCTGCCTCGGACACGCCGGGCATCGCGGTGACGGCGGTGACGACGTGGGCGCCCTCGGTCAGGGTGCCGGTCTTGTCGAACAGGACCACGTCGATGGTGCGCATCCGCTCCAGGGCCATCCGGTCCTTGATCAGGACCCCGGACTTGGCGGCCTTCTCCGTGGAGAGGGCGATCACCAGCGGGATGGCCAGGCCCAGGGCGTGCGGGCAGGCGATCACCAGCACGGTCACGGTGCGGGTGACCGCGTCGGTGGGCTGGCCGATCGCGGTCCACACGATCGCGGTGATGATCGCCGCAACCAGGGCGAACCAGAACAGCAGGGCCGCCGCCCGGTCGGCCAACGCCTGGGCGCGGGAGGAGGATTCCTGGGCGTCGGCGACCATCCGCTGGATCCCGGCCAGGGTCGTGTCGGTCCCGACGGCGGCCACCTTCACCCGCACGGTGTTGTCGGTGGCCACGGTCCCAGCGACCACCGTGTCCCCGGCCTGGCGCAGCACGGGCTTCGACTCCCCGGTGATCATCGCCTCGTCGAACTCCGCGGCGCCCTCGAGGATGGTCCCGTCGGCCGGCACCCGGGCCCCGGCCCGCACTAGCACCACATCGCCCACGGCCAACTCGGTGATCGGCACGGTGATGGTGTCACCGTCCACGACCTTCTCGGCCTCCTCCGGCAGCAGCGCCGCCAGCGCGTCCAAGGCGGAGGAGGCCGCGCCCAGGGCGCGCATCTCCATCCAGTGGCCCAGCAGCATGATGACCACCAGCAGCGCCAGCTCCCACCAGAAGTCCAGCATCAGGTCCCCGATGCCCAGGGTCGTGACCCAGGAGGCGACGAAGGCCACCGTGATGGCCATCGCGATCAGCAGCATCATCCCGGGCTGGCGGGCGCGCAACTCGGTCAGCCCGCCCTTCAGGAAGGGCATGCCGCCATAGAGGTAGATCACGGTGCCCAGCACCGGGGCGATCCACGCCGAGCCCGGGAACTCGGGGACGTGGTAGCCCAGCAGCTGCCCGACCATGTGGCTGAAGAACACCACCGGGATGGAGAGCACCAGTGAGACCCAGAACCGGTTCTTGAACATCGCGGTGGAATGCCCGGCGTGCTGACCGTGGTCGTGGACCTGGTGGTCCTCGTCCAGGGCCGAGTGGGCGTGGCCCTGGGGCATGGCCTGCCCGTGGGTGGCCGCGTCCGCGGGGTGGTGGGCGGCATGGTCGGTGTGGTTGGCGTGGCCGGCGTGGGGGTTCGGGTCTGGGTGTTCGGCGGTCTGGTCGGTGGGGTGATCGTGGTGGTGCGGGGTGCTCATGGTGTTCCTTCTGCTCGGCGGTCTGTTCGGCGACCGGCTCGGCGGTGGGGCGCCGACCTCGAGGGGATGGGTCGGTTAGATCCGGACGCGGTAGCCGGCCGCTTCGATGGCCGTCCGCACGGAGTCCGCGGAGGCGGGCCCGGTCACGGTGACGGGGGAGGCCCCGCCGGCGACCAGTTCGACCCGGACATCGTCCACCCCGTCCAGGGCGCTCACGGCCTCGGCGACGGAGCCCACGCAGTGTCCGCAGGTCATGCCCTCCACCTGGTAGGTCGCGTCGCCGGCGCTCGTCCCGGTTGGGTCGGCACTCTGGTGCCCGGTGGGGGCGGTGGCGTCGGCGGCTGGGGCGCAGCACGAGCAGCCGTTGGTGGCCCCCGGCAGCGGGGTGCGGGCGGATTCGGTCATGACGGTCTCCTTCAGGTCTGAGGGCGGCGCCGGACGGCGCCTCTCCTCTTGGTATATACCCCCCGGGGGTATCATTCAAGGGGTGGAGCGCCGGTGTTCACGGTGGATAAACGGGTGCGCCGGTAGGTGGGCTGGTCGGGGGCTGCTTGGTGGGCAGGTCGATGGTGAACGTCGCCCCGGCCGTGGTGGAGGTGGCGCTCAAGGTGCCGCCGTGGGTCTGGATGAGAGCTCGGGAGATGGCCAGGCCGACCCCGGAGCCGCCGTGGTCACGGTCGCGGGCGGTGTCCCCGCGGTAGAAGCGTTCGAAGACGTGCGGCAGGTGCTCGGGAGAGATCCCCTCCCCGGTGTCGGTGACGCTGAGCGTGACCCCGGACGGGCTTTGTCGGGCCTCGAGGGTGACCCGGCCCCCGGCCGGGGTGTGGCGCAGGGCGTTGGTGAGCAGGTTGCCCAGGACCTGGCCCATGCGCTGGCGGTCCACGTCCACGGCCAGGCCCGGATCGGCGTCCATGGTCAGGGCCACGCCCTTGGTGGCGTAGGCCTCCTTGTGGGCCTCGGTCGCGGCATGCAGCAGCCCGCTGACCCCTTGGGGGCTGCGGTCCAGTTCGATCCGGCCCTCCTCGGCGCGGGAGACGTCGTTGATGTCCTCCACCAGCCGGGTCAACCGGGCCAGCTGCTCGCCCATCAGCTCACCGGTGGGCTCGTCCCAGTGGGACACCCCGTCTTGCAGGGCCTCGTGGTAGACGGTCAGCACGGAGACGGGGGTGCGCAGCTCGTGGGCCAGGTCCGAGAGCATCCGTCGACGGGTGTCCTCGGTGCGCTGAAGCCGTGCGGCCATGGTGTTGAAAGACCCTGCCAGCTCCTCCACCTCGGTGCCGGCGCCCATGGCCGGCACGCGGGTGTCGTACCGTCCACCGGCCATGGCCTTGGCCGCCTGGGTCAGGGCGTTGATCGGACTCTGGATCCGGCGGGCGACATGCCAGGTCAATGCCAGACAACAGATCAAGGCCGTGGCCAGGGCCACGCCCAGGGTCCAGAAATTGGCGTCCCGGTAGGCCTGCTCCACGTGCAGCATCTGGGCTGCATCGTGTCCGGCCCCGGCCTGTTCCAGGTGCTCGTGGAACAGTGGTGGGCCGGCCAGGGAGGCCACCACCACCGCGGCCAGCACGCTGGCCCCCACCACCAGCAGCTGGGCGAGGAAGAACCGGGCCGCTAATCCTTGGTAGCGCCGCCGGCCGGTCATTGCTCCGCCATCCGGTAGCCGACCCCGCGGACGGTGTCGATATAGCGGGCCGGGTCCGCGTCGAGCTTGCGGCGCAGGTTCTTGATGTGCACGTCCACGAGCCGTTCATCGCCCACCCAGGCCGGGTCCCAGACGATATCGATCAGCTGGCGCCGGGAGAAGGCCTGGTGCGGGCGCCCCGACAAGGCGGCCAGCAGGTCGAACTCCGTGCGCGTTAGTTGCACCACCTGGCCCGACACGCGGGCCTCGTGGGCGGCCAGGTCGATGACCAGGTCACCGCAGACCCGTTCCGGTTCGGGGGCTGACACCGTTGTGCGCGGCCGGCGCATGACCGCCCCCACCCGGGCGACCAGCTCCCGGACGCTGAAGGGTTTGGTGATGTAGTCATCGGCCCCCACCGCCAATCCCTCCAACCGGTGGTGCTCATCGCCGCGGGCGGTGAGCATCAGCACATAGCACTCGGAGAAGGCCCGCACCCGCCGGCACACCTCGATCCCGTCCAGCCCGGGCAGGCCCAGGTCCAGGACTATCACGTCGGGCTCGTGAACCCGGGCGGCCTGCACTGCGGCCGGGCCGGTGTGGGTGAGGGCCACCTCGTAGCCGGCCCGCTCCAGGTAGGTGGCCACCATGCGCGCCAGCGGCTTCTCGTCATCGACCACCAACACCCGGCCGGCCGCCGGACCAGTCCCAGTGTCAGTCCCAGTGCCAGTGCCAGAGTTCATGGGTCCAGTCTCGCTCTGTCTCGCGCCCCGGCGGCTCAGAACGGTGCCGGGGCGGGGAATCTTCATCGAATCTTCAAGGCAAACCGCCCCATCCCGGCGCGTCACCGGCCGACAATGGTAGAAGCCCCGCCTTTTGGCCCGGGGCGGAAAGGCTCCATGACCCCCCTGACCCGCAGAACCCTGATCGCCGGCGGGCTGACCCTGCTCGGCGCTGGCACCCTCACCGCCTGCGCCGCGCCGAACCCCGCGACATCCCCGGCGGCCGGCACCGGCACGCAGGGCACCGGCACGGCCATCACCCACGTCCATGCCCTCACCCGGGACCCCGAGTCCGGTGAGGTGCTGCTGGCCACCCACCAGGGCCTGTTCCGGCTCCAGGACGGGGAGCTGACCCAGGTCGGTCCGGTCGTGGACTTCATGGGTTTCACTCTGACTCCCGAGGGCCGCTACCTGGCCTCGGGTCACCCCGCGCCGCGCACCGACCTGCCCGAGCCGCTGGGCCTGGCCGAGTCCACCGACCGGGGCCAGAGCTGGACGGTGCTCTCCCGCGGCGGCGCATCCGATTTCCACGCCCTGGCCGCCGGCCCGAACGGGGTCCTCGGCTTCGATGGGCAACTGCGCGCCAGCACCGACGGCCTCACCTGGCAGAGCCTTGAGATCCCCGTCGCCCCGGCATCGCTGGCGATCTCCCCCAAAACCGGGACCGTGCTGGCCACCACCGAAACCGGCATGTTGCGCTCGACCGACCACGGCGCGACCTGGACCACCCTGGACACCCCCCAGCTGATGCACCTGGTCGCCTGGGCCGATGACACCACCGCCGTGGGCGCCGGCACCGAGGGACACCTGCTGACCAGCACCGACGCCGGCGACACCTGGACCGCCAGCGACCGCCCGGTCGGCACGGCCACCGCCCTGGGAACGGGCATCACCGACGACGGGCAGACCGAAGCACTGCTGGTCGTCGGCTCGACCGTGCTGTCCACCACGGACGGCGGGAACACCACCGAATCGCTGCTGTGACCTCCCCCCGCCGCCCCCTGTCCGGCTGGCCCGCCCTTCGAACCGTTCTGGGCACCCTCGTGTTGATCCTGGGCCTGCTCGGGATGCACGCTGGTACGGGCACCAGCGCGGCTTGGGCCGCCACCGCTACGGCCGCCGCCACAACTGTTCATCACCTCGGGCCGGGCGCCATCGGTCCGGCCGGCATGGTGCCCGAGGTCGTGCTCCCGGCCGAGCCTGCCGGGGATGAGGCAGCCGACCCCGGGCTGCCGGTCTGTGCCCTGGAGGCCGTGGACGATACCTGCGCCTCGGCCCTGACCAAGGCACCTGTCGTGTCCCACTTGGCCTCCCGGGCCCTCCTGCCTAGCCCCGGTGGGGGACTGACCGCACCACCCCTGCCCTGGGTTGCCCATTTCCGGCCCCCGTGGACCCTTCACTGGCTCAACTGGCCGTCAGCCGCACCTAAAGCCCCCGGCCGCGCCCCACCGGTGAGCGCAGGGTCCGCCAATACCTCCGGGTGACAGCGGCACGCAGCCCCGGTACGCCACCGGCCTCACCCAGCAACTGATCAGCCATGCCCGGCCCCGTCGCGCCCGCCTGCGACACGGGGCCGGATGACGGAAAGAAGAACCGATGACCTCCTCACTGACCACCCGCCGCACCTTCCTGGGCGCCTCCGTCGGGGCCCTGGCGCTGGCCGGGCTGGCCGCCTGCGCCGATCCCGTCATCAGCCCCCAACCGTCAGGGCGCATCCTGCCCACCGACCCGCTGGTCGCCGAGTACGAGAAACGACGCGCCGCCTCGGGCACCACCGTCACCCACCGGCTCTCCGCCGCACCCCTCGAGACCTCCCTCCAGGGTCGGGGCCTGACCACCTGGGGATACAACGACGGCCTCAACGGGCCGCTGCTGCGCGCCCAGACCGGGGACCTGCTCAAGGTCAGCGTCGCCAACGACCTGCCCGAGGACACGAGCGTGCACTGGCACGGGCTGGCCCTGCGCAACGACGCCGACGGAGTCCAGGGGGTGACCCAGGACCCCATCGCCGCCGGAGGACGCTATACGTACGGCTTCCGGCTGTCCCATCCGGGCACGTACTGGTACCACTCCCACTTCGACACCCAGCGCGAACGCGCCCTGTACGGGGCCCTGATCGTCGAGGACCCCAACGAGCCCCTCAGCTACGACCAGGAATGGGTCGTGATCCTGGACGACTGGCTCGACGGGATCACCGGAACACCGCAGGACGTCGTCGAGGAACTCTCCGCCGGGATGGACATGTCCGGCGACATGGAGGGCATGGCCGGCATGGCGGGCATGGACCACGGGTCCATGAGCCAGGACAGCTCCTCGGGCATGCCCATGAAGCACATGCTCATGGGCGCTGAGAGCGACTATCTGGGCGGGGACGCCGGCGACGTGAAGATCCCCGTGCACCTGTTCAACGGCCGCCCCCCATCCGACCCGGACACCTTCTCCAGCACCCCGGGCAACCGGATCCGCCTGCGCTTGATCAACGCGGCCGGAGACACCGCCTACCGGGTCGGGATCCCCGGCCAGGAACTGACCATCACCCACACCGACGGGTTCCCGGTCCAGCCCCGCCAGGCCGATGCCGTCGTCCTGGGGATGGGCGAACGCCTGGACGTGCTGATCACCCTCGGCGACCAGGCGGTGCCCGTACTGGCCCTGCCCGAGGGCAAGACCGGCCACGCCTACGGCATCATCGCAGCCGGTCCAAAGACCACGCTCTCCGGTCGGCTCCCGCAGACCCTGGGCGGAACCGTGCTCGATGGCAGCCGACTGAAGGCACACGAATCCGTCCTGCTCCCACCCAAGGACCCGACCAGGACCCACGAGGTACGCCTCACCGGATCGATGATGGAGTACGACTGGGGCATCAACGGGCGACGCTTCGACCCGGCCAACCCCTTCGAGGGCGCCTTCGAACTCCGGTTGGACGAACGCGTGCGGGTCACGATGACCAACGACACCGACATGTGGCACCCCATGCACCTGCACGGCCACACCTTCCAGCTGGCCGACCATGGCGCCCGCAAGGACACGGTCATCATCAAACCCCGGCATACCATCGTCTTCGACTTCGAGGCGGACAACCCGGGCCAGTGGCTAACCCACTGCCACAACGCTTACCACGCCGTGGCCGGGATGATGGGCGTCTTCTCCTACATCCACTGACCCTCCCGCCC
>NZ_JABFNH010000023.1:0-13983 GCF_017168435.1 Micrococcus sp. KRD070
GTTAGCGTGAGTCATGAGTGGGTCTCTTCTGGCAGGTGGGTTGTTGAGGAACTTCCATCCTGCGGGAGAGGCCCACTCGTCTCATCTCAGCCGGCGCCTCGTGGCAAGAACCTCATGACCCACAACAGCTAGCACCCTGGGCCAGGGAGTCCCGGTACGCGATGTCCGGGGACTCCACCCCGTGCATGAGCATGTTCATGCTGGCGATGCGCAGCATGGTGCTGTCGAAGTCATATCCGTGGAACATGCGCCGGTTGAAGTGCAGCCGCTGGTTCATGTCAAAGAAAAGTTCCGGGTGTTCCTCCCGCAGATACTCCGACGCGCCGACGAGGAACCCTGCCGTGCCACATGCCGGGTCCACGATCACGTCCTCCGGGGTGGGCGCCGTCATCCGCACCATGAGGTCGATGATGTGCCGCGGCGTGCGGAACTGGCCGTTCCGTCCCGCGGTGGAGAGCTTGGAGAGGAGGTATTCGTACAGGTCACCGGTGGTGTCCCGGTTTGTGAGGGGAAGCTTGTCGATCAGATCCACGGCGGTGGCGAGCATGCGCGCGTTGGGGATGGTGAAGCGGGCGTCTCGCATGTGGTGCGCGTAAGTGGAGTCCTCCCCTCCAATCTGCTGGCCGAGACGGCGCAGGAACGGGAAGACCTCGCGGTCCATGCGGGCGAAGAGTTCGTCCGAGGCGACGTTCTTCAGCTGGTGCCAGCGGAGGTGCTGGTGGTCGGCGTCGAAGATCGTCGTCTCCACCGGTTGGTTCGTGCGGCGCGCCTTGGCCTCGGCTTGCGTCTGTGCCTCATCCAGGCGACGCAGGAACAGCAGGTAGGTGATCTGCTCGATCACCTCAAGAGG
Source organism: Micrococcus sp. KRD070 (assembly GCF_017168435.1). Lineage (NCBI taxonomy): Bacteria > Bacillati > Actinomycetota > Actinomycetes > Micrococcales > Micrococcaceae > Micrococcus > Micrococcus sp. KRD070. The sequence goes on from NZ_JABFNH010000023.1 coordinate 851, forward strand.
GTTGCTGATGCCACCCGTGGCGAAGGCGTCCCAGACGCGGTCAACCTGGTTTTTGAGAGTTCCGGTGATCACGACGCGAGTGTACGGGGTGGGGCTTACAGCGTCCGAGGCGATGACTAGGCTGAGCACAGGGCGACACAAAGTCGCCCCGGCCCAGGGAGGAGGCGGTCCATGCCCACGGTGCGCGTCGACGTCGAGCCGGCCGTCCTGCGCTGGGCCCTCGAACGTGGGGGCATCGACCTGGCCAGCGCTACTACCGCACACCCCGACCTCGAGGCCTGGCTCAGCCGGACGAAGAAGCCCACCATGAAGCAGCTGGAACGGTTCGGGCAGAAGGTCCATGTGCCCTTCGGCATGCTGTTCCTCAGCGCTCCCCCGGCGCCGGCACCCATCCCCATCCCTGACATGCGCACGCCGGGCAGCCAGGGCGTGGATCACCCCTCCGCCGAGCTGGTGGACGTCCTGCGGGAGTGCCAGCTCCGCCAGGACTGGTACCGGGACCACATGCTCGCCATTGGCGCCAGCCCCGTGCCCCTCGTGGGCAGCGCCACGCTCCAGAACGATACAGAGGATGCCGGAACACGCCTCCGGGAGATCCTCCACTTGGACGCCCTGTCCGGCGCCGGTGACGCCTTCCGCAGCGCGCTCGTGGGCGCCTTGGAAGAGGCGGGGGTGCTGGTGATGATCAGCGGCTACGTCGGCAATGAGACCCGAAGGCCCCTGAACCCGGACGAGTTCAGGGGCTTCGCCCTGGCCGACGACCTCGCTCCACTGATCTTCGTCAACGGAACCGAGGCCAAGACCGCCCAGCACTTCACCCTCCTCCACGAGACCGCTCACCTGCTCCTCGGACACAGTGCGCTGTCTGATGCCCGCCCCGGACGCCACGCACCCTACGAGGAGGCCTGGTGCAACCGGGTGGCCGCCGCAGCCCTGGTGCCCCGCGTCGTGCTGGAGCAGCAGCAGGAGCGACTCAGCACGGAGTTCGACGAGGTGGTCGCCGATGTGGCCAAACGCTGCCAGGTGAGCCGCGCCGTCGTGGTTCTCCGGATGAAGACCTGCGGACTGATCACCCCTGCGGCCGCCGACGCGCAGCTCGCAGCGCTGGCCCGCATCCCTCACCCCCAGACCCCGGCGCCGAAGGGCGGAGGGGGCGATTATTACCGCACCGCCCGCTACCGCCTCGGCGTCCCGTTCACCACTGCCGTGGTGGCCAGCGCCCGGGAAGGCGGAACCAGCTACCGGGACGCGTTCCGCCTGCTCGGAACCCACAAGCGTGAGGTTATGGACACCCTGGCTCAGAAGATGGCGGCCGCATGATGTTCCTGCTCGACGCCAACACCTTCATCACGCCGAAGAACAGTTACTACGGGTTCGATCTCGCCCCGGGGTTCTGGACGTGGCTGGAGCGCGCTCATGCGGCAGGCTGGGTCGCCAGCGTGGAGGCCGTGCGGCAGGAGCTATGCCGGGGCGGGGATGAACTCGCCACCTGGGCGTCAAACCATCCGCAGCTCTTCCTCCCACCCACGTCAGAGGTGCCCCAGCGCATCGGCGAGTTGGCCCAGTGGACCCTGACCCGTCAGCCCGCGTATCAACAGGCCGCGCAGGACGAGTTTCTGGATGACAGCGCCGATCTGCTGTTGGTGGCGCAGGCTGCATGCATGGACGCCACCGTGGTCACCTTCGAGGTGCCCGCCCCTCAGGCGCGCAAGCGCGTGAAAATCCCTGACGCCTGTGCCGCTCTGGAGACCCGCTGCGTCGACCTGTGGGAATGCATGCGCCAGACCAGACCCCGGTTGACGCTCGACCTCGTGCCCTGAAGAACGATGCACGTCACTGATGCCGTCAGTCGACACAGTGAGTGCCTCACTCGAGTGAGTGACAGGCTCTCTGCACTCACTGACGGGGCGGTTTGGCGTCAGTGACGGCCGTCAGAACCCACCCGGGCCACCACCCGCATCACTCGCCAGGTTCGAGAACCGCGAATAGTGACCCTGGAACCCCACCACAATGGTCTTCGTCGGCCCGTTGCGGTGCTTGGCCACGATCAGGTCGGCCTCGCCGGCGCGCGGGGACTCCTTGTCGTACACGTCCTCGCGGTGCAGCAGGATCACCATGTCCGCGTCCTGCTCGATCGAGCCGGACTCGCGCAGGTCGGACACCTGCGGCCGCTTGTCCGTCCTCTGCTCGGACCCACGGTTCAACTGGCTCAACGCGATCACCGGCACGTCGAGTTCCTTGGCCAGCAGCTTCAGGGCACGCGAGAACTCGGCCACCTCCTGCTGACGGGACTCGACCTTCTTGCCCGAGCTCATGAGCTGCAGGTAGTCCAGCACCACCATCTTGAGGTTGTTCTTCTGCTTGAGCCGCCGGCACTTGGCGCGGATCTCCATCATGGTCATGTTCGGGGAGTCGTCGATGAAGAACGGCGCCTCGTTCAGCCGCCCCACGGTCGCGGCGATCTTGGACCACTGGTCATCCCGGATGGTGCCCTTGCGCAGGTCCTGCAGCGCGATCGTCGCCTCGGCGCTCAAGAGCCTCATGGCGATCTCGTTCTTGCCCATCTCGAGGCTGAAGAACACGGTGGCCATGTTGTGGTGGATGGCCGCGGCCCGCGCGAAGTCCAGCGCGAGCGTGGACTTGCCGACGGCGGGGCGCGCCGCGATCACGATCATCTGCCCGCCGTGCAGGCCCTGCGTCAGCTCGTCGAAGTCGTAGAAGTCGGTGGGGACGCCCGTCAGGCCCTCCCCCTGGTTGCCGGCCGCCTCGATCTCGTCGACGGCGTGCTCCATGATCTCCGCGAGGCGCACGTAGTCCTCGGACTGGCGGTTCTCCGCCACCTTGTAGATCTCGGACTGCGCCTCGTTGACGATCTCCTCGACCTCGCCGTCGCCCTGATACCCCAGCTGGGTGATCTTGGTGCCGGCGGTGACGAGGCGGCGCAGGACGGCCTTCTCCGCCACGATCTCCGCATAGAAGCTGGCGTTGGCGGCGGTGGGCACGGACTGGATCAGCTCGTGCAGCACGGCGGGGCCGCCCACGCGGCTGAGCTCCTGGCGCTTGTTCAGCAGGTCCGCCACCGTGACGGCGTCCGCGGGCTCGCCGCGGCCGTAGAGGTCGATGATCGCCTCGTAGATCATCTCGTGGCTGGGCCGGTAGAAGTCGTGGCCGCGCAGCAGCTCCACCACGTCCGCGATCGCGTCCTTGGAGAGCATCATGCCGCCCAGCACCGAGCGCTCCGCCTCCAGGTCCTGGGGCGGCAGGAAGCGTTCAGAGGAACGGCCGCCGTCGTAGGAGCCCGAGTCTCCGTAGTTCTCAGTCAACGTCCGGAGACTCCCTTCCCACAGCCCGCACGACGGCGGCCCTCGCCGGTCTTCCCGGCCCTGATTCCTCTGTTGTCACCGCCCGTGCCGCCGCACCCTCCTGCAGGCGGACGGTGCGACGGTCCCCGGGGCGACGGTCCGAGCGGATGCGCGCCTGTCAGTGGTCACCTGCGGCCAATACCCGCCCTCGCGTTGGGGATACCACGCGACACTACGCGCGCCGTGGAGGCTGGGCAACCGCGTTTCCCACAGGCCTTGTGGACAACGTGTGGATTCGGCGGCGTGTCGTGTGGATCGCCTGGGGACCGCGCTGGGGACAACCGCTCGGCCACCCCCAGAATCCGGCTCTGACCTGGGACGATGCGATCCCCAGGGCTGTGGAGGAAGATTCTCCACCCCCCTTTCGGCCCCGTCGATCCAACTTGACAGCACCCCCGTTTGCGCCCTCATCACACCGCCTGGTACAGGCCTATCCACACCGTCGTCCACACCCTCCACATCTGTGGACAACTCCTGTGGACAAGGTGCCCGGATCTGGGGACGGCGAAGTTGACAGCGTCTGCCCGCGGCCCCGGGTCCTCCCCGTGCCCACCTCTCCCGGCCGCCCCGGACCGCCCGGCGCCGATGACTCACGCACGTCAGTGACCCGCCCCAGAGTCATTGGACGGAACGCGAGCACGGTGCTTGGGTGGAACCCGTCGTCGTGTCGTCCGCCACAGTGAGGAGTCCGCCGTGCCCCCGGTCACCACCGCCCGCCCCCTCCCCGGCCTCGCTCCCCCTCGACGGCGTCCTCGTCGCCGACTTCTCCCGCGTCCTCGCCGGCCCGCTCGCCACCATGACGCTGGCGGACCTCGGGGCGCGCGTCATCAAGGTGGAGCACCCCGTGCGCGGCGACGACACCCGCGGCTGGGCTCCGCCCCGCTCGGCGACGGGTGCCACCTACTTCGAGTCCGTGAACCGCAACAAGGAGTCGGTCGGCTGGGACCTGAAGGACCCCGAGGACCAGCGGCGGGCCGCCGCCCTGGCCGCCCGGGCCGACGTCGTGGTCCACAACCTCAAGCCCGGCACCATGGAGCGCCTCGGCCTGGGCTACGACGACGTCGCGCGGGAGAACCCGTCCGTGGTCTACGCCGTCGTCTCCGGCTTCGGCGACCGCGAGGGCCGGGACCTGCCCGGCTACGACTTCATCGTCCAGGCCGCGGGCGGGCTCATGAGCATCACCGGCGAACCGGACGCCCCGATGAAGGCGGGCGTCGCCCTCGTGGACGTGCTCACGGCCAAGGACCTCACCGCCGGCGTGCTCGCCGCGCTGCTGCGCCGCGAGCGCACCGGGGAGGGCGCCCACCTGCGGCTGAACCTGCTCTCCTCGCTGCAGGGGGCGCTCGCCAACCAGGGCCAGGCCTGGCTCGGCGCCGGCGTCGCCCCGCGGCGGATGGGCAACGACCACCCCTCGATCGCCCCCTATCAGCTGCTGGCGTGCCGGGACGCGCCGCTCGCCGTCGCCATCGGCAATGACGCGCAGTTCCGCACCTTCGCCGCGGCCCTCGGCGTCCCCGAGCTCGCCCAGGACCCGCGCTTCACCACGAACACGGACCGGGTCGAGCACCGCGAGGAGCTGCGCACCGCCCTGGAGGACGCGCTCTCGGCCGAGACGGCCGCCCACTGGCGGGACGTGCTGCAGGCCGAGCGGCTCCCGGTCGGCCTCGTGTCCACCGTCGCCGAGGGCGTCGAACTGGCCGAGTCCCTCGGCCTCGAGCCGACCGTCGAGGTCCAGGACCGCTCCGGCGCCCCGGCCGGCCGGCAGTTCCGCCACCCGGTGCAGTGGGACCCGCCCGTCGCGCACCCGCGCCACGCGCCGCCCGCGCTCGGCGCGGACACGGCGGCCGTCAACACCTGGCTCGACGCCCGCTGACCACCCCGCAGAGAGGACCCCCACCATGACCACCCCGTTCCACACCGAGGCCGACTCGTTCCTCGGCCGCGCCGACGTCGTCGGCCTGGACTCCCTGTTCTCCGCCGAGGAGAAGGCCGTCGCACTGAAGGTGCGCGGCTTCGTGGACGAGCACATCCGCCCGCACATCGCCCGCTGGTACGACGACGCCGTGTTCCCCCGCGAGATCGTCCCCGAGCTGGGCCGTCTCGGCGTGCTCGGCATGCCCTACGAGGGCCACGGCATGCCCGGCCGCTCGGCGGTGGAGTACGGCCTCGCCGCGCAGGAGCTCGAGGCCGGCGACTCCGGCCTGCGCACCTTCGTCTCCGTACAGGGCTCGCTCGCGATGGGCGCGATCCACAAGCACGGCTCCGAGGAGCAGAAGGCGCAGTGGCTGCCGCGCATGACCGCCGGCGAGGCGGTCGGCTGCTTCGGCCTCACCGAGCCGGGCGCCGGCTCGGACCCGGCCTCCATGACGACGACGGCCCGCCAGGAGCCCGGCGGCGACTGGGTGCTCGACGGGGTCAAGCGGTGGATCGGGCTGGCCACCCTGGCCGACGTCGCGATCATCTGGGCGCAGACCGGCGAGCCCGGCGACGGGCGCGGGGTGCGCGGCTTCGTGGTCCCCACGGACACTCCCGGATTCCGCGCGGAGGCGATCACCCAGAAGCTGTCCATGCGGGCGTCGGTGCAGTGCGAGATCCACCTCGACGGCGTGCGCCTGCCCGCCTCCGCGATGCTGCCGGCCGACTCCGCCGTCGGGCTCAAGGGCCCCTTCCAGTGCCTCAACGAGGCCCGCTACGGGATCATCTGGGGCGCCATGGGCGCCGCCCGCGACTCCTTCGACGCCGTCCTCGACTACGCGATGCAGCGGCAGCAGTTCGGGGTGCCGCTGGCCTCCCACCAGCTGACGCAGGCCAAGCTCGCGGACATGGCCGTGGCCATCGGCAAGGGCTACCTGCTGGCGCACCAGATCGGCCGCGCCAAGGACGCCGGCCCGCTCACCCCCGCCATGATCTCCGCCGGCAAGCTGGACAACTGCCGCGTGGCCATCGGCATTGCCCGGGAGGCCCGCGAGATGCTCGGCGGCAACGGCATCACCCTGGAGCACTCGCCGCTGCGGCACGCGAACAACCTCGAGTCCGTGCGCACCTACGAGGGCACGGACGAGGTCCACCAGCTCACGCTCGGCCGGCACCTCACGGGCATCGGCGCGTTCGCCCCGGCCCGCTGAGCCCCGCGCCCGGGCTCAGGCGTCGTCGGCGGGCGCCTCGGGCGCCGGGGCCTCCTCGGCGACGGAGGCGAGGATCGGGGTGGCCGGCAGCTTCCGCACGCGCTTGGGGCGGCGGGCGCGGGCGGGGATGAGGGCGCGCATGTTCTCGGTCTTGCCGAAGCAGAGCAGCCGGTCGCCCTCCTCGAGGACCTTGGTGTCCGCGGGGTTGGGGAACACGGAGGTGCCGCGGTGCAGGGTGAGCACCTGCAGGTCCTTCGCGAGCAGCCCGGAGTCCTCGATGGACTGGCCCACCCAGCCGGAGCCGGCGTGCACGGTGATCTCACCGACCCCGTACCCGGTGGACACGGCCAGGCGCTGGCGCACGTCGATGTCGGGGAAGCCGGCCTGGTCCGCCACGTAGTCGATGATCGCGCCGGCCACGTCCAGGTCCGTGGCGGCCTCGATGCCCTGCAGCCCCGGGGAGGAGTTCACCTCCATGACCAGCGGGCCGTGCTCGCCCTCGAGCATGTCCACGCCGGCCACGCGCAGGCCCATGATGTGGGCGGCGCGCACGGCGGTCTCCGCGTACTCGGGCGAGAGCTCGACGCGCTCCACGGTGCCGCCGCGGTGCACGTTGGAGCGGAACTCGTCCCCCTGGGCCCGGCGGCGCATCGCGGCCACCACGCGGTCCCCCACCACGAGCGCGCGGATGTCCGTGCCCTTGGACTCCTCCACGAACCGCTGGATGAGCACCTGCTGGTTGGTGCCGTGCAGCGTCTCGATGATCGCCTCGGCCACCTTCTTGGTCGGCGCCAGGATCACGCCGATGCCCTGGGTGCCCTCGAGCAGCTTGATCACCACGGGTGCCCCGCCCACCATGTCGATCGCCGTGGAGACCTCGCCGCGGTTGCGCACGAACACGGTGGCGGGCATGTCGATCTCGTGGCGGGAGAGGATCTGGGTGGCCCGCAGCTTGTCCCGCGAGTTCATGATCCCGGCGGCCGTGTTGGGCGTGTAGACGTCCATCTGCTCGAACTGGCGCACCACGGCGGTGCCGAAGTAGGTCACCGAGTTGCCGATGCGCGGCAGCACGGCGTCGTAGCCGGAGAGGGGGCGGCCGCGGAACATCAGATCGGGCTCGTCCGAGCTGAGGTCGATGCCGAAGCGCAGGGTGTCCAGGACCTTCACCTGGTGGCCGCGCTCGAGCGCCGCGGTCTTGAGGCGCTGCGTCGAGTAGGCGCGCAGGGAACGGGAGAGGATGGCGAGCTTCATGACCGCTTTCCTGGGAGGATGAGGGGCGTGTCTGAATCTAAGCACACGGCCCTGGCCCCCCACGGCGTGCCCCCCACCGACGACGGCGCCGCTCGCCCGGGGCTGGTGGGCTGGCGCGAATGGGTCGGCCTGCCCGCCGCCCACACCCCCTGGATCAAGGCCAAGATCGACACCGGTGCCCGCACCTCGGCGCTCCACGCCTTCGGCATCGAGCGGTTCACCCGCAACGGCGCCGCGTGGGTCCGGTTCGAGGTGCACCCGTGGCAGACCTCGGCCGCGGACGCGCGGACGGCCGAGCTGCCGGTGGCCGATCTGCGCACGGTCCGCTCCTCGAACGGCGAGGCGCAGGAGCGCGTCGTCGTCGTGATGCCGCTGACCCTGGCCGGCCGCACGATCGAGGCGGAGGTGACCCTGACCCACCGCGACGAGATGGGCTTCCGCATGCTCGTGGGGCGCACCGCGCTGGCCGCCGGCGGCCTCCTCGTGGACCCCGCCGCCTCGTACGTGGGCGGGCAGCCTCCGCGCGGCGTGCGCCGCCGGAACCGGGGACGCGCGTGAGCCCTCGCCCCGCCCGCGCCCCCTTCGCGTTCGGCGGGGTCGAGATCCCGGCCGGCCGCCGCCACGAGCTGTCCCTGCCGATCTCCCAGCTCGTCACCGGCGCGGACGTCACCCTGCCCGTGCACGTGCTCCACGGCCGCGAGGACGGGCCCACCGTGTGGGTCTCCGCCGCGATCCACGGGGACGAGGTGGCCGGCGTCGAGATCGTCCGCCGCGTCCTGGAGCGCCTGCAGCCCAGAAACCTGCGCGGCACCCTGCTGGCCGTGCCCATCGTCAACGTGCTCGGCGTCATGGCCGGGGACCGCTACCTGCCGGACCGCCGCGACCTGAACCGCTCCTTCCCCGGCTCCGCCCGGGGCTCCCTGGCCTCGCGCATCGCGCACCTGATGATGACCGAGGTGATCGGCCGCTGCACCGTGGGCATCGACCTGCACACCGGCGCGGACCGCCGCTCCAACCTGCCGCAGATCCGCTGCGACCTGGAGGACCCCCAGACCCGCGCGCTCGCCGAGGCGTTCGGCGCGCCCGTGCTCTTCCACGCCCGCCTGCGGGACGGCTCCCTGCGCGCCGCGGCCCGCGAGACCGGCGCGCGCGTGCTGCTCTACGAGGCCGGCGAGGCCTGGCGGTTCGACGAGTACGCGATCGCCCCCGGCGTGGACGGGGTCCTGCGCGTGCTCGCGGCCCTGGACATGGTGGATCCCGCGGACGTCGGGCTCACCGAGCCCGGGCCGGACGCCGTCGTCGACGCCCCCGGTCCGCTGCCCGGTGAGGTCCCCGAGGAGCGGACCACGGACGTGCCCGAGGCGACCGACGCCACCGGCGAGGACACCGCCGCCGTGCACCCCGACGTCGTCGACGGCGAGCAGGACGCCCCGTACCTGGTGTGGCAGTCCACGTGGGTGCGCGCCCGCGCGGACGGCCTCGTGCACCTGGACGTCTCCCTCGGCGAACGCGTGAGCGCCGGGGACCGGATCGGCGCGCTCTACAACTCGTTCGGCCGCCGCCTCGCGCACGTGAAGGCCGAGCTGACCGGCGTGGTCATCGGCCGCACCGAGGCACCCCTGGTGCACCGCGGCGACGCCCTCGTGCACATCGGGGGATGGGACGCATGAGCAGCGGCGGGGCGCCGTCCGCGCGCCGGAGCCGCCCGGCTCAGGCCGGGGACGGGCGCCGGGCGATGGCCCGGCCGCCGTGCACGAGCCGGTAGTAGAGCAGCAGCGCTACCCCGACCCCGCCGGAGAGCAGGTACATCACCGGGATCCCGACGGCGGCCGCCACCGCGCCGAGCACCATGGGGCCGAGGCCGGTGCCGAGGTCCAGGAGCAGGAAGAACGTGCCCGTGGCGACGCCGATCTCGGTGGGCCGGACCACCTTGATCGCGATCGTCTGGAACACGCTCACCACCGGCCCGTAGGTCAGCCCCAGCAGAGCGCCGGCCACGAGCATGCCCGCCGGCTCCCGCCACAGCGCCAGCACCGCGTAGGAGACGGCCATGCCCGCGAGGATCGGGTAGACGACGGCGTTGTCCCCGTGCCGGTCGTGCAGCACGCCCAGGACGGCGCGGCCCACGATGGTGCCCGCGGCGAAGAGCAGGAAGAACAGGCTCGGCACCATCGCCGGGTAGCCCTGCTGCTGCGCGAACGTGGCCATGAACGCGAGGATGCCGCCGTACATGAACCCGGAGGCCAGGGCCACGCCCGCCGCCGGCGCCACCTCCGCGGAGAACACGTCCGCCCGGTGCAGCCGGAACCGGCCCGTCAGCGGCGGCTCGGGCACGCGCAGGAACAGCGCGATCAGCAGGGCCATGCCCGTGAAGCCGATGCACGCCCGGAACAGGGCGTCGTAGCCGAGGGCCGTGCTCAGCTGCAGGGCCACCATCGGCCCGACGGCGCCCGCGAGCGTCATGGACGTGGAGAACCAGCCGGTGCCCTCGGAGCGGCGCACGGGCGGGACGATCCGCTGCACGGCCGTGGCCAGCACGGTGCCGGCCGCACCGAAGCACATGCCGTTGAGCAGCCGGACCGCGGTCAGCGTGGCCAGGGAGTCCGCCCAGAGGTACGCCGCCGTCGTGAGGACGTAGCAGGCCAAGGCGACGAGCAGGACCCGCCGGCGCCCCCACGCGAAGGTGGCGGGCGTCGTCGTCATGCGGGTGAGGACCGCGCCCAGCACGAACGCCCCCACCACGACGCCGGCCTCCGCGTCCGACGCGCCGAAGGACGTGACGGCGTAGAGCGCCATGGCGGTCATGAGCGTGTAGAAGATCATCGCCACGAACAGGTAGGTCGCGCTGACGAGGATGAACGGGCGCGTCCACAGCGGCGGGCGCGGGGCCGCCGTCGAGCCGGCGAGGTCGGAGGGCGGTGGGGCGGAGGGCATGACCTCCATGTTCCCCCACGGCACGAGGCCCCGGCCCGCTCGTGAAGAGCGGACCGGGGCCTCGGGTGCGCGTCGCGGGCGCGACGGGCTCAGAAGCGGATGATCACTTCTTGGCCTTGGCGGCCACGACCTGCAGCTGGACGGTCGCGATGACGTCCTCGTGCAGGCGGACCTGGGCCTCGTGGTTGCCCACGGACTTGATGTGCGCCGGCAGGGTGATCGAGCGCTTGTCCACGGAACCGAGGCCGGCGGCCTCGATCGCCTCGGCGACGTCGGCGGTCTGGACGGCGCCGAACAGGCGACCCTCCGCACCGGCGGTGCGCTCGAGCTTCACGGTGGCGGACTGGAGCTGCGCGGCCTGGGCCTGCGCGTCCTCCAGGTTCGCCACGGCGCGGGCCGCGCGGGCCTTCTGCAGGGACTCGACCTGCTTCTCCCCGCCCTTGGTCCACACGGTGGCGAAACCGCGCGGGAGCAGGTAGTTGCGGGCGTACCCGTTCTTGACCTCGACCACGTCACCGGAGGTGCCGAGACCGGCCACTTCCTGGGTCAGGATGAGCTTTGCCATCTGGGTGTTCCTTCCTTCGCTCGCTCGATCAGCCGCGGCCGGCGCCGGCGTAGGGCAGCAGGGCCACCTCGCGGGCGTTCTTGACGGCCTGGGCGATCTTGCGCTGCTCCTGGACGGTCACGCCGGTCACGCGACGGGCACGGATCTTCCCGCGGTCGGAGATGAACTTGCGCAGCAGGGCCACGTCCTTGTAGTCGATCTCGGTGATCTTGGCGGCCTTGAGCGGGTTGGACTTCGGTTTGGGCTTGCGGAGTTCAGCCTTCGCCATCGTGGTGCTCCTTCAGAGTTCTCTGGAGCCCGCAGAACGGTTCTGCGGGATGGGATCACGCGGCGTCCCGTGCGGGGCACGGGGCCGTGTGCAGTGCGGCCCGGCGGTGCCGGGTCGCGGGTGGGATGGGCCACCGGGGGCGGCCCTCCGGGCGATGCGCGCCCGGACGGAGAGGTCCGTGGTGTTCCGTGTCCGTCGCGGCCGTGGGGGCCGCGCCCGGTCAGTGCAGGATCAGAACGGGGGCTCGTTGGAGGACGGGGTGTCCCATCCGCCGCCACCGCCGCCGGACCAGGGGTCCTGCGGCGCGGCCTGGCCGCCGCCCTGCTGCTGGCCGCCCCAGCCGCCGCCCTGCTGGGCGCCGCCGAAGCCGCCGTCGTTGTTCCCCCCGAAGCCGCCACCGGCCGGGGCGCCGCCGAAGCCGCCCCCCTGCTGGCCGCCGCCGAAGCCACCGCCGCCGCCACCGCCGCGCTGGGCGCGGGTGACCTTGGCCGTGGCGAACCGCAGCGCCGGGCCGACCTCGTCCACGTCCAGCTCCCAGCTGGTGCGACGGTTGCCGTCCCGGTCGTCGTAGGAGCGCGCCTTGAGGCGGCCCTGCACGATCACGCGCATGCCCTTGGTCAGCGACTCCGCCACGTTCTCCGCGGCCTCGCGCCAGACCGAGCAGCGCAGGAACAGCGCTTCGCCGTCCTTCCACTCGTTGGTCTGGCGGTCGAACGTGCGGGGCGTGGACGCGACGGTGAAGTTCGCGACGGCCGCGCCGTTCGGGGTGAAGCGCAGCTCCGGGTCGGCGGTGAGGTTGCCGACCACGGTGATGACGGTCTCGCCTGCCATGGTCACTCCTGTCTTCGGGGGTTCTGCCGGTCAGTGACCGGATCCGGGGATCCGGGACTGCTCAGCGGGGTTCCGGTGGGGGCGTCGGGGACTGATCCGATGCTCTCAGACCCTCCGGACACGGTACGAGGATCACTCAGCGGTGATCTTCTGCTCCTCCGGACGGATGATCTTGGTGCGCAGGATCGTCTCGTTGAGGTTCAGCAGACGGTCCAGCTCCTGGGTGGCGGCCGGCTCCGACTGGAAGTTGACGACCACGTAGATGGCCTCGGACTTCTTCTGGATCTCGTAGGCGGTCTTGCGGCGACCCCACACGTCGATGTTGTCGACGGTGCCGCCGGCGTTCGTGACGACCTCGAGGTACTTCTTCAGGGTCGGCTCCACGGTGCGCTCGTCGACCTCAGGGTCGATCAGCACCATCAGCTCATAAGCACGCATGCGAACCCACCTCCTCTGGGCTTGCGGCCGCGGTCTCTCCGCGGCAGGAGGTTCTGCGTTCTCCCCTTACGCATGCATCCGCACTCTTCGGCGGCACGCAGGGGATCCCGTCAAGAATACCAGCATTGCGCCTCCGCAGATGAGGTGCCACCCCTAGGGGGCCGTGGGGTGGCCGGGGCTTGCCCTCGGTCGACGACGACGTACCTTGGAAGGAGGACACACATCCTGTGTCACACCCCTCTCACGTTTCGGAGCATCCATGTCAGAGTCCACGTCGGCAGCGCCCCAGCCGTCCCAGTCCGTCCCCTCCCGCCGCCGAGTCGCCAGCAGCCTCGCGTGGGCGGTGCCGACGTGGACTC
>NZ_JABFNH010000023.1:14083-23619 GCF_017168435.1 Micrococcus sp. KRD070
CCGCCGAGGCGGCCAGCCCTCCCCCGCGGATCGACCGCGTGTTCCAGCTGACCCTCGCCCCCGGGGTGCCCTGGACCGAGCCGAAGGTGTCGCCCTGCGCCTCGACCCTGTTCACGAATCCGACCCGCTTGAGCGTCACTACGGACAACAGCGCCTTCTACTACCGGATCACCAATCTGCGAGCCGACTCCACGGTGACGGACGTGACCGCCTCCGTCCTGGTGCAGAAGAGCGTGGTGGATAAGTTGTCTAATGGCCTCACCTGGACGAGTGAAACGAAAGACTGGAGCAACCCCACCCTTGACGTCTCCGGCGCCAAGTACATCGACAACGGCATCGAGTACTACCGCTACTACAGCACGCTGAGAACCGCGGTACCCGCCCCCGTCTCAGGCACCATCACCCTGCCGCGCATCCAGTGGTACAGCAACTGCAGCACGAACCTGCTCACCCAGGCCCAAAGCACCGGCGTGATGGCCAACGGCCGCGGCAGTGCCGTCGTGAACGGCACGCCCTTGGTCAATGTCGGCACCTATGTAAGGCTGACCCCCCGCCCCGCCGGCTGACGCCGCGCAGCCTCACACCCCGCGGAAGAACTCCCGCACGGCCGCCGCCAGGTGCTCCACGTCCCGCACGCCGCACATCTCGCGCGCCGAGTGCATGGACAGCAGACCCAGGCCCACATCCACGGTTCGGATGCCCAGGCGGGTCGCCGAGATCGGGCCGATGGTGGAGCCGCAGGGGACGTCGTTGTTCGAGACGAACTCCTGGAACGGCACCCCCGCCACGCCGCACCAACGGGCGAACGCGGCCTCACCCCCGGCGTCGGTGGCGTAGCGCTGGTTGGCATTGATCTTCAGCAGCGGGCCGTGGTTCACGCGCGGGTGGTTCACGGGATCGTGCCGCTCGGCGTAGTTCGGGTGCACCAGGTGGCCGGCATCCGCGGACAGCAGCCAGGACCCCGCGATCGCCCGCGCCCGACCCTGCCCGGCCACGCCGAGCGCCTCGAGCACGCGCCCCATGACCTCCTCGAGCAGCGGCCCGGCCGCCCCGGACCGCGACGCCGACCCCAGCTCCTCGTGGTCGAACGCGGCGAGCAGCGGGATCACCGGGGCGTCGGCCGCCTCACCGGCCACCCCGCCCGCGACGGTCCCCTCGTACGCGATCGCACCCTCGGCGCCGCCGTGCTCGCGCGCCAACTCCTCGAGCGCCGCGAGGCCCGCGTGCACCGAGCTCAGGTTGTCCAGCCGGCCCGACGCGAAGAACTCGCCCGCCAGCCCGAAGAGTCCGGGCGCCTGGGCGTCGGCCACCACGACGTCGTGCCCGCGCACCGCGGCCGGGTCCACACCGGCGGCGGCCGCGAGCGCGGTCAGCACGTCACCGGGCACGCGGGCGGCCAGACCGTCGGCCTCCGCCTCGCCGGCGCCCTCGCCGCGCGGGGCGAGCGCCCCCACGACGGGGTTCGTGTGCCGCTGCCGCTTCAACGTCAGCCCCTCGTTGACCTCGCGGTCCAGGTGGATGGCCAGCTGCGGGATGCGCCCCACGGGCCCGGTCGCGGCGAGCACCTGCGTGCCGTCGTCGAGGGCGAGACGCCCGGCGAAGCGCAGCTCGCGGTCCAGCCACGAGTTCAGCAGCGGGCCGCCGTACACCTCGACGCCGGCCTGCACCCAGCCGTCGGCCGTCACGGTGGCCGGGTTCGGCTTGAGCTTGAACCCCGGCGAGTCCGTGTGCGCGCCGAGGACGCGGAACACCGGCACGACGCCGGCGCTCGGCCCCGCCTCGTCCGGCCCGGCCGCGCGCGCCTCAGCGCCCTCGTGGCGGCCCAGCGCCCCGGCACCCATCGGCACGATCCAGGCCACCGCCGCGCCGTCGCGCACCACCACGTAGCCGCCCGGGGCCGCCGGGAAGTCGGCCGTCTCATCCAGACGGGTGAAGCCGACGGCCTCCAGGCGGCGTGCGACCTCCTCCGCGGCGTGGTAGCTGGAGGGCGAGGCGGTCACGAACTCGGCCAGGTCCCGCAGGTGGGCGGGCAGCTCGGCGGCGGTGTCACGGGTCACGGGGGTCATGCCCCGACCGTACCGCCCCCACCACCCCGTCCGACTACCCTGGCCCGCAAGCGGGCCCGCCGCATCGCCCGCCCCGTCAGCGCAGGAGGAGCCCGCCGTGGACATCATGATCGCCGTCGCCGTGGGGGTCTTCCTCCTGGTGGCGTGGACCGTGGGCGGCTGGGCCATCGTGCGGCTGGGCTTCACCCGGGACGGGGACGCGGCCCGCGCCCCCGCCCACGACGACGGCGCCGCGCGTCCGGCGCACCCCGGCGCGGCCGCGGACCCGGCCACCGACCCCCACGTGATCTGGCGCGAACAGATGAAGGCGGCCACGGCCGCCTCCGGGGCGCAGTGCGTCTGCCCGCCACCCCGCGAGGGCGGCGCCGCCGAGGCGGGGACGAGCACGCCGCCGTCGTCCCCGGACTGCCCGATCCACCGCTGGGACTACGCCTGAACCGCGGCCGGCCGGCCTGAGCGCCCCCGGGCCGGGCCGGCGTACGCGCCGGCGAGCGGGTCGGCGTCCGGGTGGCCGCCGTGGTCGCGCTTCACGAGGTCCTCCGCCGGGTGCAGCATCTCCCACACGACGCGCCCGCACAGCCACAGCACCGCGAGCATGTGCGCGAGGATCGCGGCCACGTAGACGGAGTCGTCCATGGAGTGCTGCGGCGGGGTCTCGGCCACCCCCTTGGCCAGGTACATCCACACGGCGAAGAAGTGCAACGCCTCCACCGTCTGCCACACCCAGAAGTCCCGCCAGCGCGGCAGGGCGAGCGCCAGGAGCGGGATCAGCCAGACCACGAACTGCGGTGAGTACACCTTGTTGGTGAGCACGAACGCCGCCACCACCAGGAACGTCAGCTGCGCCAGCCGCGGGGTGTGCCGCACCCGCACGCCGAGCACGAAGATCCCGAGGCAGCACACCGCGAAGGTGCCGTAGGCCAGCAGGGTGAGGGAGTCCTCCGGCACGAACGCCCACCCGGCCTGCGCGGCGGTCACGTCCCACGCGTGCCACACGCTGGACAGGCCCGGCCCGCGCTCGCCGGAGAAGGTGAAGAACACGGACCACGCCTGGAAGTTCACCGCCATGAGCGGCACGTTGACCGCCGCCCACGCCGCCACCGTGCCCCCGGCCGCGAGCAGGAAGGGCCGCCACCGTCGCGAGCGCACCGCCAGGATCAGCAGCGGCCCCAGGATCAGCAGCGGATACAGCTTCATGGCCGCGCCGAGGCCGAACAGCACCCCCGCCGTCAGGGACCGGCCGCGGGACCAGGCGTACATGCCGCACGCCAGCAGGGCCACGGCCCACAGGTCCCAGTTGATGGTGCCGGCCAGCACGATCCCCGGGGCCACGGCCACCATGAGCCCGTCCGTCCACCGGCGCCCCGCCATCCGGACGGTCAGCACCGCGACGACGGCCCACAGCACCACCACGAATCCGAGGTTCACGAGCCAGAACACCACCGTGCCCTGCTCCGGTGAGAACGGCAGCGCCTGCGTGATCCAGGCCGCCACCGAGCCCACGACGGACATCAGCACGGGGTACTCGAACGTGGAGCCCGCCCGGAACGGCGCCCAGGGGTCCGCCGCGAACCCGCGCCCGCCGTAGAGCGCGGCCCAGTCCGAGTAGCAGCCCGCGTAGTAGACGTCCGGGGCGCCCCAGCCGTGCAGCAGGCACGGCGACTTCTGCAGCACGGTCACGACGGCGGCCAGAGCCACCAGCAGCCCCGTCAACGCCACGGGCCCGGCCCAGGAGCCGGTCCCCCGTCCGGGGCCGTTCGCCGCGAGGCCGCCGGCGAGCTGGAAGCGGCCGCCGCGCTCGCCGGGGGCGGGCAGGGCCCCGGACGGTGCGCTGTCAGCGGAACGCCCGGCGGGGGCACCCGGGTCGGCCACGGCGTCGCACGGGGCGCCGTCCGCGGCGTGAGTGGGCGGCTCGCTGGGGGTCGCGGCATGCGCGGGGGCCGGTCTCATGCCCCCATCCTAGGAAGCCGCCCGGACCCCGGACGGGCGGGGCCGCCGTCGTCGGTCGTAGACTGGCGGGGTTGATCCCCGGGTGAGCGCCCCGCCGAACGGTGTGGGCCCCCTGCGCGCGCTCCGCGTGCCCGCACCCGTTCCGGACAGTCGAGGAGAGAACCAGACCGTGGCCACCAACCCCATCCGCGTCGCCATCGCCGGCGTGGGCAACTGCGCAACATCCCTCATCCAGGGTGTGGAGTACTACCGCGAGGCGAAGGCCACGGACACGGTGCCGGGCCTGATGCACGTGCAGTTCGGCGTCTACCACGTGTCCGACCTCGAGTTCGTGGCCGCGTTCGACGTGGACGCGAAGAAGGTCGGCCTGGACCTGTCCGAGGCCATCACCGCCTCCGAGAACAACACCATCAAGATCGCGGACGTGCCCCACGCGGACGTCACCGTCCAGCGCGGCCCCACCCTGGACGGCCTCGGCAAGTACTACGCCGAGACCATCGAGGAGTCGGAGGCCGAGCCCGTGGACGTGGCCCAGGCCCTCCGCGACGCGGAGGTGGACGTGCTGGTCTGCTACCTGCCCGTCGGCTCGCAGCGGGCCACCGAGCACTACGCCCAGGCCGCGATCGACGCCGGCGTCGCGTTCGTGAACGCCCTGCCCGTGTTCATCGCCGGCACCCCGGAGTGGGCCGAGAAGTTCACCGCCGCGGGTGTGCCGATCGTGGGCGACGACATCAAGTCCCAGATCGGCGCCACCATCACCCACCGCGTGATGGCCAAGCTGTTCGAGGACCGCGGCGTCACCCTGGACCGCACCTACCAGCTCAACGTGGGCGGCAACATGGACTTCAAGAACATGCTCGAGCGTGAGCGCCTGGAGTCCAAGAAGATCTCCAAGACGCAGGCCGTCACCTCCAACACCTCCGCGCAGCTGGGCGAGAAGGACGTGCACATCGGCCCGTCCGACTACGTGGCCTGGCTCGACGACCGCAAGTGGGCGTTCGTGCGCCTCGAGGGCCGCAACTTCGGCGACGCCCCCGTCTCGCTCGAGTACAAGCTCGAGGTGTGGGACTCCCCCAACTCGGCCGGCGTGATCATCGACGCCGTGCGCGCCGCGAAGATCGCCCTGGACCGCGGCATCGGCGGCCCGATCCTCTCGGCCTCGTCCTACTTCATGAAGTCCCCGCCCGTGCAGCACAACGACGACGCGGCGCACGAGCTCGTGGAGGCCTTCATCCGCGGCGACATCGAGCGCTGACCCGCCCGGTCCCCGCGGACCGCGCACGACGCCGGCCCGTCACCTTCCCCGTGGAGGTGACGGGCCGGCGTCGTCATGGGGGCGCGTGCCGCCCCGGCCACCGCGCTCAGCGCCGCACGCCGAGCCGGTCCTCGATGGTGAGCCGGACGAGCTGGGCGTACATGGCCTGGCCGTCGGCGCGGGGGTGCACGCCGTCGGCGGAGAAGTCCGTGACGTGCTGCTTCGCCGCGGCGTCCCAGTCCGCCAGGACGATCCGGTCCGGGTGGGCCTTGGCCTGCGCCTCCA
This sequence comes from Micrococcus sp. KRD070, assembly GCF_017168435.1. Lineage (NCBI taxonomy): Bacteria > Bacillati > Actinomycetota > Actinomycetes > Micrococcales > Micrococcaceae > Micrococcus > Micrococcus sp. KRD070. Next base: position 19,640 of record NZ_JABFNH010000023.1, read on the forward strand.
TCTGCACCTGCACGTCCGCGATCCAGTCCATCGGGCCGTGCGGCACCACGAGCACGAGCAGCCGGTCCTCGCCGACGGCCGCCAGGATCTTCTCCCAGTCACCCCGGTGGGTGGTGCCGTTGGCGCCCAGGGCCACCACGACGACGTCGCTCAGCTGGCCGTCCGCCTTGAGCTTCTCGAGCTCGTCCGCGGCGTCCCAGATCTGGTAGCCCACCTCCGCCTCGAGCAGCATCCCCGGCAGCTGCTCCAGGAGCGTGGGCGCGGCCGAGAGCGAGACGGAGTCGCCGATCAGGGTGACGTCCGGGCCGAGCTCGGACGGCGGCAGGGCCGCGGTGAGCTGCTCCTTGGAGTACGTGGGGCGCGTGACGGCCGGGTCGCCGAGCCCGAGCCCGGACGGCTCGGCGGACGACCCGGGCGAGGACGTAGCACCGGCGGAGCCCTCCGCGTCCCCGGGGGCGGCCGAGCCGGGCGAGGCCGAGGCCGACGCCTCGGCCCGCTTCGTCTGCTCCGCCGCCCGGGACTCGCGGGCCGCCTGCTGGGCCGCCTGGGCGGCCTTGAGGGACTCCTCCGCCTGGGCGATGTCCTGCTCGAGCTGGGTCTGCGCGGGCGAGTGCACCACGGCGGCCACGGCCGCCGCGGGGACGGCCACGAGCCCCAGCGCCGTGGCGGCGGCCGCGAGCCGGCCGATCGGCCCGGCCCCGCCCGTGAACGCCCGCCGAGCGGCTGCGCCCCAGCGACCGAAGGCACCCGTGAACCCCTCGTGGAGGATGGGCTCCTCGATCAGCCGGGTGCTCAGGTCGGCGATCAGGGCGGTCAGCAGCAGGATCGCGCCGGCGGCCACGGGCTCGACCCACCCGGGGGCGTCCACGGGCACCATCACGCGCATGATCACGAGCAGCGGCCAGTGCCACAGGTACGCGGCGTAGGAGCGGCGCCCCCACCAGCGCAGGAACCCGTTGCCCAGCGCGCGCGAGAGCGAGTCGCGCCGGTCGCCCTGCACCACGTGCCAGACGATGAACGCGACGACGGCGGACAGGCCCGCCAGCACGCCGCGGTACGTGCTCGCGTGGCCGCCGTCGACCAGGGCGAAGCCCGCCGCGAGCACCGCGACGGCGCCCCACGCGACAGCCACCCGCGTGGCCGAGGTCCGCGGCTCGGGGCCGCCGTGCTCGGGCCGGGGCACATGGGCCAGGCCGATCGCCACGCACGCGCCGAACAGCAGGCCGAAGGCGTGGGTGTCCGTGCCGAAGTAGAGGCGGGCCTGCTCGAACCCGTGCCACGAGCCCCAGGCCATCCACGCCGCGGAGGCCACGGCCGCGACCGCGACCGCGAGGATACGACGTCGGTCCGCCACCCGCCCCGAGTTCACCGTGCTGCGCGGCGGCCAGGTGAGCAGGAGCAGCCCCCAGAGGAGCAGGGGCCAGAGGATGTAGAACTGCTCCTCGATCGCCAGGGACCACAGGTGCTCGAACAGTGGCGGCGAAGCGCGGTTGAAGTAGTCCCCGCCCTGCAGGATCATCACCCAGTTGCTGGTGTAGGTCAGGGCGCCGAACCATTGGCGGCCCAGGCCCGCGGGGAACTCGTCCACCGCCAGCCACGCGAGCGCGGTGGTGCCCACGAGCGCCATCAGCATGGCCGGGATGAGTCGCCGGACGCGCTTCATCCAGAAGGTGCCCAGCGCCACGCCCCGGCCCGCGTCCACACCGCGGACCAGGCCGGTGGTGATGAGGAAGCCGGAGAGCACGAAGAACATGTCCACGCCCACGAACCCGCCGCGCAGGAACGTGGGCCAGGCGTGGAAGACGAGCACCGCGATCCCCCGCAGCCCGTCGAGGGCGGTGACCCGTCCGGGGCCGCGACTGACCCGCGTGCCGACCTTGACGGCGGGCACGCCGTCCTGGGGCGGCAGGGCATGGCGGGGCACGGGCGCGGGGCGCTGGTCGGAACTCACAGCGGTCGATCATTCCATCCCGACCTGGATGGGCCAAAGCCTCCGGCTATCCCCACCCGCCCCACCGCGTTGGGGGCGGTTTCCGGCGGTATTCCGCTCCCAAAGCACCGGTTTCCGCCCCGGAAGCGGGGGGCGGGCGCCGGTCAGTGGTCGCGCAGCGCCTCGATGAGCTCGTCCTTGGTCATGGTGGAGCGGCCCTCGATGTCGAGCTCGCGGGCCCGCTTCGCGAGCTCGTCCTTGGTCCAGTCCTCGTAGGAGCCGGCCTCGCCGCCGCGCTCGGCGACCTCGTCCCGGCCGTCCCGGGCGGAGGCGTTGGCGATCCGCGCGGCCTTCTCCTCGCTCGCGCCCTCGCGGCGCAGCGTCTCGTAGACCTCGGGGTCCTTGATGTTGGAGGTGCCGGGGCCCATGGGGGCGCCGTTCTTCTCGGTCTTCTTCTCAGCCATGCGGCCAGTGTGGTCCCGGCCCGACGACGGGTGGAAGGTCCGCCGCGCCGCCTCAGTCCTGCTGGGCCTCCGGCTGCTCGGCCCACCAGCGCCGCAGCTCCGCCTCGGCCTCGGCCGGCTCGTGCGGGCCCTCGTCGAGGCGCCACTCGAGCAGGTGGGTGTACGCCCGCCCCACCACCGGGCCCGGGCGGATCCCCAGCAGCGCCATGATCTGCTGCCCGTCCAGATCCGGCCGCACGGCGGCGAGCTCCTCGGCCTCGGCGATCTCGGCGATGCGCCGCTCGAGGTCGTCGTACGCGTGGGCCAGCCGCTCGGCCTTGCGCCGGTTGCGGGTGGTCACGTCCGAGCGGGTCAGCGCGTGCAGGCGGGGCAGCAGGTCGCCGGCGTCGTGGGCGTACCGGCGGACGGCGGAGTCGGTCCAGCCGGCGTCGCCGTAGCCGTAGAACCGCATGTGCAGCTCCACCAGACGGGCCACCGCCTTGATGGTGTCATTGTCGAACTTCAGGGCACGCAGCCGCTTGCGGACGAGCTTGGCGCCCACGGTCTCGTGGTGCCGGAAGGTGACGGCCCCGCCCTGCTCGAAGCGGCGTGTGGCCGGCTTGCCGACGTCGTGCAGCAGCGCCGCCAGGCGCAGCACGGGGTCGGGGGTCGACGGCGAGTACTCGCCCTCCAGCTCCATGGCCTGCTCCAGCACGGTCAGGGAGTGGGCGTAGACGTCCTTGTGCCGGTGGTGCTCGTCCGACTCGAGCTGCAGGGCGGGCAGCTCGGGCAGGACGTGGTCGGCCAGGCCGGTGCGTACGAGCAGGTCGAGGCCGGCGCGCGGGTGCGCCCCGCAGACGAGCTTGACGAGCTCCTCGCGGACGCGTTCGGCGGAGATGATCGTGATCCGCTCGGCCATCGCGGTCATGGCCTCCTCCACCTCGGGGGCCACGGCGAAGCCGAGCTGGGAGGCGAAGCGGGCGGCGCGCATCATGCGCAGCGGGTCGTCGGAGAAGGAGTCCTCGGGGGTGCCGGGGGTGCGCAGCACGCCGGCGTGCAGGTCCTGCATGCCACCGAAGGGGTCCACGAGCTCGAGGGCGGGCAGGCGCAGGGCCATGGCGTTGACGGTGAAGTCGCGGCGCAGCAGGTCGTCCTCGAGGCTGTCGCCGAAGGCCACCTGCGGCTTGCGGCTGGCCGGGTCGTACTGCTCGGCCCGGTAGGTGGTGACCTCGAGCTGCCAGCCGGCCTTGCGGAAGCCGATGGTCCCGAACCGCCGCCCCACGTCCCACGTGGCGTCCGCCCAGCCGGCGCCGACGGCCTCGGACGCGTCCGGGTCGGCGTCCGTGGTGAAGTCGAGGTCCGGCGATGTCCGCCCCAGGAAGAGGTCGCGGACCGGGCCGCCCACCAGGGAGAGCTCGTGGCCGGCGGCCTCGAACCTCCGCCCCAGCTCCACGACGACGGCGGGCAGGGTGGCGTCCGCGGGGAAGCCGGGGGGCAGCGCGTGGGTGGCGGTGGTCAGATCCATGATGCCTACAAGGGTGCCAGACGGTCCCGGCACGGGCCCGCGCGGGCCGGGCTAGAGTTGACGGCATGACCCGCCCCGATCC
>NZ_JABFNH010000023.1:23719-24218 GCF_017168435.1 Micrococcus sp. KRD070
CCGTTCCGCCGGTGCCGCCTCCCTGCCCACGGTGGAGGAGGTCTCCGCCGGCGGCGTCATCGTCCGCGAGCACGACGGCGGCCTCGAGGTGGCCGTGATCGCCCGCTACAACCGCGGTGGCCGGCTCGAGTGGTGCCTGCCCAAGGGCCATCCCGAGGGCGAGGAGGACCACCGGCAGGCGGCCGTGCGCGAGGTGGAGGAGGAGACCGGGATCGCCGGCCACATCCTCGAGCCGCTCGGCGCGATCGACTACTGGTTCACAGTCGCCCGGCACCGCGTCCACAAGACCGTGCACCACTTCCTGCTGCGCGCCACGGGCGGCGAGCTGACCACGGAGAACGACCCGGACCACGAGGCCGTGGACGTCGCGTGGGTGCGCCTTGAGGACGTCGCGCGCCGCCTCTCCTTCGCCAACGAGCGCCGGATCGTCGACCTGGCCCGCCAGGTGGTCGACCAGCACTTCCCCCCGGGCGGTGCCCGGGGCCCCCGCCCCTGATCC
>NZ_JABFNH010000023.1:24318-64264 GCF_017168435.1 Micrococcus sp. KRD070
GAGCGCAGGACCCCGCCCACGCCGGCGTCGCCGACGAGGAGCCGACGACGACGGACCCCGCCCCCGCCACGGATCCGGCCGCCGTGGACCCCGCGGACGAGACCCCCGAGGGCGAGCGCCGCGCCGGCCGGTCCACCGCGATCATGGCCTCCGGCACGCTCCTCTCCCGCGTGCTGGGCCTCGTCCGTGCGACGCTGGTGACGGTGGCGATCGGCCTGTCCGCGGACATGGCCGACATCTTCGAGATCGCCAACTCCCTGCCGAACGTGATCTACCTGCTCCTGGTGGGCGGCGTGTTCAACGTCGTGCTCGTGCCGCAGCTGATCAAGCACGCCCGCGACGCCGACCGGGGCGCGGACTACACCTCCCGCCTGATGACGCTCGGCACGCTCGTGATGCTCGCCGGCACGGTGGTGGTCATGCTGGCGGCGGCCCCGCTCATGACGGCCCTGACCCGCGGCTGGTCGCCGGAGAAGCTCGAGATGGCCACCGTGTTCGCCCTGTGGTGTCTGCCCCAGGTGTTCTTCTACGGCATGTACGCGCTGGTGGGGCAGGTGCTCAACGCCAACGGGCGCTTCGGCGCCTACATGTGGGCGCCGGTGCTGAACAACGTCGTCGCGATCGGCGCGATCGTGCTGTACCTGGGCATGTTCGGGGCGTACCGGGCCGGGGACGACCTCGCCGGGTGGACGAGCGCACAGACGGTCGTGCTGGCCGGCGGCCACACCCTGGGCGTCGTGCTGCAGGCCGTGATCCTCTTCCTGCCGCTGCGCGGGCTCGGCCTGGGTCTGCGCCCGCGGTTCGGCTGGAAGGGCATCGGCCTGCGGGACACCGGCCGGATCGCCGGGTACACCCTGATCACGATGGTCGCCACGAACGTGGTGCTCCTGCTGTGCCAGCGGTACGTCACCTCCGCCACGGAGGCCCGCGACCGCGGCGAGCTGCGCATCCCCGGCACGGAGACCTGGAGCGCCGAGATGGCGCAGGCGGCCATCCCCGGTGTGGCCGCGTACAACATGGCGATGCTGATGGCCGTGCTGCCCCATTCGGTGTTCGTGCTCTCCCTGGCCACCGTGCTCTTCAACCGGTTGGCCCGCGCCATGGGCCGCCAGGACATGTCCGCGGTGCGGCGCACGACGGCGCAGGGTCTGCGCGCGTTCACCGTGCCGCTGATGTTCTGCCTCGCCGGCGTGGTGGTCCTGGCGGGCCCCCTGGGCCGCGTCTTCGGCTCGACGGCCGAGACGGCGATGGTGGCCGGCGTCGCGGTGGGCTCGGTCCTGCTCGCGCTGGCGCTGTCCATCCCGTTCCGCTCGGGCTCCTTCTACCTGCTGCGCGTGTTCTACGCCGCCGAGGACGCCAAGGTGCCGATGGTGGTCCAGGTCAGCGGCTCGCTCCTGATGCTGCTGCTCTCGTGGGCGGGCGCGATGCTGCTGCCGCTGTGGTCCATGGCCCTGTGGGTCGCGGTCGCCTCGTCCGTCTCGTACGTGTACCAGTTCGTCCTGACCCATGTGCTCACCGTGCGCCGGTTCGGGGACTACGGCCTCGCATCCGTGCTGCGTGCCCACGTCCAGACCGGCCTGGCCGCGCTGGCCGCGGCGGCCGCGGGCGCGGTCGTCGTGTGGCTGCTGGGCGGGTACACCGGCGGGTTCGCGTGGAACTCCATCGGGACGGCGCTGCTCACGTGCGCGGTGGCGGCCGTGGCGATGGGTCCGGTGTACCTGATGGTGCTGCGGGCCATGCGGTTCCCCGAGCTGGACGACGCCCTCCGGCCGCTCGTCGCCCGCGTGCCGGCGCTGGGTCGTCTGCTGCGCGTCGGCTGATCTCTGGCCGCGACGGCCACGCCACGTATCATCGGATTCCGACCCCGTCGTCAGGAGAAGAGCCCGTGCCCCAGCCCATCGCCGTCGGCGCCGTCCTGGGCGGCCGCTATCGCATCACCCAGCACGTGGTGACGTCCGCGGACCAGGACATGGTGTTCCTGGGCACGGACCAGGTGCTCAACCGCCGCGTCACCGTGCTCGTGGCCTCACGTGAGAACGCCACGCAGGTGGCCTCGTCCGCGCGGGAGCTGGCCACGGGCGAGCGCACCGACGACGTGCAGGTGCTCGACCTGGGCCTGTCGGAGGGCCGCACGTACCTGATCGCCGGCGGGGACCCCGACCCGGACGTCCTGCTGGGTCTGGCGTACCCGCAGGAGCTGTACGTGGAGCCGTTCCAGACGGACAGCCTCGGCTCCGAGCTGTTCGGCGAGTCGCGGACCGGAGACCCCCACGCCTACGACGACGACGAGGCGTACTACACCGACCTCGACCGCCGGCTCCGCGCGGACGAGGACGAGGCCCAGCGTCGTCCCGGGTTCCTGAACCGCCTCTCCGAGCGCCTCGCCGAGCGGGTCCGTCCCTCCGACGGCACCGCGGCGAAGGCGGCCGCCGGGGCGTCGGCCCTGGCCGCGGCGGACGCCGCCACCCGGAAGCAGCAGGAGGAGCGCGAGCGGGCGGAGCGGGAGGCCGCCGAGCGCGCCGAGCGGGAGCGCAAGGAGGCCGCCGAGCGCGCCGAGCGGGAGCGCAAGGAGGCCGCCGAGCGCGCAGAACGCGAGCGCAAGGAGGCCGAGGAGAAGGCCCGCGCCGAACGGGAGGCCGCGGAGCGGGCCGAGCGGGAGCGCAAGGAAGCCGCCGAACGCGCAGAACGCGAACGTCGGGAGGCGGAGGAGCGTGCCGAGGAGGAGCGCCGCGCCGAGGCCGAGCGCGCCCGTCGCCAGGCGGAGCAGGAGGCTGAGGAGCGGGCCGCGCGCGAGCGGGAGGCCGAGCAGGCCCGGCTGGCCGCGGAGCGGGAGGAGGCCGAGCGCCGCGAGCTCGAGCGCCGGGCCGAGGCCCGCCGTCGTGCCGAGGAGGAGCGGGCCCGGGAGGCCGCGGAGCGCGAGGCTGAGAAGCGCGCGGCCCAGGAACGCGAGGCCGCGGAGCGCGAAGCTGAGAAGCGCGAGGCCCAGGCGGGCACCGCCGCACTCCCGGCTGTCGCGGCGGGGGCCGCCGCCGCGCAGACCACCGACGCCGATGCCGACGGGGCCACGCCGCCCGTCGAGCCCGTCGAGCCCGTCGAGCCCGTGGCGGCCGAGAAGACCGACGCGCCGGAGCCGGTCGCCCCGGACACCGAGGCGATCCCCGTGCGGCGCCAGCGCCCCGTCCCCCGCCGAGCGATCGTGGCCGAGTCCGCGCCGACCGCCCACGAGGAGTCCCGCGGCACGGCGGCGCCGGTGGCTGCCGGGGCCGGGGTCGCAACGGCAGCAGGCGCGGCGGCTGCCGGTTCGACGGCCGCCGCCGCGGCTCCGGATGCCCAGGCCGCCCCGGCCACCACCGGGGGCGGCGACGGCGCCACGGTGGCCGACCCGGGCGACGGCCACGGCCGCACGCGCGGCGGCGGTCCGCTGGCCCTGCTCCTCGTGCTCGGCCTGCTGGCCGCACTCGTCGTGGGCGGGGTGCTGCTGGCCCAGAACCTGCGCGGCGGGCCGGCGCCGCAGGCCGCGTCGTCCGAGTCTGAGTCTGCGTCGTCCGAGTCCGCATCGGACACCCCGTCGCCGTCGGAGAGCACCAGCCCCTCCCCCACCCCGTCCAGCGAGAGCGCCGCGGCCGCCCCGCAGCCCGTCCAGGCCCTGCGCTCGGTGCCGGACCTGCCGGAGCACGAGGCCGAGCACGACGCGGACCTGAGCAACCTCATCGACGGCGACCCCACCACCGTGTGGCGCACCTTCGCCTACGCACGGCCGAACTTCGGCGGCTATGTGGAGAGCATGAACCTCGTGGTCCAGCTCGAGGAGCGCACCGAGGTGAACGAGGTGACCCTGCAGAGCACGGGGGCCACCGGTGGCGCCTGGTTCGCCTACATCGCCGACTCCCCCGAGGGCGCGAACGCCAAGGAGATCGGCAACGGCACCTTCGACCAGGACACCGTCTCCATCCCCGTGCCGTTCGAGGGCACCGAGGCCGAGGCCGAGTACGTGATCGTCAGCCTCACCTCGCTGCCCCAGCTGGAGGGCACGACGTCGGACCTCCCGTTCGGCCTGCGCCTCGGCGAGATCGCCGTCCGCTGACCCCGCGCCCGGGCGACGGCGCGCCGGACCTTCCGGCCGCCGTCGCCGGACGTCGTCGCACCGCGGCCCCGGCACCGCGGAATACCCGCCCGTGGCTCCGCCGTTGTCCTGGAGGAGCGTCCACCACCCCGATCCACTGGAGGAACCCGTGGCCCCCACCGCCCAGGACCAGAGCGTCCACAACGTCGTGATCGTCGGATCCGGCCCCGCCGGATACACCGCGGCGATCTACACCGCCCGCGCCGAGCTCTCCCCGGTCCTGGTGGCCGGGGCGGTGACCGCGGGCGGCGAGCTGATGAACACCACCGAGGTGGAGAACTTCCCGGGCTTCCCGGAGGGTGTGCAGGGGCCCGAGCTGATGGCGAACCTCGAGGCCCAGGCCCGCCGGTTCAACACGGAGGTGGTCTACGACGACGTCGTGCAGGCCGACCTGACGTCGAACCCCAAGGTGCTCACGCTCGGCGACGGCACCCAGCTGCGCACCCACGCGGTCATCCTCACGACCGGCTCCGCCTACCGGAAGCTCGGCGTTCCCGGCGAGGAGCGCCTCTCCGGCCACGGCGTCAGCTGGTGCGCCACGTGCGACGGCTTCTTCTTCCGCGAGCAGGAGATCGCGGTCGTGGGCGGCGGCGACTCCGCCATGGAGGAGGCCCTGTTCCTCACGAAGTTCGCGTCCAAGGTGACCGTGCTGGTCCGCAAGGACGAGCTGCGCGCCTCCAAGGTGATGGCCCACCGGGCCATGGAGAACGAGAAGATCGAGTTCCGCTGGAACACCGAGGTCACGGAGGTGACGGGTGACGACAAGGTCAACACCCTCCGCCTGCGGGACACCCGCACCGGCGAGGCGTCCACGCTGGACGTGACCGGCCTGTTCGTCGCCATCGGCCAGGACCCGCGCACGGACCTGGTGCAGGGCCAGGTGGAGCTCACGGAGCACGGCACGATCCGCATCGACCATCCGTCCTCGCGGACCTCCCAGCCGGGCGTCTTCGCCGCCGGCGACGTCACGGACCACACCTACCGCCAGGCCGTCACCGCCGCCGGCTCGGGCTGCGTGGCCGCCCAGGACGTGGAGCACTACCTCGCGACCGTGGCCGATGTGGAGGAGGCCGCGCCGGCCGGCCCGGAGTCGGACGCGAACCCGGCATGAGCCACTGACTCATGACCCCTGACGGAGCGTCATGAATCATGTCGATAACACCCCTGTCCACCCTCGTCAGACACAGAACAAACCCCAGGAGGCTGCCATGAGCACCATCACCGTCACCGACGCCGACTTCGACCAGAAGGTCCTCCAGTCCGAGCTGCCCGTCCTCGTGGACTTCTGGGCCGAGTGGTGCGGCCCGTGCCGCATGCTCGGACCCGTCCTGGAGGACATGGCCGTGGAGCACGAGGGCAAGGCCGTGATCGCCAAGCTCAACGTGGACGAGAACCCGGCCATCGCCGCGCGTTACGGCGTCACCTCCATCCCGCTCGTCGTGGGCTTCCAGAACGGCGAGAAGGTCGCCGAGTCCGTGGGCGCCAAGCCCAAGGCCGCGCTGGAGAAGGAGTTCTCGGCCCTGCTCGGCTGAGCCCCTCCCCCACTCACCACGACGGCCCCGTCACCCCAGAGGGTGACGGGGCCGTCGTGCGTTGATCTTCAGGACCAGCGGCGGGTGCCCGTGGACGCCGTCCGCGGGAACTCCGGATCAGGACTTCTTGCCCTTCCCCTTGCCGTCCTGACCGCCCTGGATGAGGTCCATGATGCGGTTCAGGTCCTCCACGGTGGTGAAGTCGATGGCGATGCGGCCCTTGCGCGCGCCGAGGGTGATCTTCACGGCGGTGTCCAGGCGGCTGGTGAGCGCGGTGGCGTAGTGGTCCAGGCGCTCGTGGCGGGCGTCGTCCGTGCTGCGCCGCGGCGTGCGGCCCGGCCGGAGCCCGCCCTGCAGCTGCGCGACCGCCTCCTCCGTGGACCGGACGGACAAGCCCTCCGACTGGATCCGCTGCGCCAGACGCTCCATGTCCGACGGGTCCGTGAGACCGAGCAGCGCACGCGCATGGCCGGCCGAGAGCGTGCCGGCGGCCACGCGGCGCTGCACGAGGGGCGGCAGCTTGAGCAGCCGCAGCGTGTTGGAGATCTGCGGACGAGAGCGGCCGATGCGCTGGGACAGTTCCTCCTGCGTGCAGGCGAAGTCCTCCATGAGCTGCTGGTAGGCGGCGGCCTCTTCGAGCGGGTTCAGCTGGGAGCGGTGCAGGTTCTCCAGCAGAGCATCCCGCAGGAGGTCCTGGTCCGGGGTCTGGCGGACGATCGCCGGGATGGTGTCCAGGCCGGCCTTCTGGGTGGCGCGCCACCGGCGCTCTCCCATGATCAGCTCATGGGGGGTGGGGCCGTCCACCTCGCGCACGACGATCGGCTGCAGGATGCCGACCTCGCGGATCGAGGTGACCAGTTCCGCCATGTGGTCCTCGTCGAACACCTCACGCGGCTGCCGCGGGTTGGGGTGGATGTCCCCCACCGGGATCTCCCGCAGGACCGCGATGTCCGCGGACACGGTCCCCTCGGTCGCGGCGGACTCAACGCTCGAGTCCCCCGGTTCCTTCCTCGACGACGTCGCGGAGGTGGCACGCTTGCTGGGCGCCTTCACCGTCGGCATGGCCGGACGCCCCTTGGTCGGCCGCGCCGCGGGTGCATCCTCGGACTCTGCGGAGAAGAACACGTCGACGGGACGCTGCGCGGGTCGCGAGGCACGCTTCGACGAGGTGGGCCCTGCCTTCGTGGCGGACGTGGCGTTCCTGCCAGTCGCAGCCGTTGATTTCCCGGCCTGTGTCGTTCGGCCCGCGGTCTTCCGCTGCGAGGCCGACGGGGCGGGCTCGTTGGACCCCCCTGGCGTCTCGGTCGTCGCGGTGCTCCGCGTCGATGTCGTGGTGGCCTCCGCTGCCGCGGCAGCCTTCGGGCCGCTCTTCACCGGCACCGCAGAGTCCTTCGGGGAGGTGGCCTCGGCGTTCTCTTCCGGGGCTTCTACAGTGCTCTGGATCAGGGCGCCGAGGCCTCGCCCCAGGCCTCCTCGACGGCTCGTCTTCAACGGGTCCTCCTGCAGTGAGTGGGTCTGGGATCAGTGTAGGTGAGCGGCCTGGTCTCGATGGTCCCGGGCGGCGGGAAGACACTTCTCAAGGTGCTCTGGCCCTGACCGCCGGGGGGCGCGCGAGGGCCTGACACGTGCAAGGGGCGCGGCGAGGTTCGGGCCTCGGTTCTGGGGTGAGACGTCCGTATTGGGCCCGGACGGCAGGATGTGGGCGCGCGGACAGCACCTGCCGCGAGCGTGAGTGTTTCACGTGGAACACTCATAGTGGGGGCGCTTCGGAAGGGTGCCGCTGCAATCCTCAAGACCTCCTCGTGTTCCCTCTCGAAGTTCACTCGTTTCACATGAAACGCGAGCCCGCGTCGACGAGCGGACGGTATCAGAATCACGGCTGTCAGTTTGTTGTTCGTGTTCTCCCCGGCCGATCAGCCCTCCGTGCGGACGGTACTCAGATCGCTGGCTACCCGCATGATGTATGTGCTTCATCGGACGCGCAATGGCGGACCAGCAGCGAAGCACTCGTGCCACTTCCCCGCGGTGTGATGTGAACACTCGAATCGCCGAACGGATGAGCTCGGCCTACTCGTCGCTTCGCCGTCAGTGCTTCCTTACACCCGCGCAGCTCACGAATTGAACGCTGCCTCACCATCCGCGTTTCACGTGAAACACGGACGAGTCTGTCATCCAAGTACGACATGAGTTCGGGTAACCCACGTGCTCGCTCACCCGCGAGTCAGTGCCACATTACTGCGCCATTCTCGGTCAGCTCGCTCCCGGCACGGATCGTGTGCTCCCTGGATCGCCTGGGATTGTGACCTCGCGGCACGGCGCTTTCACCCGAAGCTCATTTCACGTGAAACGTATCGTTCGAAGATTCGACCATGCACTCGTGCCACGGAAGTCCGCCCACGAGCGGGTTGCATTCAGATACTGGCGTCCATAGGAGGCGTGAGATGCGTTCGAGGTTCAGACTCCTCGCGCTGCTGACGTCGTGACCCGGGCGCGTCGAGCGCCGGACGTCGGTCGTTCGGTTTCACGTGAAACGTGGCGGCGTACTGGGCACGAACGCCGGGTCGCGGGTCCCATGTCGCGCAGCTTGCACCGACTTGTGCCGTTGACCGTACTGTTCGATGTAGTCGCTGCCGTCAGCAGCGGCCGTACAGACATATGGCAGGCCGTTCCGCCCGACAGACCGGGCCCATTCCTCCCGTCTGCCCATTTTGCCCATTAAGTTTCACGTCCGACTCGTGTGGAACCGGGTCTTCACCCGTCCGTCCGCACGCGGCTCCCTCCGGGGATCGACGCTAGATCTACGCGCGAGCATCGTGTTTTACGTGAAACCCCCGGCCACCACCTGAGTGATCGACGTCCTGCTTCCACGTCGTTGCAGGGGTCAGAACCGTGTGGCCTGAGCGTCCCGCACTGAGCTGATGCGGGTTTCCCGGGGGAGGGGACCCAGGCTGACTCAGCATTCCCCTGCCGACCCCGTACCTAGCCGTCGGGCCGCGCTGGGAATTCGCCAGACCAACCAGCGCCATGGTGGCACCCACGGCCACCTACCCACGGCGTCCCCTTGTCCACAGATCTTGTCCACATATCAACATCGACGATAGCCGCTAACCACTGCTGACTCCGCAAAGTGCCAGCTCACATGCTTGTCTTTGTATACATTGGGGGCGTGCGGCCGCCCCTCTTCGCCGGACTCTCTCCTACTCCGTACACAGGAATGCACAGTAGAACTGTCCTTCTGGCGCCGCCGTTCGGCCCCTCCAACTCAGACGAATCACAGCAGCCCACCATCGCCGCTGACGTCTGCTCTCGCACACGCTGACGGCAGACCGGCCGCGTGCCTCGCGGCGACACCACGGCCCGTGCTCCGCTCTGGCCCCGATTCCCTGCACGTCACCGACGGCGAGGAGGTCTGACCGTGGGGGAGAGGGGGCACCCAGTCACAGCACCCGGCCTGCTCGCTGGCTGCATCCTCGAGGCTGCAGCGCACCCGGGTGAAGGAGGAGGGACGGATTATACCCTGCACGGCCGCGCCCGGCGGCCAGGACGTTCCCCACGCGTCGCGCAGCCCTCGCGGAGCACTTCAACGCAGCGTGCACCGCCGGCCCCCACACAGCCGCCGTCGCCGCCCCGCCGCCATGCCGTTCACCCCGTGAGTTCGTGCGTCGCCGCCCGCGGCTGCACCCAGGCCTCGCGACAGGTGCGCCTGGCCGGCGGCGGAGGGGCCGGGCCAGGGGAGGAGAGGGGAGCGCGTCAGACGGAAGCGGTCTACCACGGGCACCCCTCCCCATCGTCCCGCCGCGGCGGCACCACGCTCGCACCCTCGGAGGGGGTCGTTTCACGTGAAACACGGTCATCCGCCATGCCCAGCGTTTCCGCTTGTCTTTTCACCCCCCATCTTCCGGGCCACGCTCACTCACGACGAAACCCGCCGGGGGACTGCTCCCTCCGGCGGGCTTACGTCGTCGTCAGCGGCACCACCCGGCGATCACCGCAGCGGACCGCCTGGGCGTCAGCCCTTCACGGCCGGGGCACCGCGGCCGGCGATCTCCGCGGCCGCCTCCCGATACGCCACGGCGCCCGCCGAGGCCGGGTCGTAGGTCAGCACCGTCTGCTGATAGCTGGGTGCCTCGGAGATGCGGACGTTGCGGGGGATCGCGGTGTTCAGCAGCTGCTCCGGGAAGTGCGTCCGGACCTCCTCCGCCACCTGCACGGCGAGGTTGGTCCGCGCGTCGAACATCGTCAGCAGGATGGTGCTCACCTGGAGACGCGGGTTCAGGTGCTTCTGGATCATCTGCACGTTCTTGAGCAGCTGGGAGAGGCCCTCGAGGGCGTAGTACTCGGCCTGGATCGGGATGAGCACCTCCTCGGCCGCCACGAACGCGTTGACCGTCAGCAGGCCCAGGGACGGCGGGCAGTCGATGAACACGTAGTCCAGCCGCTCCTGGCCGTCCTCCTCGCGCCAGGCGGTGTACGCCTCGAGCGCCCGCGACAGTCGCTGTTCGCGGGCCACCAGCGAGACCAGCTCGATCTCGGCACCGGCCAGGTCGATCGTCGCGGGCACCACCTGCAGGCCGTCCACGTCCGGGGCGTCCTGCACGACGTCCTGGATCTCCATCTCGCCCAGGAGCACGTCGTACACGGAGGCCACGTCTCCGGTGTGGGGGATGTTCAGCGCGGTGGACGCATTGCCCTGCGGGTCGATGTCCACCACCATCACCCGCATGCCCGCGCGGGCGAGGGCCGCGGCCAGGTTGACCGTCGTCGTCGTCTTGCCGACGCCGCCCTTCTGGTTGGACGTCGTGAACACGCGGGTGCGGTCGGGGCGCGTCAGACGGCGACGCTGGAGCCGCGCGGGCTCCTCGACGTCGGCGCCGCCCTTCTCGGCGGTCCGGCCGGTCCACTTCTGGCGCAGGGCCCTCCAGGCCCCACCCCGGCTCTCCTGCTCCTGCGCCATGCGGCTCTACCTCCTGGGTCGCGGGTGTGCGGATCTGCTGCCGCCCGGCCCGTCCCGTCCCGGTGGGGGAGGGGTCAGCGGGGACGCGCGCTGACGCGCACGACGGTGGTGGTCTCGGGCAGCAGGCCCTCGCCCACCGTGAGGATCTCGGGCTCGGCACCACCATACTTGCGCAGGACCTTGCGGGCGGCGGCGATCTCGTCGGCCGCGGAGCGGCCCTTGATGGCCAGCAGCTCCCCGGCGCCCTGCAGCATCGGCATGGTCAGCGGCACGAGGGTCTTCAGCGCGGACACGGCGCGGGCGGTCACGACGTCGACGTCGAGGTTCCCGGAGACCTGCTCGGCGCGGCCGCGGATCACGTCCACGTTCTCCAGGCCGAGGTCGGCGACCACCATGTCCAGCCACTCCACGCGCCGCTCGAGCGGCTCGATGAGCAGGAACTGGCAGTCGGGGCGCGCGAGCGCGAGGCACAGGCCGGGCAGGCCCGCACCGGAGCCGACGTCGGCCACGAGCGCACCCTGCGGGAGGAGCTCCTCGACCACGGCGCAGTTCAGGACGTGGCGCTCCCAGAGACGGGGCGCCTCGCGCGGACCGATCAGGCCCCACTCGATGCCGGTGTCCGCCAGGTGGGCCACGTACGCCTCGGCCCGGGGGAGGGCCTCGCCGAACAGCTCGACGGCGGCCGGCCGCAGCGCATCGGTCAGCGGCGGTGCCGGCTGTCCCACGGGTGCGGGACGGTCGCCCCGGTCCCGCGGATCCAGCCCGGGGCGCCGCTCGTAGGCCGAGCCCCGCTCAGTCATCGGCGGAGATGACCACGTGCCGGCGGGCGCCCTCGCCCTCCGACTCGGAGGTCAGGCCGGCGTCCGCGACGACGTCGTGGACGATCTTGCGCTCGTACGCGCCCATGGGCTCGAGGTGCACGGGACCCTCGCCGGCGCGGACGCGCTCGACGGCCGCCTGGGCGGCGGTGCGCAGGGCGACGTTGCGGCGCTCCCGGTGCCCGCAGACGTCCAGGATCAGCCGGGAGCGGTGCCCCGTGGCGGCGAGCACGGCCAGCCGGACGAGCTCCTGCAGGGCCTCCAGGGTGCGGCCGTCGGGGCCGACGAGGCCGTCCAGGCGCTCGTCGTGGTCCTCGGAGACGACGGACACGTACGTGCGCCCGTCGCGGACCTCGATGTCGATGTCCCCGTCCAGGTCCGCGATGTCGAGCAGCTCCTCGACGTAGTCCGCGGCGACGTCGCCCTCCTCCTCGAGGCGGCGCACCGCCTCCGAGACGGCGGCATCGTCCTGCTCCGCGACGCGAGAGCCCTGGCCCGCGGGGGTCTCGACGACGGCGTCCTCGGCCTCGGGGGCCGGGGTCACGTTCTCGGCGGACATGCTCACTTCCTCCTGCGGTTCTTGCGCTGGGGCTGGACGCGCTGACCCGACTGGCGGACGACCTCACCGTTCAGCACGGCACCGCCGCGGCCCGCCTGGGTGTGCGCGGACGAGGGCGTGGCCTCGGCGTTCGACACCTTCTGGCCCACGGGGGGCAGGCCCTTGGCGGCGCGGCGCTCGTTGAGCTCCTTCTCGGCGAGGGAGCCCGGGGTCGGGTTGTTGCGGATGATCCACCACTGCTGGCCGACGGCCCAGAAGTTGGAGTAGGTCCAGTACAGGAGCACGCCGATCGGGAAGTTGATGCCGCCGATGCCGAAGATCAGGGGCATGGCGTAGAGCATGATCTGCTGCGTCTGCATCATGGGCCCGGAGAGGGCCTGCTGCGTCATGTTCTTCGTCATGAGCATCTTCTGCATGAAGAACATCGAGCCCGACATGAGCAGGATCAGCACGATCGCCGTGACGATCACGGGCCCGCTGCCCGGCGCGCCGAGCGAGTTCATGAAGGTGTCCGACATGCGGGCGCCGAAGATCGTGGAGCCCTCGAAGGAGCGGATCTGGTCCGCGGACAGGGCGTCCATGGCCTCGCCGCGCTCGGCCGCGCCGCGGGCGCCGATCAACACCTGGTACAGCGCGAAGAAGAACGGCATCTGGATCAGCAGCGGCAGGCAGGCGGCGAACGGGTTCGCCTTGTGCTCCTTCATGAGCGCCTGCTGCTCCATGGCCATGGCCTGGCGGGAGAGCTGGTCCTTCTTGCCCTTGTACTTGGCCTGCAGCTTCTGCAGCTCGGGCTGGATGGCCTGCATGGCGCGCTGGGCCTTGATCTGCTTGACGAACAGCGGGATCAGCAGGGTGCGGATGAGCACCACCAGCAGGAGGATGGACAGGGCCCACGTCCAGCCGGAGTCCGCGGGCAGGCCCGCAAACTCCAGGATGCTGTGGAACGCCCCGAGCAGCCAGGACATAAGCCAGCGGAACGGGGAGAGGATGGCTTCGAACATGGGGGTCAATCCTCCTGCGGGAGATCAGGTGGGATGGGAGGGTGGTTCAGGGCGAGGATGCGCGGCTGCCGGCCCGGCGGCCAGCGCCGGTGCCCGGGCGGGACCGGGTCCACGCCGCCGTCGTTCCAGGGATGGCACCGGCCGATGCGCCGCGCGGCGAGCCACGACCCCTTCACCGCGCCGTGCACGTGCACGGCCTCCAGCCCGTAGGCGGAGCAGCTGGGGAAGAACCGGCACACGGGTCCGTACAGCGGGGAGACCACGGCCCGATAGACCGTGAGCAGGCCCGCCAGCAGGGCGGACGGCAGCGCGCGCAGCGGCCCCCACTCACGGGAGGGCTCGAGCACGACGAAGGGCGAGGGCGTGACGGTCATCTACGCGTGCTCCGAGGCGGCGGGCAGGTGCGGCTTCAGGGCCTTGCCGAGCGCGCCGACGGTCTCGCGGCGCAGCAGCGCGTAGTCCGCCTCGGCGGCGGCCGGCAGCGCGCGGACCTGCACCAGAACCGGCAGGTCGCGCAGCGGGGGCAGGCGCATCTGATCCGCGACGACGGCGCGCAGCCGCCGCTTCACCCGGTTGCGGGTCACCGCGTTCCCCACGGCCTTGGACACGACGAACCCGGCCCGCGGCCGAGGGGCGCTCGGCGACGTGGACCGGGTCTGATCGGGGTCCGTGGCGACGCTCACCACGACGGTGCGCCGACCCGCGCGGGTGCCGGTGCGACCGAGGTGACGGAACTCCGCGGGCGTGCGGACGCGACGGTCACGGGGCAGCACGGGGCGCGCCGTCCCTGGACCGAGGTCCTCAGGCGGACAGCTCGGCGCGGTTCTTGCCGCGGCGAGCGGACAGGATGGCGCGGCCGGCGCGGGTGCGCATGCGGGCACGGAAGCCGTGCTTGCGGGCACGACGGCGGTTGTTGGGCTGGAACGTGCGCTTGGTCACTGTGATCTCTCCACGACGTGTTGTGTGCCTTCGACCGTCGACCTGAGCAGGTGGACCAGGGGGAAGGACCGGTGAGGCTCTGACATGAAATCCCCGGCGGGCACGATCAACCGACACCCGGGGGACCAGACAACTCTAGTGGCCGGGGTGCGCAGGGGTCAAACGGGTGCGCGCGGATCCCGGACGCCCGTGGGCGCCCGGGACGGTCGTCCACAGGATGATAGGGGTTGTCCACCGTCTGTGCACAACCCTGTGGACAACCGTTAGACTCCGAGCACCGTCGTCCGTCTCGCGCAGCCGCCCCCGTCCTCGGGGACGTCTGCCCCAGGAAAGGAAGCCTCCGTGGTGGCAGACCAGGCCGTGCTCAGCTCGTGGCGCTCCGTCGTGGGCTCCCTCGAGGACGACGCGCGGGTCAGCGCCCGCCTCATGGGCTTCGTCTACCTGGCCCAGCCGCAGGGCCTCATCGGCAACACGCTCCTGCTGGCCGTGCCGAACGAGACCACCCGCGAGACGCTCCAGGGCACCCAGGTGGCCGACGCCCTCACGGACGCCCTGACCAAGGAGTTCCGCGAGGAGATCCTGCTGGCCATCTCGATCGACGCGAACCTGCAGCCGCCGCGGACCCCCTCGTCCGAGGCCCGCCGCTCCTCCCTCGCGGGCGGACCGGCCGCCGCCGCGGTGCCGGACGTCGAGCTGCCCCCGGCTGCGACCGCCGCCACCTCCCGCCGCGCCGTCGCCGAGGAGCTGCCGGGCTTCCGCATCGAGCCGCCGGCCGACGTCGCGCCCGCTGCGACCGCGGCCCCGAGCGGGAACGGCAATCCGACCCCCGCGCCGCCGTCGACGTCCGCGGAGACCAGCCGCCTCAACGACCGCTACCACTTCGAGACGTTCGTGATCGGCTCGTCCAACCGGTTCGCGCACGCCGCCGCGAACGCGGTGGCCGAGGCGCCGGCGAAGGCGTACAACCCGCTGTTCATCTACGGCGAGTCCGGCCTGGGCAAGACGCACCTGCTGCACGCGATCGGGCACTACGCCCGTCGCCTCTACCCGGGCCTGCGGGTGCGGTACGTGAACTCGGAGGAGTTCACCAACGACTTCATCAACTCCATCCGCCACGACGAGGGCGCCTCGTTCAAGCAGGTCTACCGCAACGTGGACATCCTGCTGATCGACGACATCCAGTTCCTGGCGGACAAGGAGGCGACGGTCGAGGAGTTCTTCCACACCTTCAACACGCTCTACAACAACAACAAGCAGGTGGTCATCACCTCGGACCTGCCGCCCAAGCAGCTCTCCGGGTTCGAGGACCGGCTGCGCTCCCGCTTCGAGTGGGGGCTGATCACGGACATCCAGCCGCCGGACCTCGAGACGCGCATCGCGATCCTCCGGAAGAAGGCGGAGGCCGAGGGGCTCGTGGCCCCGCCGGAGGCCCTGGAGTACATCGCCTCGCGCATCTCCACGAACATCCGCGAGCTCGAGGGCGCGCTGATCCGCGTGACCGCGTTCGCCTCGCTCAACCGACAGACCGTGGACATCGAGCTGGCCGAGCATGTGCTCAAGGACCTGATCACGGACGAGACGGCGCACGAGATCACGCCGGAGCTGATCCTGCACGCTACGGGGGAGTACTTCAATCTCACCCTCGAGGAGCTGACCAGCAAGTCCCGCACCCGCACGCTGGTGACGGCGCGGCAGATCGCCATGTACCTGCTGCGCGAGCTGACCGAGATGTCGCTGCCCAAGATCGGTCAGGTCCTGGGCGGCCGCGACCACACCACCGTCATCCACGCGGACCGCAAGATCCGCGAGCTGATGGCCGAGCGGCGGACGATCTACAACCAGGTCACCGAGCTCACCAACGAGATCAAGCGGAAACAGCGCGGCGCCTGAGCCACCCACTGCCCCCTCGAGTCCCGGTTCGAACCTTCGACCGGGACTCGAGTCTTCTTCCACATTGTCCACCGGTGTGGACAACTCTGTGGAGAACCCTCGGTGCTGTGGACAACCGCCGCCCCTGTGGATGGCGGAATCAGGCCGCTCACGCCGCGTCCACACCCCTGGGGACGACGACGGCGCACAGGCTGGTGAATCACACGGGTGTCATTCGGTTGCCCACACCTATCCACAGGTATCCACAGCCGAAAACCGCATGATCTCGCGGGTTTCGCCGGGTGTGGACGCACCCTGTGGACAGGAATGTGGACAACTGGGGGGTGGATCCGGGGATGAGTCTGGACAACTCCGGACGAGCCTGTGCAGAGCGGGGGGAGGGCCTCCGGGGCTTGTCCACACCGGATGCACACCCCGAACGAGCGGGCGTCCACACGGTTCCCCCAACCGGATCCGCATGGTGGCGCGGCAGAACGGCGTTCTCCACAGGATCCACACCCGCTACCACTCCTTCTGATCCCCCTGGAGAGATCCCGCCAAGCAACATCATCTCCGCCGCCCCTCACCGAGCTGAGCGCCTCGAGGGCCCGGGCTGCGCCCGGGCGCCCGAGATCCGTGGAATCACACCGCTGTCATTCGTCTGCGACCTGACACCCGCCGCGCGGACCGCCTATGCTGAGGCCCGCGTGTCGCCGTTCCCCCCGGGCCCGCAACCCCCGTCATCACCCCCAGAGAGGTAGTGCAGCTCGTGAAGTTCACCGTCGAACGCGACATCCTCACCGACGCCGTCTCCTGGGCCGCCCGCTCCCTGTCCCCGCGCCCACCGGTGCCGGTGCTCTCGGGCCTGCTGATCACGGCCGAGGCCGGCGTCGTGTCCATCGCGAGCTTCGACTACGAGACCTCCGCGCGCCTGGAGATCGAGGCGGACGTCGAGACCGCGGGCCAGGTGCTCGTCTCCGGCCGTCTGCTGAACGACATCGTCCGCTCCCTGCCGCAGGCCCAGGTCACGGTGGAGCTCGACGGCGGCAAGGTGCTCGTCACCTGCCGCTCCTCCCGCTTCGCCCTGGCCACGATGCCCGTGGGCGACTACCCGGCCCTGCCCGAGCTGCCGGCCCCCGCAGGCACCGTGGACGGGGCCGCGTTCGCCCACGCCGTCGCCCAGGTCACCGTCGCCGCCTCCAAGGACGACACCCTGCCGATCCTCACCGCCGTGAAGGTGGAGATCGAGGGCGACACCATGACCTTCCTGGCCACGGACCGCTACCGGCTGGCCATGAAGGAGATCCGCTGGACCCCGGCGGACCCGTCCCTCTCGACGTCGCTGCTCATCAAGGCGCGCACGCTCACCGAGGTCGCCAAGTCCCTCGGCTCCGGCGGCGACCTGGAGATCCTGCTCGGTCAGACCGCCGACCTCGTGGGCTTCGCCTCCGGCGGCCGCCGCACCACCTCCGTGCTCGTGGACGGCGAGTACCCCAAGATCCGCTCGCTCTTCCCCGAGTCCAGCCCCATCCAGGCCGTGGTGGACACCGCCGCCCTGGTCGAGGCGTCCCGCCGCGTGGCCCTCGTGGCCGAGCGCAACACCGCCCTGCGCATGGTGTTCACGGAGGGCCAGGTCACCCTGGACGCCGGCACCGGCGACGACGCGAGCGCCAACGAGTCCGTGCCGTGCACGCTCGAGGGCGAGGACATCACCGTGGCGTTCAACCCGTCCTACCTCTCCGAGGGCCTGGCCGTGGTGGACCAGCCGCAGGTGCGCTTCGCCTTCACGTCCGCGCCCAAGCCCGCCCTGCTCACCGGCGTGAACCAGGAGGACGGCGTCGTCTCCGACTACCGCTACCTCGTGATGCCGGTGCGCATCGCCTGACGCAGGGGGCTGGACGCTCCCGTGTACCTGTCCCACCTCACCGTCGCGGACTTCCGGTCCTATCGCTGGGCCGACCTGGAGCTGACGCCGGGGCCCACGGTGCTGCTCGGGGCCAACGGGGTGGGCAAGACCAACCTCGTGGAGGCGATCGGCTACCTCGGCGCCCAGCAGTCGCACCGGGTCAGCTCGGACGCGCAGCTCGTGCGCTTCGGCCGGGACCGAGCCCGGATCGCCGGACGCGTGCACCGCGGATCGCGCGCCGTCGCCCTCGAGCTGGAGATCCTGCCGGGCCGGTCCAACCAGGTGGCCATCAACCGCGGCGCCCCCGTGCGGGCGAAGGAGGGCCTCGGGATCCTGCGCACCGTGGTCTTCGCCCCGGAGGACCTGAGCCTCGTGACGGGGGAGCCGGGGGGCCGCCGCCGTCTCCTCGACCAGCTCATGGTGCAGCTGCGTCCGGCGCTCGGCGAGGCCGCCGCCGACTACGAACGCGTGCTGCGCCAACGCAACGCCCTGCTCAAGTCGAGCCGCGGCTCGCGCCGCTGGGGCCCCGAGGAGGACGCGACGCTCGCCGTCTGGGACGAGCACCTCTGCGCCGCCGGCGCCCGCCTGCTCCACGGCCGCCTGCACGTGCTGCGCCTGCTGGCCCGCCCCCTCCAGGAGATGTATGCGGCGCTGACCAACGGCTCCAAGGCGGCGACCTACGCCTACGAGTCCACCGTCCCGCTGGCCCGCGGCACCCACACGGAGGTCCCGGCGGTGGCGGACCTGGCCGCGGACATGCGCCGGACGCTCGAGGCCCAGCGGGAGGAGGAGCGGGCACGGTCGCTCACCCTGGTGGGCCCGCACCGGGACGAGCTCGCCCTCTTCCTGGGCCCGGCGCCCGCGCGCGGCTACGCCTCCCACGGGGAGACGTGGTCGCTGGCGCTCGCCCTGCGCATGGCGGCCTACGACGTGCTCGTGGCCGACGACCCGGACCCCGACGCCCGCCCCGTCCTGATCCTGGACGACGTGTTCGCGGAGCTCGACGCCGCCCGTCGCCGCCGCCTCGCCGCGCTCGTGCACCGGGCCGAGCAGGTGATCGTCACGGCCGCCGCGCTCGAGGACGTCCCCGAGGAGCTCACGGCCCACCGCGTGCTCATCCGCCAGGACGCGGAGGGCTCCGAGGCCGTGGCCGCCGCGGCCCCCGTGGAGGGCGACATCCGCGAGCCCCGGCGCGAGGGCGGGGCCGATGGCTGAGACCCCCGCCCCGTTCGAGCCGGACCGGCCGGACCTGGCGCTCG
Source organism: Micrococcus sp. KRD070 (assembly GCF_017168435.1). Lineage (NCBI taxonomy): Bacteria > Bacillati > Actinomycetota > Actinomycetes > Micrococcales > Micrococcaceae > Micrococcus > Micrococcus sp. KRD070. The sequence goes on from NZ_JABFNH010000023.1 coordinate 43,279, forward strand.
TGCAGCTGCGCCGGGTCCGCGAGGCCGCCCGGGAGCGGGGCGAGGCGCCGCTGCGGGCGCGGGGGACGGGCGCGGGCCTGGCCGGGGCCATGGCGGGCACGACGTCGGCCGGCCGGGAGCGGCCGGACCGTCGGCGCCCGTTCGGGGGTGCGGACCGGGACCCGGCCACGGTGTCCACCGTGTTCGGCCGGCTCATCCGCGACCGCGGCTGGTCCACCCCCGTGGCGGTCGGGTCCGTGCTCACCCGCTGGGCCGAGCTGGTGGGGCCGGAGATCGCGCTGCACTGCCGCCCGGAGAGCTTCGAGGACTCCGTGGTGCGGGTCCGGACGAGCTCCACCGCGTGGGCCACGCAGCTGCGCCTGATGAGCCCCGTGCTCCTGCAGCGCTTCGACGAGGCGCTCGGGCCCGGCGTCGTGACCCGCATCGACGTGGTGGGGCCCCAGGCCCCGAGCTGGCGCAAGGGGCCGCGCACCGTGCGCGGCGGCCGCGGGCCGCGCGACACCTACGGCTGAGTCCGCGGCCACCCCGCGCCGCCCGACGAGGTCCCGGACGCGGCGAGGCCATGGGCGCCGCTCTGGCGCGGTCACAGGGTCGGTGACGGCCCGGGAGGCATGGACGGTCTCCTGCGCGCGTCCTGAGCCGTATCCCTGGCCGCTGAGCGGGTGTTCTCCCGTGGCGGACCCCCGTCGATGCGGGTCCTCGGGGTGTCAGGCGGTACACTGGGACCAGTGAGAGGGGGCCGGCCGTCGTCCGTCCCCCGCCCCCGTGGATCTGCGGGAGCGTGTCGCGTGCCGGTCCTGTCCGGGCGGCGTCGCGCGCCTGCGCGCGGGTCGACCCTGCCGCCGACGTCCGAGGAAGTGAGCCACCCGTGGTTGACGCCATGCCCGAGAACCCCGCGGAGGAGCCGACCGCCGCGTCGGCCGCGCCGAACCCGGAGGCCGTGCCGGACGCCGTCGGGCAGCCCGAGGCCCCGGTGAAGGACCGGAAGGTGCCCGGTGAGTACGGCGCCAGCGCCATCACCGTGCTCGAGGGCCTCGAGGCCGTCCGCAAGCGCCCCGGCATGTACATCGGCTCCACCGGCCCGCGGGGCCTGCATCACCTCGTGTACGAGGTCGTGGACAACTCCGTGGACGAGGCGCTGGCCGGCTACGCCACCGGCATCGACGTCACGCTGCAGGCCGACGGCGGCGTGCGCGTGGCGGACGACGGCCGCGGCATCCCCGTGGACCTGCACCCCACCGAGGGGAGGCCGACCGTCGAGGTCGTCATGACGATCCTGCACGCCGGCGGCAAGTTCGGCGGCGGCGGCTACGCCGTCTCGGGCGGCCTGCACGGCGTGGGCATCTCCGTGGTCAACGCGCTCTCCCGCCGCGTGGACACCGAGGTCCGCCGTCAGGGGCACGTGTGGCGCATGTCCTTCGCGGACGGCGGCGTGCCCCAGGGCGAGCTGGTCAAGGGGGAGGCCACGGACGCCACGGGCACCGTGCAGACGTTCTACCCGGACCCGGAGATCTTCGACTCGATCGAGTTCGACTACGAGACCCTGCGTGCCCGCTTCCAGCAGATGGCCTTCCTCAACAGGGGCCTGCGCATCACCCTCACGGATGAGCGCGTCCAGGAGTCCAACGAGGTCGTCGACGACGAGATCGCGGGCGAGGGCGCCGCCGGCGAGGACGTCGCGGAGAACGGCCTGGCGGAGGAGGCGGAGCAGGAGCCCCAGCGCCGCTCCGTCACCTACCTGTACGAGAACGGCCTGCTCGACTACGTCCAGCACCTCAACTCCGCCAAGAAGGTCGAGTACGTCCACGACGACGTCATCGCCTTCGAGGCCGAGGACGTCTCGGACGGCCGCTCCATGGCCGTCGAGGTGGCCATGCAGTGGACCTCCGCCTACTCGGAGTCCGTGCACACCTACGCGAACACGATCAACACCCACGAGGGCGGCACCCACGAGGAGGGCTTCCGCGCCGCGCTGACCTCCCTGGTCAACCGCTACGCGCGGGAGAAGGAGATCCTCAAGCCCAAGGAGGACAACCTCACGGGCGAGGACATCCGCGAGGGCCTGACCGCCGTGATCTCCGTGAAGCTCTCCGAGCCGCAGTTCGAGGGCCAGACCAAGACCAAGCTCGGCAACTCCGAGGCCCGCGGGTTCGTGTCCAAGGCGGTCACGGACCACCTCGGCGACTGGTTCGAGCGCAATCCGGGCCCGGCCAAGGAGATCATCCGCAAGGCGATCATGGCCTCGCACGCCCGCCTGGCCGCCCGCAAGGCCCGGGACAACGCGCGCCGCAAGTCCCCGCTGGAGTCCTTCGGCATGCCCGGCAAGCTGGCCGACTGCTCCTCGAAGGACCCCGAGCGCTGCGAGGTGTACATCGTGGAGGGCGACTCCGCCGGCGGCTCGGCCAAGCAGGGCCGCAACCCGGAGACGCAGGCCATCCTGCCGCTGCGCGGCAAGATCCTGAACGTGGAGCGCGCCCGCCTGGACAAGGCCCTCGGCAACGCCGAGATCCAGTCGATGATCACGGCGTTCGGCACCAACATCGGCGAGGAGTTCGACATCTCCAAGCTGCGGTACCACAAGATCGTGCTCATGGCGGACGCGGACGTGGACGGACAGCACATCACCACGCTGCTGCTGACCGTCCTGTTCCGGTACATGCGCCCGCTCATCGAGGCCGGCCACGTGTTCCTCGCGCAGCCGCCGCTGTACCGCATCAAGTGGTCCAACGCCCCGCACGACTACGTGTTCTCGGACGAGGAGCGCGACGCCGCCGTCGAGGCCGGCCTGGCCAAGGGCTGGCGCTACCCCAAGGACAACGGCGTGCAGCGCTACAAGGGCCTGGGCGAGATGAACTACCAGGAGCTCTGGGACACCACCATGGATCCGGAGCACCGCACCCTGCTGCAGGTGACCATGGAGGACGCCGCCGCCGCGGACGCCGTCTTCTCCATGCTCATGGGCGAGGACGTGGAGTCCCGCCGCACCTTCATCCAGCAGAACGCCAAGGACATCCGCTTCCTGGACGTCTGAGCCGGACCCGCAGACCTGCCTGAGTCGACCACCCTCCCCGCCGTCGCGGGGAGCACGAGAGGACCCGCGTGAGCGACGAGACCACCCCCCAGACCCCGGACGAGCCCGTCGAGGGCGCCCCGACCCCGGGGACCCCGCAGACCGGCCTGGACATCGAGGTCGAGCACTACGTGCTCCCCGAGGGCGCCGCCGACAAGGTCGAGCCCGTCGACCTCGAGTCGGAGATGAAGCGCTCGTACCTGGACTACGCGATGGCCGTGATCGTCGGCCGCGCGCTGCCGGACGTGCGCGACGGCCTCAAGCCGGTGCACCGTCGCGTGCTCTACGCGATGTACGACGGCGGCTACCGCCCGGACCGCGCGTTCAACAAGTCCGCCCGCGTGGTGGGCGACGTGATGGGCAACTACCACCCGCACGGCGACACCGCGATCTACGACGCCCTCGTGCGCCTCATCCAGGACTGGGTCCAGCGCTACCCGCTGGCGCTCGGCCAGGGCAACTTCGGCTCCCCGGGCAACGACGGCGCCGCCGCCCAGCGCTACACCGAGACCAAGATGGCCCCGCTGGCCATGGAGATGGTCCGGGACATCGACGAGGACACCGTCGACATGCAGGACAACTACGACGGCAAGCAGCAGGAGCCCGTCGTCCTGCCCGCCCGGTACCCGAACCTGCTGGTCAACGGCTCCTCGGGCATCGCCGTCGGCATGGCCACGAACATCCCGCCGCACAACATGCGCGAGGTGGCCGCGGGCGTGCAGTGGTACCTCGAGCACCCCGAGGCCACCCGCGAGGAGCTGCTCGAGGCGCTCCTGGCCCGCGTGCACGGCCCCGACTTCCCCACGGGCGCCCAGATCCTGGGCCGCAAGGGCATCGAGGAGGTCTACCGGACCGGCCGCGGCCCCATCACCATGCGCGCCGTGGTCAACGTGGAGGAGATCCAGGGCCGCACGTGCCTCGTGGTCACCGAGCTGCCCTACATGACCAACCCCGACAACCTCGCCGCGAAGATCGCGGAGATGGTGCGGGACGGCAAGATCAGCGGCATCGCGGACATGCGCGACGAGACCTCCGGCCGCACCGGCCAGCGCCTGGTGATCGTGCTCAAGCGCGACGCCGTCGCCAAGGTGGTGCTGAACAACCTCTACAAGCACACCGAGCTGCAGTCGAACTTCTCGGCCAACATGCTCGCGCTCGTGGACGGCGTGCCGCGCACCCTGTCCCTGGACGGCTTCGTGCACCACTGGGTGAAGCACCAGATCGACGTGATCGTGCGCCGCACCGCGTTCCGCAAGCGCAAGGCCGAGGAGCGCGCGCACATCCTGCGCGGCCTGCTCAAGGCCCTGGACATGCTGGACGAGGTCATCGCGACCATCCGCCGCTCGGCCTCGGCGGACGTGGCCCGCGAGGCCCTCAAGGAGCTCCTGGACATCGACGACGTCCAGGCCCAGGCCATCCTGCAGATGCAGCTGCGCCAGCTCGCCGCCCTGGAGTCCCGGAAGATCCAGGACGAGTACGACGACCTCATGGCCAAGATCGCCGAGTACAACCGGATCCTGGAGTCCCCGCAGCGTCAGCGCGAGGTCATCTCCGAGGAGCTCGCCGAGATCGTGGCCAAGCACGGCGACGACCGCCGCACCGAGATCATGGCCGGCTTCGACGGGGACATGTCCATCGAGGACCTGATCCCCGAGGAGGAGATGGTCGTCTCCATCACCCGCGGCGGCTACGTCAAGCGCACCCGGATCGACCAGTACCGGTCCCAGGCGCGCGGCGGCAAGGGCGTGCGGGGGGCGACGCTGCGCGGCGACGACGTCGTCGAGCACTTCCTCACCGTGTCCACGCACCACTGGCTGCTGTTCTTCACGAACTTCGGCCGCGTGTACCGCATCAAGACGTACGAGCTGCTCGAGGCCGGCCGCGACGCGAAGGGCCAGCACGTGGCCAACCTGCTCGCGTTCCAGCCGGACGAGCGGATCGCCCAGATCCAGCCGCTCGTGGACTACGGCCGAGCCCCGTACCTCGTGCTCGCCACGCGCGGCGGCCTCGTGAAGAAGACGCCGCTGCTGGACTACGACACGAACCGCACCGCCGGCCTGATCGCCATCAAGCTGCGCGAGGGGGACGAGCTGGTCTCGGCCCGCGTGGTCTCGCCCGACGACGACCTCATCCTGATCTCGCACAAGGGCCAGTCCCTGCGGTTCACCGCCACGGACGAGGCGCTGCGTCCCATGGGCCGTGCGACCTCGGGCGTGACCGGCATGAAGTTCCGCGACGACGACTCCCTGCTGACGATGGACGTGGTGGAGGAGGACGGCTACGTCTTCACCGTCACGGACGGCGGCTTCGCCAAGCGCACCCACGTGGACGAGTACCGCCCGCAGAACCGCGGCGGCCTCGGCATCAAGGTCGCCAAGCTCGTGGACGACCGCGGCGAGCTCGCCGGCGGTCTCGTGGTGCGCGAGGACCAGGAGGTCCTCGTGGTGATGGCCTCGGGCAAGGTGGTGCGCTCCGCCGTCGCCGGTGTGCCGGCCAAGGGCCGCGACACGATGGGCGTGATCTTCGCCAAGCCGGACAAGCGGGACCGGATCGTCGCCGTCACCCTGAACAACGAGCAGGAGATGGAGGCGAAGGCGGACGCCGAGGCCGAGGCGGGGCCGGATGTACCCTTGGACGCAGACATCGACCCGACCGACCCCGTAGCCGCACCGGAGGACGCCCTGACGCAGGACGCCGGTGAGGGTGCAGACGGAGGAGAGCAGTGAGCACGTCCGCGTCGTCGCGTCCCGGCCAGGGACGGAGCACCGGGAAGGCCGCCGAGCCGCGGTCCGGCCGCCCGGTGCGCAAGGCCAGCGGGTCCTCGCAGGAGGACCTGGTCCGCGCCGTCCCGAAGGCCAAGGTGCGCCGCGCCCGCCTGGTGCTGACCCGGGTGGACCCGTGGTCCGTGCTGAAGCTGGCGTTCCTGCTCTCGGTGGCGCTGGGCATCCTCACGGTGGTGGCGGCGGTGGCGCTGTACTCGCTGTCCGACGTCCTCGGGATCTTCGACAGGGTCAACGACGTGATCGGCACCGTGCTCGGCTCCGAGGCCGGGCGCTACACCGTGGCGTCCCTGGCCCCGCTGAGCACCGTGACCTCGCTGGCCACCGTGCTGGCCGTGGTCAACGTCATCCTGCTGACCGCCCTGGCCACCGTGGCCGCGCTGCTCTACAACCTCTGCGCGAGCCTCGTGGGCGGCCTCGGCGTCACGCTGACGGACGACTGAGCAGACCCTCGACGACGCCCCGCGCGGATTTGCGCGGGGCGTCGGCGTTCCTGTACAGTCATCTCCTGTTGTGAACGGCGTCAGCCGTGAGCGACGGTGAGGGCGTATAGCTCAGGCGGTTAGAGCGCTTCGCTGATAACGAAGAGGTCCCAAGTTCAAGTCTTGGTACGCCCACTCCCACCACACAGAGCCCCGGTCCGCTGGGGCTCCGTTCGTCTCCGGAGGTCTTCCCATGGGTCGACTGGCACGCGTGGCCCTCGTGGTCAGCGCCGCGGCAGCCGCCTATGGGGCGCGTCTCTGGCGGGAGAACAGTGCGGGGAAGGACGTCTGGGCCACGGCCACGGACGACCTGCCGGAGGACGCCGACGGCGTCGAGCCGGCACCGGAGGACTGACCGGTCCTCACGGGGGCATGGCGCAATTGGTAGCGCACCTGCTTTGCAAGCAGGGGGTTAGGGGTTCGAGTCCCCTTGCCTCCACCGAAGAAGGGCCCGGGAGTCGTGAGACTCCCGGGCCCTTTCGTCTGCCCAGGGTGGCCGCCGGCGCCGGCACCGTGGGCAGAAACCGGCGACCCGGGGGCTCCTGGGGCACAAACCGCAGGACTTCGGGCCCCGTGGGCAGAAGAGAGGGCGTTTCTGCCCACGGAGGGACGGGGATGGCCTGCCCCGAACCCCCGCCGCCGGACCCGCCCACCGCGCCCACCGTCGTCGTGCGTGGTGTTGGATGGTCCGGTGAACACCACCATCGACACCCCGTCCCCCGACCGACCCGCCTCTGGGCAGGGCACTCCGGCCTACGCCCGGGTGCCCGCGAGCTACTACGACATCTTCGTGGGCGTCTTCATCGCCCTCCTGATCCTCTCCGGCGTCACCGCGGCCAAGCTCTTCTACGGCCCCACCGTCCCGGTCATCTCGGACCTCTTCTACGACGGCGGCCCCCTCATCTTCGACGGCGGCGCCTTCCTGTTCCCGTTCGCGTACATCGTCGGCGACATCCTCGCCGAGGTGTACGGCTGGCGCCGGGCCCGCCGCGCCATCGTCCTCGGCTTCGCGATGCTCGTGCTCGCCGCCCTCACCTACACAGTGGTCTCCTGGACCACGCCCGTCGAGGGCTTCGAGGTGTGGGACCAGGCCCTCGCGCCCATGCTGCGGATCACCGTGGCCGGCTTCGTCGCGTTCCTCGTGGGCTCCCTGCTCAACGCGTCCATCGTGGTCCGCCTCAAGGAGCGCATGAGGGAACGGCACGTGGCGTTCCGGCTCATCCTCTCGACCGTGGTCGGCCAGTTCTTCGACACCCTGATCTTCTGCACCATCGCCTACGCCGGCACCATCTCGCTGCTGGAACTGGCGAACTACACGGTGACCGGCTTCGCGTACAAGACTCTCGTGGAGATCCTCATCGTGCCGGTGACCCTGCTCGTCATCCGCGCCCTCAAGCGCCGGGAGCCCACCTACCGGGCACCCGGCTTCGAGATCCACCGCGACGACGATCCCGCCCTCGCCCCGGCCGCGTCCCGCTGACCCGCACGGGCCCCGGCGCGGCCGCGCCGGGGCCCGTCCGTCGCGCGCACCCCGCCCACCGGCTACCGTCGGTGCCATGGGCAAGGACCTCTTCGAGCACGAGCAGCAGCAGACCCTCAGCCGTGAGCAGGCCGCCGCACGCCTACGCGACCTCGCCGACCAGCTCTCCCGGCAGAACGAGGTGCGGGTCGAGCACGGCGGCCGCGACGTCGTCGTCACCGTCCCGGACCGCGTGGGCCTCGAGGTGGAGCTCGAGGTCGAGGACGGCGGCGACGCCGAGCTGGAGATCACCCTCAGCTGGTGACCGGCCCCGGGGCGGCCGCTGCCTCCCCGTGCCTCAGAACGTCCAGAGCTCCCCGGGGGCCAGGCGCCGGTAGTCGGTCACGCCCTCGGCGAGACCCGAGAGCACCCGATCCACCACGCCCTTGCCGTCCTCGCTGAGGATGCCGTCGTGGATGGGGCGGGTGTGCGTCGCCGCGATGGCCCGCATCTGGTCCACCACGTCCGCGATGCGCAGCCACGGCGCCGCGGCGGGCAGCAGGAGCACCTCGACGTCGGCGTCCGGCACCGTGAACGAGTCGCCGGGGTGCAGCACGGCCCCGTCCACGAGATAGGACACGTTCACCGGGCGCGGCACCTCGGCGTGGATCACCGCGTGCTCCCCGCCGAGCACCTCCACCCGGAAGCCGGCGGCCTCGAACGTCTCCCCGGGCACGGCCGTGTGCACGTGTCCGGCGTCGAGCCCCGCCTCCGCCAGCGGCCCCGTGAGGTCCCGTGGCGCCCACACGTGCGTCTCCGTGCCGGCCAACGCCCGGGCCAGCTGCTCGGGGACCACGTGGTCCGGGTGGCCGTGCGTCACGAGGACGGCGTCCGCGCCGTCCAGGACCGCCGCGTCGCTGAACGCGCCGGGGTCGAACGCGAGGCGCCGGCCGGCCTTCTCGAGGCGGACGGCCGAGTGGCCGAAGAGGGTCAGGGTCGTGCTCATGCGGATCACTCCTCCGCCCGGCGTCGGGATCCCGGGCAGTCCCAGCCTCCCGCGCGCTCCCGGCGGCGGACAAGGCCCGCGCACCCTCGGTTCTGCCGAGGATGCGCGGGCCGGGCTCCGTCCGCTGCGCGCTCAGGGCGCGGGGAAGCGGGTCAGCGCTGCTGCCCGGGCTGGACGCCCAGCACCTTCGCGTTGGCGGCGGCCACCGGGTCCGGGGCGGCGGTGTCCACCCGCACGCCCTGGCCCGCCGCGGCCGAGCCGGCCTCGGCCACGACCTTCTGCTGCTGGGCGTAGGGGTTGTTGGCCTCCACCACCGGGATGTTCGCGGTGATCGGGCCCGGGACCGGGGCGGTCCACGGATCCTGCACCGGCTTGGTCAGGCGCCACAGGGCGAAGCCGGCGCCGGCGGCGGCGGCCGCCATGCCCGCGACGATCCAGGCGCGGCCGCCCGAGCGGGAGGCCCGGCGACCGGCGGCACGGTTCAGGTCCTTCTCGGCCGCGCCGGCGTACTGCTCGGCACCCTTGCGCAGGCGCTTCACGATCGCCTTGTCCCCGGTGAGCTTGATCAGGGCCTGCTCCAGGGCGTCCGGGACCTCGACGTCGTGGGCGGTCTTGCGGGCGTGCGCGGCGCCGTCGGCCAGGCGGGCGGCGGCCACGGGGAGGACCTCCTCCTTGCGGCGCTGGGCGTAGTCGCCGGCGTCGGCCAGGCGGGCCTGCACCTGCGGGGCCACCTTCCCGCCCTGCTCCTGCAGTGCGGACAGACCCGTGGCGAGGAGGCCGGCGAGGGTCAGGCCGCCCGCCGCGGCGGCGTCCTTGGCCTGGCCGGCACGGTCGCTGAACAGGGCGGCGGACCGCTGCGCGTCCTTGCGGGCGCCCTTGGCGGCCTTCTTCGCGTCCTTGCGCAGGCCCTTGGCGGTCTGGCGGCCGTCCCGGCGCAGCTGCGTGGCCTTGCGGCCCCCACGACGGCGGCCCTTCTTCGCGGCCTTCTCGGCGTCCTTGCGCGCCGCGGCGAACTGCTGCTGCACCTCGTGGCCGGCGTCCTGCGCCTGGGCCTGCAGGTGCTCGAGGAAGTCCTGGACGGTGTCCACGCCCTTGGCGACGGCGGGGGCCAGCAGCCCGTACTGGTGCGCGACGGCCTCACCGGCCTTCCGCGCCCCGCGCTCGACGACGGGGCCGTACTCCTCCTTGGCGTCCTGGGCCTTGCGACGGCCCTCCTCGGCCGCGGCGGAGCCGCCGATCAGCCCGTAGGCCGCCGCCACCTCGCTCCAGGCGCGGGTGGACTCCACCTTCGGGGCGGCCCAGTGGCGCAGGTTCTCCGCCTGGCGTGCGACGAACGCGTTCGCGCCGCCGTCGTGCTGGATCTCGTCGTGCAGGGTCGTGCGAGCCATGTGATGCCTCCCGTGGGTTCTGGATGGTCGTTGAACGCGGTGGTCCTCGAGGCCCAGCCTAGTGGCCGACCCCCGCCGTGGCACGGGTCCCGGCACGCCGGGAGTGCGTACGCCGATCGCGGAAGATCCCGACCCCGGACGGCGGGATCCGGACGGCCCGCCGCCGCGGATGGAACAATGGGGCGCATGGCGAACAAGACGCACACCGCGACCATCCACACGAACCACGGCGACATCGTCGTCGAGCTGTTCGGCAACCACGCCCCGAAGACCGTGAAGAACTTCGTGGGCCTCGCCACCGGCGAGCAGGAGTGGACCCACCCGCAGACCGGTGAGAAGAACAACGGCGCCCCGCTGTACTCCGGCACCGTGTTCCACCGCATCATCAAGGACTTCATGATCCAGGGCGGCGACCCGCTCGGCATGGGCATCGGCGGCCCCGGCTACCAGTTCGGCGACGAGATCCACCCCGAGCTGCAGTTCGACCGCCCCTACCTGCTGGCCATGGCCAACGCCGGCCCCGGCACCAACGGCTCGCAGTTCTTCATCACCTCCGTGCCCACCGGCTGGCTCAACGGCAAGCACACCATCTTCGGCGAGGTGAAGGACGAGGCCTCCCAGAAGGTCGTGGACGAGCTCAACGCCGTCGCCACCGATCCCCGTGACCGCCCGCTCGAGGACGTCGTCATCGAGTCCATCGACATCGACGAGGCCTGAGCAGCCCCTCGGTGAGCACCACCCCCTCTGACCCGCACGGCCCGGACTCCGCGGACGGCACACCCCCGGTGTGCCCGCGGCATCCGGGCCGTGCCGCGTATGTGCGCTGCGCCGTCTGCCGGCGCCCCGCGTGCCTCGACTGCCAGCGTCCCGGCTCCGCGGCCGGACCGGTCTGCGTGGACTGTGCGTCCGGCGTCGTGGCCGGCCCTGCTCCGACGGTGGCTCCCGCCGGCGCCGCCGCGTCGGTCCCGGTCCGACGGCGGACGGGCTTCGCCGCCTCGCCCGTCACCTGGATCCTGCTGGCGGTCACGGTGGTGGTCTACGCGGCGCAGTGGATGACCCGGGATCAGGCGTCCGGCGTGACCGAGGCGCTCTGGTACGCCGGGCTCTACACGTCCCCGTACGGCATGGAGCCGTGGCGGATGGCCTCCTACGCGCTCGTGCACGACGTCACCGGCCCCACGCACCTGCTGCTGAACATGCTCGCGCTGTGGGTGATCGGGCGCGTGCTCGAGCCCGCGCTGGGCTGGTGGCGGTTCCTCGCCCTCTACGTGCTCTCCGCCGTGGGCGGCGCGGTGTTCGCGCTGTGGGTCTCGGACCCGCTGCAGCCCGTCGTCGGGGCGTCCGGCGCCGTGTACGGCATGTTCGCGGCCCTGTTCCTGCTCACCCGGGTGCGGGGCGGGCAGGTGCGCTCGATCGCCGTGCTGATCGTCCTGAACCTCGTGTTCTCGTTCCTGCTGCCCGGGGTGGCCTGGCAGGTGCACGTGGGCGGGCTGCTGACGGGCGCCGTCGTCGCCGTCGTGTTCTCCCTGGCCGGCGGGCTGCGGCCCGGCCGCGCGCGCGTGCCGTCCGTGGGCGCCCAGGTGGCCGGCCTCGTGGTCGTGGCGGCGGCGCTGGCGGCGCTCACGGTGCTCGGCGCCGCACGGGTCACGGTGGCCGGCCTGCTCGGCTAGGCCGTCGTCCCCGACCGTCCCCGGAGTTCTCCACAGGCGGGTGTGCACTTCTTCCCACAGGGGTGTCCACACCTGTGGACAACTCCGGGGACAACTCGTCTCCGGGCCGGATCGTGCGGATCCGCCATCCACAGGGTTGTCCACCGCTGTGGAGAACTACACGCGTGTCATTCGCTCCAGCGGGACATCATGAGGAACCCGACGAGCGCGATGCCGAAGCCCACGAGGATGTTCCAGCCGCCGATCTGCACGATCGGGAAGAGGCCCTGGGTCAGGTAGTAGACGATGATCCAGAGCAGGCCGAGGATCAGCAGGCCGAACATCACGACCTTGTACCCGGGGGAGAGGGGCTTCGGACCCGGGTCCACGTCCCCGAGGTCCGTCCGCACGGCGGAGCGGCTGCGGCGCGCGGCCTCGAGCTCCTCGCGCTTCCGACGGGCCGAGTCCTTGCGCTTGCCGGCGGGTGCTGCCACGGGTCTTCTCCTCGGGTGGGGGGGTGATGGGCGCCCCCACCGGCGGAGACCGGGGCGGGGACGGTATCCTGCTGACCTGCCCAGGACCGGGGTCAGCGACGTGCCCGGCCAGTCTATGCACCCCGCTCCCACGCGGCGGGGAGGAAAGAGCGCCCCCGTGCAGAGCCCCGAGGTCTCCGTCCTCGTCGTCGACAACTACGACAGCTTCGTCTACACCCTGGTGGGCTACCTCGAGCAGCTCGGGGCCCGCACCACCGTGATCCGCAACGACGAGGTCACCCCCGCCCGCGCCCTCGAGCTCGCGGCCGAGCACACGGCCGTGCTCATCTCGCCCGGGCCGGGCGCACCCGCCGACGCCGGTGTCTCCCTCGACCTCATCCGCTCCGCCGCCGACGGCGGCCGCCCGCTCTTCGGGGTGTGCCTGGGGCACCAGGCCATCGCGGAGGCGTTCGGCGCGACCGTGACGCACGCGGAGTCCCTCATGCACGGCAAGACGTCCCTGGTCCGCCACGGCGAGCACCCCATGTTCGAGGGCGTCCCCTCGCCGTTCACCGCCACCCGCTACCACTCGCTGGCCGCCGTGCGGCCCACCGTGGACGAGGCGGTCCTGGAGATCACCGCAGAGACCGAGGACGGCGTCGTGATGGGTCTGGCCCACCGCACCGCGCCCCTGTGGGGCGTGCAGTTCCACCCCGAGTCCGTCCTCACCGAGGGCGGCTACCGGATGCTCGGCAACTGGCTCGAGTCCGTGGGGCTCTCCGGGGCCGCCGAGCGCGGCGGCCGGCTCTCGCCCCTCGTCCGCCAGGACTGACCGGTCCCGGGGCCCGGTTCGCGGGTCCGACGGCGCCCCGTCCGCTCAGGTGGACGGCGGCGGATCGATCGAGGGCTCGGGCTCCGGCGTCAGCGTCGGCAGCGGGTCCACCGGCGTCGCGGTGGACGAGGTGCTCGGCGACTGCTCGGTCGGCTCCGACGAGGTCGACGGGGCCGCCGACGTCGACGCCGGGCTCTGCGTCGGTGACGGCGTCGCGGTCGTCGTCGGCTCGGGGCTGGGCGTGGCCGAGGCGGACGGCGAGGGCGAGGGTTCCGCGCTCGCGGAGGGCTCGGGGCTCTCCGACGGCGGGGGGCTCGGTGACGCGGACGCCGACGGCGTGGGCTCGGGCGCCTCGCTGGACGGCGGCGCCGGCTCGGAGGGCTCGGCCGTGGGCGCGATCCATGAGGACACCGTCAGGGTCAGAGAGGAGCGGTTGTCCACGCGGACGCCGGCGGGCGGATCCTGGGCCACGACCGTTCCGGTGTCCGTGGTCGCGCCGTCCTCGTCCTGGATCCGCACGCGCAGCTCGGGGGCGCTCAGCGCCAGCTGACGCCGCGCGTCCGGAGCGCTCATCCCCACCACATCCGGCACGTCGACCATGCCGCTGGACAGGTGCAGCACCACGGAGGAGCCGGGCGGCACGTGCGTGCCCATCGCGGGGTCGGTGCGGGCGAGCAGCCCGCGTTCGAGTCGGCCGTCGTCCTGGTACTGCACGGAGGAGACACGCAGGCCCAGCCGTTCCAGCTCGCGGCGGGCCGCGTCCTCGGACAGCCCGTGCAGGGAGTCGGACAGCGCGATGCCCTCCTCGCCGCGGGACACCCGGATCCGCACCTCGGCCCCGCGGGGCACCTCCGTGCCCGTCGGCGGGTCGCTCTGGGTGACGGTCCCGTCCGGGGCGTCGGCCATGTACGCGGACGAGACGACGGCCACCAGACCTGCGTCCTCGAGCGCCGCGACCGCCTCGTCCTGCTGCAGCCCCACCACCGCGGGCACCTCCGCGGTGGTGGGCAGAGCCGCCGCGAGCCACGGCGCCAGGACCAGGGCCAGCGCGATCAGGACCGCGCCGGCCGCCAGGAGCGTGCGCCGGCGGAGGCGCCGGCGGACGCGACGGTGCGTGGCCGTCGCTGGCGCCGGCGTGTCCCCTTGCGGTTCGGGCCGGGGCGTCGCGACCGCACCGGGCATCACCGGCTGGCCGACCGTCACCGGGCGGGGGCCGTCCATGGCGGCGGCGGCGGCAAGCTGCGCGGCGGAGGCGGCGCCGAGCAGTCCCGCACCCGCCACGGCATGGTTCGCCGCCTGGGGCTGTGCGGCGTCCGGCTCGGCCGGGACGGAGGGCGTCGGCCGGGTCAGCGGGACCGCGGCCGTCGGCACATCGGCCCCGTGCTCCGCGGCCGCGGCGCCCAGCACCGCGCCGACGAGGGCGGGAGGGACGGCATCGAGCGGCGGGGTGTGACGGCCGGGGCCGGCGTGCGGATCCGCGGCGGCCTCCTCGAGGGCCGCGAGGAACGCGGCGCCCGTGGGGAACCGGTCCTCCGGATCCTTGCGCAGGGCGCGCAGCACCACGGGGTCGAACGCGGGCGGCAGGTCGGGGTCGACGTCGGAGGGTGCCGGCGGCTCCTCGCGCACGTGCTGGTAGGCCACGGCCAGCGGCGTGTCACCCGTGAAGGGGGGTCGGCCCGTGAGCAGCTCGAACAGCAGGCAGCCGGCCGCGTAGAGGTCGGCGCGGCCGTCCACGGTGCGGCCCGTCGCCTGCTCCGGAGCCAGGTAGAGGGCCGTACCCACCACGGCCTGGGTCTGCGACGTGGTGGCGGAGGTGTCGGCCAGCGCATGGGCGATCCCGAAGTCCATCACCTTCACGGCGCCCGTCTCCGTGACCATGACGTTCGCGGGCTTCACATCGCGGTGGACGATGCCCTCCTCGTGCGCGTGCTCGAGCGCTTCCAGCACGCCCCGGGTCCAGGCCACGGCACGGTCCGTGCCCACGGCGCCCTCGGCGTGCAGGATCTCCCGCAGCGTCCGGCCGGAGACGAGCTCCATCACCAGGAACGGGCAGTCCACCGGATGGAGGCCGTCCTCGAGGGAGACCTCGCCCGTGTCGTACACGGAGACGATCGAGGGGTGGTTCAGGGAGGCCGCCGAGCGTGCCTCCTTGCGGAAGCGCGCCTGGAAGTGCGGATCGCGCGCCAGGTCCCGGCGCATCAGCTTGACCGCCACCGGGCGGTGCAGCCGCAGGTCCTCGCCGCGGAAGACGTCCGCCATGCCGCCGCGCCCGATCAGCTCACCGATCCGGTACCGCCCGTTCAGGATCCTCTGCTCATCCACAGACACGTCCGCGTGCCCGTCCCGCCCGCCGCTCAAGCGGAGGGCGTGGCGTCGGCGGACGAGGCCTCCGCACCACGCGCGTCAGCGGACGGGTCGGTGGTGGGCTCGCCCGTCGGTGCCGTGGACTCCCCGGAGGACTCCGTCGTCGGATCCCCCGTGGGCGTCGTCGGCTCCTCGGACGGCTCCGGCGTGGGCTCCGGGTCGGCGGTGGCTGTCGGGGATTCGGCGGTGGGGGACGGGCTGGGCTCGTCCGAGGCCGACGGGCTCGGCCCGGTGCTCGGCTCCTCCGACGCGCTGGGCTCCGGCTCCGAGGCGGGCTGGGACGCCTCGCGGGTCGGCGCGGCGTCGGACCCGCCGGTGGCCACGATCAGCTGCACGTGCGTGTCATAGCGGTGTCGCTCGCCCTCGCCGGGCACCACGCGCACCACCTCGCCGTCGGCGCCGTCGGCGGACGGGTCGTCCACCCGGTCCACGGTGAAGCCGCGGTCGCGCAGCGTCTGGATCGCGCTCTCCACGGGCTGGCCCACGAGGCCCTCCGGGATGACGCCCTCCCCGGTGGAGACGGCCAGCGTGACGGTCTCACCGCGCCGCAGCGCCCCCACGGGGTTGATCTCCTCGACGGTGCCCTGCGGGCTCTGCGCGTCGCGGTCCTCCTCGCGCACCGCCAGGCCGAGGCCCTCGAGCTCGGTGCGCACCTCGCTCACGGGGCGACCCTTGTACGCCTCCGGGTCCACGTGCACGGACGACTCCTCCTGCGAGGTCGCCGGCGCCGAGCCGCCGACGCCGCGGCCACCCGTGAGCAGCGGCCACAGCAGGGCCCCCAGCAGGGCGAACACCACGAGCCCGAGCAGCGCCCACAGCGGCCAGCGGTTGGCGCGTCGCCGGCGGGCGGGTGCGGAGCCGCCCCCGGCGGGCGGGCCCGGGTCCACGACGTCGCCCGGGCGGGTCTGCTGATCACGCACGGCGGCGATCTCGTGGTCGCGCGTGCTCGCGCTCGCGGCGGCGCCGGCCACACCGGCCGCGCCCACGGCCGCCGCACCGGCGGCGCCGGGGCCGCGGGCGTCGTCGTCGGTGCGGGGCTGGGCCGCGGTCACCGGCAGCGCCGCGGTGGCGGGGAAGCCGTCCGTCCGGGTGCCCTCGGCGCGGGGATGGGTGGTGCGCATGCCGTCGTAGTCCAGGGGGGCGGTCTCGGCGCCCGAGGGGTCGGCCACGCCCTGCTCCTCGAGGAAGGCGGCCAGGCCGGGCACGGCCTCCACCGCGCCGCGGGTGTCCTTGCGACGCAGCGCGTCGGCGGCCTCCGAGAGCGCGGTCGCGTCCGAGGGCCGCTCCTTGGGGTCCTTCGAGAGCATACACATGATCAGGGCGCGCACCGGGGCCGGGACGGTGTCCGGCAGGGGCGGCGGGGTGTCGTTGACCTGGGCGAGGGCGATCGCGATCTGGGACTCGCCCGTGAACGGGCGATGCCCGGCGAGGGCCTCGTAGCCGATGATGCCCAGCGAGTAGAGGTCGGAGGAGCCGGTGGCTTGCTGCCCCGTGGCCTGCTCGGGCGCGAGGTACTGGGCGGTGCCCATCACCTGGCCGGTGGCCGTGAGCGGGACCTGGTCCGCCAGGCGCGCGATGCCGAAGTCCGTCACCTTCACCCGGCCGGTGGGCGTGATCATGAGGTTGCCGGGCTTGACGTCGCGGTGCACGAGCCCCTGGGCGTGGGCCGCCGAGAGCGCGGCCGCCGTCTGCGCGATGATCCGCAGGGTCCGCTCGGGGGAGAGCACCTTCTCCTTCTCGAGGATGGAGGACAGCGGCTGGCCCGGCACGAGCTCCATGACGAGGTAGGCGGAGCCCTTCTCCTCGCCGTAGTCGTAGACGTTGGCGACGCCGGGGTGGTTCAGCAGCGCCGTGTGCTGGGCCTCCGCCCGGAAGCGGCGCAGGAAGTTGGGGTCACCTGTGTACTCCTCCTTGAGGATCTTCACGGCGGTGATCCGGCCCAGGACCTTGTCCCGCGCCTTCCACACCTCGCCCATGCCGCCGATCGCGATGCGATCGGTCAACTGGTACCTGCCGCCGAGGGTGATGCCCGATGTCGGCCTCATTCCGTGACCACCGCTTCCATGATTGCCTTCATGCCACTGACGACTGTCTGATGTCCAACCCCCGGCGGCTCGTCCTCCACCACGATCGTCACGGCCGCCCGGGGGTTCTCGCTCGCGTCGAAGCCGGTGATCCAGGAGTGCACGTTGCCCGTGTCCCCGACCTCGGCCGTGCCCGACTTCGCCGCGATCCGCACCGTGTCCGACTGCACGGATCCCAGGATGCCGTCCTCCACCGCCGAGACCATCATGTCCGAGACCTGCCCGGCCACCTCGGGGGTCGTGGCCCGGCCGCGCTCACGGGGGCTGAACTCCTGCACCGTGGTGAGGTCCGAACGGCGGACCGCCTTGATCAGCTGCGGCTCCATGACCACGCCGTCGTTCGCGATGCCGGCGGCCACCATAGCCATCTGCAGCGCGGTGGCCTGCACGTCCCGCTGGCCGATCGAGGACTGCGCCAGCGCGGCGTCGTCCAGGTCGGAGGGGAACACGGAGCCGGTCACGGGCAGCGGGTAGTCGAAGGAGTCGTTGAAGCCGAACCGCTCGGCGACCTCCCGGATCCGGTCCTGGCCCAGCTCGACGGCGGCCATGGCGAACGGCGTGTTGCAGGACTGCGCCAGCGCCCACGTGAGGGTCTGACGCCCCACGGTGTTGCACGGTGAGCCGTCGTAATTGGGCAGCTCCGTGGTCGTGCCGGGCAGCGTCCACGCGGCGGGGATGTCCACCGTCCCGTCCGGGGTGTAGTCACCGGACTCGAGCATGGCCACCGCGTCGATCAGCTTGAACGTGGAGCCGGGGGACACGAGCTGCTCCGCGGCGCGGTTGCGGTACGCGCTGGCACCGGGGATCTGGTCGATCGCGGCCATGGCCGCCTGCGCCTCGGCCGGGCTGTGCGAGGAGAGCGCGTTGGAGTCGAAGCTCGGCTTCGACACCATGGCCAGGATCTCGCCCGTCGTCGGGTCCGTGACCACGGCGGAGGCGCGCACGCCGTCCGGGAGCGCGTCGTACGCCAGACGCTGCAGCTCGGGGTCGATCGTCAGCTCCACCTGGTCGCCCTCAGGCGTGGCACCCGTGATGATCTCCATGGCGCGGTCCACGAACTGGGACGTGGGGGTGCCGGAGAGCTGCTCGTTCATGGCCGCCTCCAGCCCGTCGGTGCCGTAGGTGAGCGAATAGAAGCCTGTGAGCGGGGCGTACAGCTCGGGCTCGTGGTAGACGCGCTGGTAGTGGTACGCGTCGTCGGAGGGGACGGACTCGGCGATCGGCTCGCCGTCCACGAGGATCGGCCCGCGCGGGGCGCCGAACTCCAGGAACATCTGCCGCGAGTTCAGGGCGTGCGTCTTGAGCTGGTCCGCGGCCAGCACCTGGATGACGGACGCGGCCAGCGCGAGCACCAGGATCATGGCCGCCATGACGGTCCACGTGCGTCGGATCGCCTCGTTCACCGCTCCTCACCTCCTCCCGGGGGCACGGCCGCCGCCGGGAGCGCCGTGCCGGGGTCGAGGTGGCCGGCGCCGGGCCCGGACGCGTTGACCATCCCGTCCACGACCACGGGACGGCGGGCGGCGTTCGAGATGCGCAGCACGAGCCCCACGATGATCCAGTTGGCCAGCAGCGACGAGCCGCCGGCGGCGAGGAACGGCGTCGTGAGGCCGGTGAGCGGCAGCACGAGGGTCACGCCGCCCATCACCACGAACACCTGCCACGCCATGGTGAAGGCCAGGCCGGAGGCGAGCACCTTGCCGAACGCGTCGCGCACGCCGAGGGCGGCGCGCATCATGCGGGTGACGAGCAGGAGGTACAGGACGAGCACGGCGGCCAGGCCCACGAAGCCGAGCTCCTCGCCGATGGCCGTGAGGATCATGTCCGAGAAGGACAGCGGCACCTGGGTGGGGTTGCCCGCGCCCAGGCCGGTGCCCATCAGCCCGCCTGAGGCCATCGCGAACAGGCCCTGGACCACCTGGTAGGAGCCGCCGAAGTCGCGATGGTAGATCTCGGGGTCGAAGGCCCTCAGCCAGATCTCGAACCTGGCGGTCACGTGCGGCATGAACAGGAACGCCAGCGCCGCGCCGAAGGCGATCAGGCCCAGGCCGAGGAGGATCCAGGAGGCGCGGGACGTGGCGATGTAGAGCATCGCCATGAACATGCCGAAGAACAGCAGGGCCGAGCCCAGGTCGCGCTGGAACACGAGCACGCCGAGCGCCAGGAGCCAGCCGGCCAGCAACGGGCCGAGGTCCCGGGCTCGGGGGAAGGTCACCGGGCCCACACGGCGGCCGGCCAGCAGGATCAGGTCGCGGTTCGCGGAGAGGTAGCCGGCGAAGAAGATGGCCAGCGTGATCTTGGCGATCTCGCCGGGCTGGAAGGTGCCGAATCCGACGTCGATCCAGATCCGCGCCCCGTACATGCTCAGGCCCAGCCCGGGCACGAGCGGCAGGAGCAGCAGCACGCCGGACGCGGCGAGGAACAGGTAGGGCCAGCGCCGCAGCACCCGGTGGTCGCGCACCAGGAACACCAGGGCGGAGGCCACCAGGACGGCCAGGACGGACCACACGAGCTGCGAGGTGGGGTTGGCCATCGCGGCGTCCTGGCTCAGCCGGTGGATCATGGCCAGGCCCAGCCCGTTGAGCAGGGCGGTGATCGGCAGCATGAACGGGTCCGCGTAGGGGGCCCGCAGCCGCAGGACCACGTGCAGCACGAGGGTGGCGGCGCCGAAGACGCCCAGCGGCACCCAGGCGGTGGAGTCCAGCGGGGCGTCCGTGCCGATCATGCCCAGCAGGTCCGCCCCCAGGGCGATGGCCAGGGCGGCCAGCAGCAGGACCAGTTCGATGTTCCGGCGCGGGCGTGCGGGGGAGATCACCTCGGTCACGGGGCCTCACCTCCCGTCGCGCTCGGGGACGACGCCGGGCTCGTCGGCGCGGTGGAGCCGGACGCGTCCGAGGGGCGGGCGGAGGACGACGACGGCGTCGTGCTCGGCCGGGCCCGCTCGGAGGGCTCACCGGCGGGGGCGGGGGCGTTCGGGTGCAGCGAGTCGCGCAGCTCGGCGACGATCTGCTCCGCGTGGTCCACGTCCCGGGCGGGCATGCCGGCGTTCACGCGGTCGCGTGCGTACGCGGGCAGCGCGTCCACCGGGAGGTCGGTCTGGCGGTCCACGTGGGACAGCTCGAGCGGGCCCAGCCGCTGGGAGACGCCCTTGAACACGGCGATCCGGCCGTCGTTGGCCCCCACGTAGTACTGCGTCTGGGTCCACAGGTAGCCCCACACGGCCACGGCCGCGAGGGTGAGGGCGAGCAGCGTGGTGAACACGGGGATGAACCAGCCGCGGCGGTACTGCACCGGGCGGTCGTCCTTTCCACGCCGCCGACGCGCGGCCCCGTCCTCGGGGCCGCCGGCGGCCCCGGCGACCGCCGGGCCCGCCGGCGGTCGCCGGGGCCGGGGTGGGGG
>NZ_JABFNH010000024.1:0-7143 GCF_017168435.1 Micrococcus sp. KRD070
GACTTCGTGCCCCCGACGCCGACCGCCCAGTGGCGCTTCGGGACGGGGGCCGGACGCCGGTACGCGGGCGTCTCCGGGGACTGGAACCCGATCCACCTGACGGGCGTCTCGGCTCGACTGTTCGGCATGAAGGGCGCGATCGCCCACGGGATGTTCCTGGCCGCCCGGATGCTCGAGGGCCGTGAGCCGGCCGGCGCCGGGTTCCGCTGGCACATCGACTTCGAGGCGCCCGTCGTGCTGCCGACCACCGTGGCCGTCCGCTACGAGCCCGGGCCCGACGGCGGCACGCGCGTGTACGGCTGGGATGCGCGGCGCCGGCGCCCGCACTTCTCCGGGGAGATCACTCCGCTCGAGTCCTGACGGCCACCGGGCCCGCGCACCGGCCCGCCGAGACTCGCTGTCTCGGCGGGCCGGTGCGTTCGGGCGGTCAGGCGTCCAGCCCGGGCGACCGCCGCGGCACGGCGGTGACGGCCTCGAGCAGCCCGTCCGCGTAGGCCTCCCACGAGTGACCGGCGGCGTGGCGCACGGCGCCGGTCCCCAGTGCCGCCCAGGCGTCACGATCCGCCAGGATCTCGGCCAGGGCATCGGCCCACGCCTCGGGGGTGCCCGCCGTCACGTGGCGGCCGGACACGCCGTCGAGGACCGCGTAGACCAGTCCGCCGACCCGGTGCGCCAGCACGGGCGTGCCGCAGGCCTGTGCCTCGAGGGCGACCAGGCCGTAGGTCTCGGACGCGCTCGGCATCGCCACGACGTCCGCCGCCCGGAACTGGGCGGCCAGGGCGGGCGCGGGCACCGGCCCGGAGAACGTCACCAGGTCGGCGACCCCCTCCCGCGCGGCCAGGCCCGCCAGGTCCAGCTCGTCGTCCCCCGAAGCGGCCCCGTTCACGTGCAGGCGCACCCCCGGGTCGGCGCCCGCGCCACCGGCCCGCTCGCGCAGCACCCCGAGGGCGGCCACGAGCAGGTGCGGGCCCTTGTGCCGCTGCACGCGGCCGGCGAACAGGACGCGCAGGGCCCCGTCGTCCTCCGGGGCGCCCGGCCACTGCGCGGCGCCCTCCGGCGTGAACGTCTCGAGGTCGGCCCCGGGGGGCAGCACCCGGGTGCGGGCGCGGGGCACGTCCAGCAGCTCGCGCAGGTCGGCGACCTCGGCGGCGGAGTTGACCACGAGCAGGTCGGCCCGCTCGGCGACCTCGCGCTCGGCCTCGATCCGCGCGGCCGGCTCGCGCAGCTCGGGGTCCTCGAGCATCTTCGCCGCCGCCGTGGTGTGCATGGTCTGCAGGTACGGGGCGTGCGCCGCCCGCGCCAGCGCCGCGGCGGTGGACCCGGAGAGCCAGTAGTGGCCGTGCACGAACGCGACGGGCGGGGCGTCCGCGCCACCGAGGACGGGACCGCCCGGCACGGCGTCCGAGGCGAGCCAGTCCAGGGCCGCGCGGGTGAACTCGGCGCCGAGTCCCGCCAGCTCCTCCTTGGGCACGGGAGCGGACGGCCCGGCGGCGAGGTCCACGACCGTGACCGGCGGGGCCTGCCCGCCGGCGTCCAGCATCCGGACCCGTGCGCCATCCGCTCCCACCGGCTCCTCCGCCCGGGTCAGCAGGATCATCCGCACGCCCCGGCGGGCCAGGGCCACGGCGGCCTGCCGCACGTAGACGTTCATGCCGCCGGCGTCGCCGCGGCCGGGCTGGGCCAGGGGGGAGGTGTGCAGGCTGACCCCGATCCCCACCGGCACGGACGCCCGCAGTTCGGCGTCCACGGCGTCGAACAGCCGGGCCGCCGACGCCGAGTCCGCCAGGTCCTCGACGGAGACCATCCGTCCGGCGCCGTCGCCGAGCGGCACAGTCCAGTTCGGGTACTGGTCCTGGAGGGTGCCGGGCTGGTTCTGGATGCGCCGCTCGCCCACGGCGTCCACGAGCGCCACGCTGTGCAGGGCCGAGGGCGCCTGCGCGAGCAGGCGGTGCAGGGCCACGATCTGGCGTTCGCGCACCTCGGGGCCGGCGTCGGGGACGTCCACGTCCGCCTCGGCGAGCAGCCCGCGCCGGGCCGCGGCGGCGAGGAACGCGCGCACCTCCTCCGCCGACCGGCGGCGTTCCTGGGCGACGTCCACGGTGTAGAGGCCCAGCCGTTCGCGCAGGTCCACCTGGACGCCCTCGAGGTAACCGGCCGTGGGCGGCAGGTCGTGCGTGTTCACCGCCGCCATGGCCAGCCGCCGGTAGCGCTCCGGCGGGGTGGGCTCGCCGTCCTCCTGTTCGAACCACAGGATCGACGTGCCGAGCACGCCGGCCTCGGCCAGGCGGCGCTGCACCCACGGCTCGAACGTGCCGAGGTCCTCGCCCACCACGACGACGCCGGCCCGCTCGGCCTCGAGCGTGAGCACGGCGAGCATCGCCTCGTGGTCGTATTCGACGTACGCGCCCTGGGTGGCACCGGCGCCCTCCGGGATCCACCACAGGCGGAACAGCCCCAGGACGTGGTCCATCCGGATGCCGCCCGCGCCGCGCAGCACGGTGCGCAGCATGTCCCGGAACGCGGCGTAGCCGGTCTCGGCCAGGCGGCGCGGATGCCAGGGGTGCTGCGACCAGTCCTGGCCCAGCTGGTTGAACAGCTCGGGCGGCGCGCCGACGGACATGGTCGGCACCAGCACGTCCCCGAGCATCCACGCGTCCGCGGTCTCGCGGGTCGCCCCGACTGCCAGGTCCACCATGACGCCCATGCGCATGCCGGCCGCCCGGGCCCGCTCCTGCACGCCGGCGAGCTGCTCGGCGGCGATCCACTGCACCCAGCGGTGCAGGTCGACGTCGGTCGCGCGTTCGACGCGGACCCGCTCCGCCTCGACCCCGCCCGGCGCCCAGGCCGGGTCGGCGAGATCGGGTCCGGTGCCGTCGCCGTCCAGCCGCAGGACGGACCAGAGGGCGAAGTCGTCCAGGCCCGGGCCGGCCTCGGCGCGGAACCGTGCGTAGGCGGCCTCGCGCTCGGGGGAGCGGGGCACCTCGTGCACGCGGCGCAGCGCGGGCCACAGGACGGCGGCGACGGCGGCCCGATCGATCCGGCCGGTGCGCTCCAGCTCCGCCTGGACGCGGGCGCCGGCCGACCGCAGCTCCGCCTGCTCCGCGGCGGGCAGGTCGGCGAACTCGGGGATCGAGGGCACGTGCACGACCAGCGCCGAGAGGAACCGACGGGAGACGGGGGAGTAGGGGGAGTCCGCCGGATGGGGGCCGGGCTCGATCGCGTGCAGGGGGTGCAGCAGCAGGAAGTCGGCACCGTGCCGGGCGACGATCTCGGCCAGGGACGCCATGTCCGCCGCGTCGCCGATGCCCCACGAGTCCGCCGAGGTCACCGAGTAGCCCTGCGCGGCCGCGCCCCAGCCGCGGCGCTCGAGGAAGGGACGCGCCGTGCTCAGCCGGGTCGGGGCGCAGACCAGGACCGCGGAGGCGGTGGAGCCGGAGCCGCTGGTCACCTCCAGCCGGTGCCAGCCCGGGGCGAGGTCGGCGGGGATCTGAACGTGGACGCGCTCGCGTTCGACGCCGTCCACGAGGCGGACCTCGGACACCGGCTCGCTCACGCTCACCTCGAGGGTCCGCCCGTCCTCCGTGCGCACGCGGGCCACGACCGGCTCGCCCGCGGCCACGTGGCACGGCACGGACAGGCGGTGGCCGGACCGGGCGGCCACGGTGGGCGGGAGCACGTCCCGCCAGGGGGCCGTCTCCGCCTCCTCCAGCGCCTCGGCCAGAGCGGCGACCCCGTCCGGACGGACCGACACCCCGAGGGCGGCGAGCACCTTCACGAGGGCCTCGTCCGGCACGGTCTGGGCCGAGCCGTCCTGCCCGACGTACTCGGGCTGCACCCCGTGGGCTCGCGCGAGCCGGTGCAGCAGTGCGGGGGCTTCCAGGGCCATCAGGTCCTCCATGCCGTCGTGCGGTTCCACCGACGGCGCCTGCCGTCGCACAGACACCACTCTAGAGGGGACGCCGGTCCGGGGAACACGCAGGGCCCCGGTCGTGACGACCGGGGCCCTGCTGCTCGACGAGCGGTGCGCGAGGGGGGACTTGAACCCCCACGTCCTTGCGGACACAGCGACCTCAACGCTGCGCGTCTACCAATTCCGCCACTCGCGCTCATCGGTGGAGCCCTGGGAGAGGCTCCGTCGCCCACCGCGTTCCGGTCCTGTCCGGTCCGTCCCGCTCCGGGCAACTCGAGAAAGATAGCACGGGTTCGGGCTAGGCTCAAAACCATGGTCGAGAACATCGAGAACCCCGCCCGCTCGCGCCCCGAGGACCGCGTCGTGGAGATCTGCCGCGACCTCATCCGGATCGACACCACCAACCGCGGGGGCAACGTCTCCGTCGGTGAGCCTGAGGCCGCGGAGTACTGCGCCCGGCTCATGACCGAGGCGGGGATGACCCCCCGCTTCTTCGAGTCGGCGCCGGGCCGGGTCTCCGTCGTCGGGCACCTGCCGGGCTGGGATCCGGAGGCGCCGGGGCTCGTCATCCACGGGCACACGGACGTGGTCCCCGCCGAGGCGGACGAGTGGAGCGTGGACCCGTTCGGCGCCGAGCTCAAGGACGGCATGATCTGGGGGCGCGGCGCCGTGGACATGAAGGGCATGGACGCCATGGTGCTCGCGGTGCTGCTGCACCTGGCCCGCACGGGCCGCCGGCCGCGGCGACCCCTGACGGTTGCGTTCTTCGCCGACGAGGAGGCCGGCGGCGTCTACGGCGCACGCTGGGTCGTGGACCATCACCCCGAGGTGTTCGACGGGTGCACCGAGGCGATCTCCGAGGTGGGGGGCTTCTCCACCGAGGTGCACGGCTCGCGCGCCTACCTCGTGCAGACCGCGGAGAAGGGGCTCGCCTGGCTCAACCTCACCGCGGAGGGCGCCCCCGGGCACGGCTCGGCCCCGCACCCGGACAACGCGGTCACCCGGCTGGCCGGCGCCATGACCCGCATCGGCGGGCACGAGTGGCCGCTCGTGTACACCAAGACCACGCGCGCGCTGCTCGAACAGGTGGCCGAGATCATGGGCGTGGACTTCGACGAGACGGACCCGACGCCGCAGCTCGACGCGCTCGGGCAGGCCCGTTCCTGGGTGGCCGGCACCCTGCGCACCTCGTCCAACCCGACGGGGCTGACCGCCGGCTACAAGCACAACGTCATCCCGTCCTCGGCCACCGGCACCGTGGACGTGCGCCTGATCCCCGGGGAGGAGGAGTCCGCCCTCGCCACGATCGCCGAGCTCGCCGGTCCCGACGTGACCATCGCACCCGAGCACCGGGACGTCGCCCTGGAGACCCCCTTCTCCGGGGACCTGGTGGAGCTGATGATCGCCTCGCTGCAGGCGGAGGACCCCGAGGCCCAGGTGCTGCCGTTCATGCTCGGCGGGGGCACGGACAACAAGTCCCTCTCCCGGCTGGGCATCACCGGCTACGGCTTCGCGCCCATGCGCCTGCCCGCCGACCTGGCCTTCACGTCCCTGTTCCACGGCATCGACGAGCGGGTGCCCGTGGACGCGCTCGAGTTCGGCTGCCGGGTGCTCGAGCGGATGCTGGAGCCGCGCTGATCCGGGCCGCGGGCGCGACGACGGCCGGGGCGCCGTCGTCGCGCCCGCGCCTCAGACCGTCTGCAGGGTCGAGGCCACGCGCATCACCCGGCGGCGCATCCAGTAGCGGCGCGCCCCGTCGCGGTAGTGCACGGAGCGCTGCAGCTCCCATTGGCCGTACTCCGCGTGCTCCACGAGGCGCCGCCGGGCGTCGGCGAGGGACTCGTGGGCGGCGACCGTCATCACCAGGTACTCCCACTTCTGTCCGCGGGAGATCGCGTCGAGGGTCGAGGACATCAGCTGTTCACGCACCCGCCCATCCTGGCAGACGGCGTCGGGTCCGGCGGCCGGTCCCGCACGGCCCACCCCTGGCCGCGTCACCGGCCACCGGGTTACCGTTCACCCATGAGCTCTGACGCCCGCATGGCCCTCGAGGCCCTCACCACCGCCCTGAACGAACACCTCGTGGCCGCGCAGAACAAGCGGGGCGAGGACGACCCCGCCGTCGAAGCCGCCTTCTTCGCCGTGGCCGACGCCTTCGAGGCCTACGAGGACGCCCTGTACGCGGACACCGAGGAGGTCACCCCGCTCGACCTCTTCGACGACGAGGACGACGACGACTGACCGTCCTGCTCGTGACGGATCGCACGGCCCCGGGTTCCCACCCGGGGCCGTGGCGTACAGTGACCCTCCGTGACGTGGATCGAAGCCATCATCCTGGGCCTGGTGCAGGGCCTCACGGAGTTCCTGCCCATTTCCTCCTCCGCCCACATCCGCATCGTGGGCGAGTTCCTGCCCTCCGCGACCGACCCGGGGGCGGCCTTCACGGCCATCACGCAGCTCGGCACGGAGCTGGCGGTCCTCATCTACTTCTGGCGCGACATCACCCGCATCATCGGCCGGTGGTGCGCCGCGGTCACGGGGCGGATCCCGCACTCGGACCCCGATGCGCGCATGGGCTGGCTGATCATCGTGGGCTCGATCCCGATCGCGGTCCTGGGCCTGCTGCTGGAGGACTGGATCGACACGGAGTTCCGGTCGCTGTGGATCACGGCGACCATGCTCATCGTGTTCGGCGTCCTGCTCGCCCTGGCGGACCGGCTCGGCCGTCAGACCAAGCCGCTCGAGAAGCTCACCGTGCGGGACGGCGTCCTCTACGGCCTGGCCCAGGCCCTCGCGCTGATCCCGGGCGTCTCGCGCTCCGGCGGCACCATCGCGGCCGGCCTGGCCATGGGCTACACCCGGCCCGCCGCCACCCGCTACGCGTTCCTGCTGGCGGTGCCCGCCGTGTTCGCCTCCGGCCTGTACAAGCTGTACACCTCGCTCACCGATCCCGGCACGCAGGGCCCGTACGGCATGGGGGAGACGCTGGTCGCGACCGCGATCGCCTTCGTGGTGGCCTACGCGGTCATCGCCTGGCTCATGCGCTTCATCAGCACCAACTCGTACCTGCCGTTCGTCTGGTACCGCATCCTCCTGGGCGGCGTCCTGTTCGCCCTGCTGGGCGCGGGCGTCATCAGCGCCTGAGCCCGCTCCCGCCGCCGGGCATGGCGGCCCGGCACCGCCGAACCACCCCGATCTGAGGAGTCCCGTGAAGTCCTGGAGCACCCCCGCCC
>NZ_JABFNH010000024.1:7243-42646 GCF_017168435.1 Micrococcus sp. KRD070
CCGTGACCCCACCCGCCCCGCGGCGCGCCGGCGACGAGGCCGCCGAGCGCATCATCTCGCTGCTGTGGCTGCTGCTCTCGGCACCGCACGGTCTCGAGCGTGACCGGATCCGACGGCAGGTCGTCGGCTATGAGGGGCTCACGGACGCCGCCTTCGAGAAGCTCTTCCAGCGGGACCGCCGCGTGCTGCGCGCCGTGGGGGTCCCGCTGGAGACGCTCGAACCCGCGGGCTTCGACGAGGGCGAGGCGGGGGTGCGGCACCGCGTCGTCCGCGATGCGCTGCTGCTGCGCGACCTCGACCTGACCGTGGACGAGCGCCGCGCCCTCGTGCGGGCGCGGCGCCTGTGGGGCGACTCGCCGCTGCGCGCCGACGTCGTCCGCGCCGTGGGCCTGCTGTTCCAGCCGGCCACCGACCTCACGGGCGACGACGAGCTGGCCGGGTACCACACCCTCATGCCCCGGGCCGACCCCCGGCTCGAGGCCCTCACCCAGGCCGTGGCCGACGAGGCCGTGCTGCGCTTCCCCTACCGCGACGCGCGGGGGCGGGCCACCCGGCGCACCGTGCGGGCCTGGTTCCTCACCCTCGTGCGCGGCCGCTGGTACCTCACCGGCTGGGACCTCGACCGCGGCGCCGAGCGCAGCTTCCGGCTCACCCGGATGGAGGGGGAGCCGCGCCGCGTCGAGCGGGCGACGGACGCCCCCGGCCGTCCCGAGGACCACGACCACGCCGGCCTCGTGGCGCGCCTGGCCGGGCAGGCCGACGCCGAGCGGGTCCGGGTGTGGCTCGCGCCCGGCCGGGGTCAGGGCGTCCGCGCGGTCGGTGAGCCGGCCGAGCCCCGGGTCGAGGACGGCGCCGCACCGGGGCCCGACTGGGAGCTCTGGGAGGCCCCCGCCGGACCGCGCGAGGACGGCCTCGCCGCGGAGATCGGCGGCCTGCTGGGCCGGGCCGTGCCCTCGGCCGCGCACCCGGACCTGACCGACCGCGTCCGCGCGGGCCTGGCCGCCGCGGCGGAGACCCACGCCGGTCCCGCCGACCCGGCCCTGCTCGAGGTGGCGCTCGCCGCGCCCGTCCGGCGCCGCGCCCGCGACTCGAGCGAGGACCTCGTGGGCCGCCTGCTGGACATCGTGGGGCTGGCCAACCGGGCCGGTGGGGTGGACCGGGCGGAGCTGCGCGCGCGTCTCGGGGTCACCGACGAGCGCCTCGACGCCGACCTCGAGACGCTGCGCTACTGCGGCATGCCCGAGCGCGACTTCCCCGGCTTCCAGTTCGAGGTGGCGGAGGTGGCCGGCCGCGTCCACGTGGAGCGCGCCGCCGACCTGGCCGGTCCCGTGCGGCTGACGCGCCCCGAGGCGCACAGCCTCGTGGCCGCCCTGCAGACGGTCGCGGACCTGCCGGTGCTGGACGAGGCCGACCGCGAGGCCGCTCGCTCCGCCCAGCGCCGGATCCGCGCCGCGGTCCTGGACGCGGGGGCCCCGGATGCGGACGACGCGGACGACGCCGCCCTCCGGGAGGCCGAGGCGCACACCGCCGGCGAGCCCCCGGTCGCCGTCGCCGCCCACTGGGACGTGGCCGTGGACCCCGCGACGGTGCGCACCCTGCTGGCCGCCGTGGCGGAGCGGGCCGTCGTGCACCTGACCTACCGCTCCGTGCATGCCGATGCCCTCACCGAGCGGGACGTGGAGCCGCTGGCCCTGGTGCAGGACGGGGCGCGCCTCTACCTGCAGGCGTGGTGCCGTCGCGCCGAGGACCACCGGGTGTTCCGGGTGGACCGGATCAGCGCGCCCGCACCCACGGGGGAGACGTTCGCGCCCCGGGCTCGGCCCGCGCGCTGGCGGGTCCATCCCGACGACGCCGCGGGGGTGCCGGTGCTGCTGCGCTGGGCCCATCCCGTCCGCGACGCGGCCGCCGGCTACCGCCCGGACGCCCAGGCCGACCTGCCCGACGGCGACCGGCTCACCCGGGTGCATCTGACCGACGCCGCCGTGGCGGCCGCGCTGGTCGGACGCCACGGCGGCGCCGTCGAGGTGCTGGCCCCCGCCGACCTCCGGACGTCCGTGGCGGACGCGCTGGGCGATGCCCTCGCGGCCCTGCCGGCGCGGTAGCCTGGACCCCGGAACCCCATCGAAAGGACCCTTCATCATGGCTGGACTCCAGGGCTGGCAGCTCGTCATCATCATCCTGCTCGCGATCCTGCTCTTCGCGGCGCCGAAGCTGCCCGCGATGGCCCGCAACCTCGGCCAGTCGATGCGCATCTTCTCCTCCGAGGTGAAGCAGATGCGCACCGAGGGCAAGGGCACCACGGACGAGCGCTCCGGCGCCGGTTCCACCGCCGCGGACGAGCCGGTCGAGGGCCGCGTCGTCGAGCGTGACGAGACCGACCCGCGCGACCCGCGCTGAGCCGGAAGGACCCCCACCCGATGACCGAGGTCGACGAGGTCGCCCGCCGCACCCGGCGCCGCCGGAAGCGGCGGGACAACCCCACCGGCGAGATGCCGCTGCGCGAGCACCTCACGGAGCTGCGCAACCGACTGCTGAAGTCGGCGCTCGCCGTCGCGGTCGGCATGGTGATCGGCTTCCTCGTCTACCAGCCGGTCATGGCGGAGCTGTTCCGCCCGGTCAAGGAGATCGCCAGCCAGGGACACACGGCGGCCGTCGCCTATGACACGGTGGCCTCGCCGTTCGACCTCATGCTCAAGGTCAGCATGTTCATCGGGCTCATCCTGTCCAGCCCGGTCTGGCTCTACCAGATCTGGGCATTCATCGTGCCGGGTCTGAAGAAGGCCGAGAAGAAGTACGCCCTGGGCTTCATCGCCGCGGCCGTGCCCCTGTTCATCTTCGGCATCGCGCTGGGGTGGCTCGTGATGCCGCAGGCCGTCCAGTTCTTCGTGGGCTTCACTCCCGAGGGCGGCGCGAACCTCCCGACGGCGTCGGTGTACATCAGCTTCGTCACGCGTCTCTACCTCGCGTTCGGCGTGGCCATGGTCCTGCCGGTGCTGCTGGTGGGACTGAACATGCTCGGCATCCTGCCGGGCCGCACGATCGTCCACCACTGGCGCATCACCGTCTTCGTGATCATGCTGATCGCCGCGATCGCCGCCCCCGGTGCGGACGCCATCTCCATGTTCTACATGGCGATCCCGCTCGTCGTCCTCTTCGGCGTGGCCATCGTCCTGTGCCTGTGGGGGGACCGTCGTCGTGACCGCCGCTCGGGGCAGCGCGAGGTGGACGTCGAGGCGGAGCTCGCCGAAGGCCCGAAGCCGCTCGATCAGATCTGAGCGTCGTACGCGGCGGCCCTCCCGCCCGGACGCACGACCACGACGGCGTCCGGACCCGCCAGTAGGGTGGGGCCATGGCCCACCATCCCGCGTCCGCGACCCCGCACGACGAACCCGAGCTGAGCCCGGCGGGGCGCTACGCCCGTGCCCGGGCGGCCCGGCACCATGCCGGCTCCGAGCTCGGCCGGTTCGCCGCACGCGTGGGCTTCCCCCTCGACGACTTCCAGCGCCGCGCGTGCGCCGAGGTCGAGGACGGCCACGGCGTCCTCGTCGCGGCGCCCACCGGTGCCGGCAAGACGGTGGTCGGCGAGTTCGCCGTCCACCTGGCCCTGGCCCGCGGCACGAAGGCGTTCTACACCACCCCCATCAAGGCCCTCAGCAACCAGAAGCACGCGGACCTCGCCCGCGTGCACGGCGCGGAGAACGTCGGCCTGCTCACGGGGGACACCTCCGTCAATCCGGACGCGCCCGTCGTCGTGATGACCACCGAGGTGCTGCGCAACATGCTGTACGCGCAGTCGGACACCCTCATCGACCTCGGCTTCGTCGTCATGGACGAGGTCCACTACCTCGCCGACCGGTTCCGGGGACCGGTGTGGGAGGAGGTCATCATCCACCTGCCCGAGCACGTGCAGCTGATCTCCCTGTCCGCCACGGTGTCCAACGCCGAGGAGTTCGGCGCCTGGCTCGACACGGTCCGGGGCGCCACCACCGTGATCGTCTCGGAACACCGGCCGGTGCCGCTGTGGCAGCACATCATGGCCGGGGGCCGGCTCTACGACCTGTTCGCCGAGGACATCGCCTTCGAGGACGCCGCGGACCGGGACGGGGAGGCCCTGCTCAACCCCGAGCTCAAGCGCCTGGGGGAGGAGGCCGAGCGCCGGTTCCAGCGCGCCGACTGGGGGCGCCCCGGGCGGCAGCAGCACCGCGACGGGCGCGGGGGCGGCACGAAGGGGCGGGCCAGGGGCGGCCGGCACACGGGTCGCGACGGCGGCCGGGGCCGGACCGGCTCGTCCGCACTGGACCGGGAGCGGCCGGTCTCCGGTCGGCCGGGCGGTCACGACGGCGGCCCGCGGCGCGGACCGCGGCTGTCCACGTCGCGTCCGGAGATGATCCGGGTCCTCGACCGCGACGGGCTGCTGCCATGCATCACCTTCATCTTCTCCCGGACCGGCTGCGACGCCGCCGTGGAGCAGTGCCTGCGGGCCGGGCTCGACCTCACCACGGCGCGGGAGAAGGCGCTCGTGGCCGAGCGGGTCGAGGAGGCGGCGCGCCTGCTGCCCGTCGAGGACCTGGAGATCCTCGGGTTCTGGGCGTGGCGGGACGGCCTGTCCCGGGGCTTCGCGGCCCACCACGCCGGCATGCTGCCCCCGTTCAAGGAGGCCGTCGAGGACCTGTTCACCGCCGGCGCGCTCAAGGCCGTGTTCGCCACGGAGACCCTCGCCCTCGGCATCAACATGCCGGCCCGCTCCGTGGTGATCGAGAAGCTGGTCAAGTTCAACGGCGAGAACCACGTCGACATCACGCCGGGGGAGTACACCCAGCTGACGGGCCGGGCGGGCCGCCGCGGCATCGACGTCGAGGGCCACGCCGTGGTGATGTGGCGTCCCGGGCTGGACCCGGCCGCCGTCGCGCGCCTGGCCTCGCGCCGCACGTACCCGCTGCGCTCCTCGTTCCGGCCCACCTACAACATGTCCGCTAATCTGCTGGCGCAGGTCGGCGCGGAGCAGGCGCGGGGCATCCTCGAGTCCTCGTTCGCCCAGTTCCAGGCGGACCGCTCCGTGGTGGGCCTGGCCCGCGAGCTCCGTTCGAAGCAGGCCAGCCTCGAGAAGTACGAGGAGGCCATGCAGTGTCACCTCGGCGACTTCGCCGAGTACCTCACCCTGCGCAAGGAGCTCGCGGCCGCGGAGAAGTCCGGCTCGCAGGGACGCCGTCGAGCCCACCTGGCCGCCGTGAAGGACTCGCTCGCGAACCTCGCGGTCGGGGACGTCGTCGAGCTCGATGCCGGCCGCTCACTCGGCCGGGCCGTCGTCGTGTTCCCCGCCGGCAACCCCCAGAATCCGCGCGTCGGCGTCGTCACGGACAAGGCGCAGCTGCGCCGCATCACGGTGGACGACGTCGCCGGGCCGGTCGAGCCGGTGGCAGGCGCCGCCCTGCCCCAGGTGGTGCAGGTGAAGACGCCCGCGCAGCGCAAGGACGTCGCCGCGCTCATGCGCGAGGCCGTGCGCACGGGCCGCCCGCCCGCCGGAGGCCGCAGCACGGCGGGCTTCCGCCTCCGGGAGGACCCGGCCGCGCCCCGGGTCGAGGAGCTGCGCCGGGCGCTGCGCCGCCACCCGTGCCACGGCTGCCAGGACCGCGAGGAGCACGCCCGCTGGGGCGACCGCTGGTGGGCCATGCGGCGGGAGGTCTCCGTCCTGAGGGAGCGCATCGCGGGCCGCACCAACACCATCGCCCGCACGTTCGACCGCGTGGTCGGTCTGCTGCGCGCCTACGGCTACGTGCAGGAGGACGCGCCCTCACCCCGTGCGGCGCTCACGGAGCGCGGCGGGGCCCTGCGCCGGATCTACGGCGAGCGGGACCTGTTCACCTCGCTGGTGCTGCAGGATCCGGCCATGGACGGCCTGACGCCGGAGGAGTGGGCCGCCGTCGCCGCGCTGCTCGTGTACCAGGGCAAGGGGGAGACCGAGCCCGGACTGGTCCCGATGCCGACCCCCCGGCTCGCGCGCGTCGCGGAGGCCGCCGAGCGCATCGAGGAGCGCCTGCGCACGGACGAGGCCCAGGCCCGGCTCGAGCCGACGCCCCGGACGGACCCCGGGCTGGTGGCACCCATGCACCGCTGGGTGCGGGGCGCCACCCTGCGCCGCACCCTTGACGGCGCGGACCTCGCCGCGGGCGACTTCGTCCGCTGGGCGCGGCAGGTCATCGACGTGCTGGGCCAGCTGGCCAACGTCCCCGGGGACACCCGTCGCAGCCGTGCCTGCCGCCGGGCCGCGGACCTCGTCTCCCGCGGCGTCGTGGCCACCTCGCTGCCGGCGGCCTCGGCGCCGCGCGCGGACGAGGACTGACACGGGCTAGGGTGGGCGGGTGAGCGCACACCTGTTGACCCGCGGCATCATCCACTCGACGACGGACCCGTACGCACAGGCGCTGCTGGTCCGGGACGGGATGATCGCCTGGCTCGGCGCGGACGACTCCGCGGACCGCGTGGCCGACCCGGGTGACGAACGGCGGGACCTCGACGGCGCCGTCGTCGTGCCCGTGTTCGTCGAGCCGCTGGCCCGGCCCGCGGACGCGCGGGACGCGCTGAGCCGCGGCACCGCCGTCGTGACGGTCCTGGCCGGGCCCGAGGACACGGGCGCCGCGCCCGCCGACGAGGACGTCCAGACCGTCGTCTACCGGCACGCCGACCGCGTGGACGCCGAGGCGGCCGGGGTGTGGCTGCCCGTCGGGACCGACACCGACCCCGCCACGCTCACCGGCCTCCTGACGGCCTCGACCCAGGCGGGGGAGCAGGCCTACCTCGTCCCCGACGGCGGTGCGGACGCCGGGCCCGCCGCCCAGGACGTGGCCCTGACCGCCCTGCGCTCGGTCGCGGAGGAACTCGGCACCGCCGCCCTGGGCCGCGTGCGCCATCGGCTCGTGGTCACCCACCCGGTCACCGCCGAGGACCGCGCCTTCCTGGCCGCCGCCGGGGTCAGCGCCACCGTCGTCCCCGACGCGGACGGCGTGCTGCACGCCCCCGTGGCGAGCCTGCTGGCCGACGCCGTCACCGTGTGCCTGGGCGCCGGCCCGGCCGGGGACCCGTGGGCCGCCGTCCGGTCGGCGCTGTCCCACCCCGACCCGGACGAGCGCATCTCCGCCCGCTCCGCCTTCGCCGCCGCGACCCGCACCCCGCTGCGCGCGCTGCCCGACGCTCCGGCGGCACGCCTGTCCGTCGCCCCGCGCCTGAGCGTGTCGGCCCCGGCCGTGTTCGGCGTCTGGGACGCCGACGCGGTCGCTGTGCAGTCGCCGGACGGCCGGGTGGCGGCGTGGAGCACGGACACCCGGGCCGGCACGCCGCTGCTGCCGGCCCTCGACGCCGAGACCGCCCTGCCCCGCTGGCGGGCCACCTGGGTGGACGGCCGGATCGCCGCGGAGGACGTGGCCCGCGACGCTCACGACGCCGCGACGCCGGCCTGAGACCTCCGCTTCCTATACTCGAACGGATGCGATGGCCCGTCCGACCGGCGGGCCGCCCCCACGACCCCGGCCGGAAGGCGAGAACCGCACATGCGCGTGCTGACCATCATCCCCACGTACAACGAGATCGAGTCGCTGCCGCTGACCCTCGGCCGACTCCGTGACGCCGTCCCGGAGTCCGACGTTCTCGTGGTGGACGACGCCTCCCCGGACGGCACCGGCGACTGGGCCGACGCCCGCGCCGCCGAGGACCCCTCCGTGCACGTGCTGCACCGCACCACCAAGGACGGCCTGGGCGGCGCCTACATCGCCGGGTTCCGCTGGGGCCTGGAGCGCGGCTACGACGTCCTGGTCGAGATGGACGCGGACGGCTCGCACCAGCCCGAGCAGCTGCCGCGCCTGCTGGAGGCCGTCCGCACCGCGGACCTGGTGATCGGCTCGCGCCGCGTGCCGGGCGGCAAGATGGTGAACTGGCCGACCTCCCGCAAGATGATCTCGTGGGCCGGCTCCCTGTACCCGCGGATCATGCTCGGCCTCAACCTGACGGACATCACGGCGGGCTACCGCGCCTACCGGGCCGACACGCTCCGTGCGATCGACCTGGACGCGATCGAGTCCAAGGGCTACGGGTTCCAGGTGGACATGACCTTCCGCACGGCCCGGCTCGGCAAGCGGATCGTCGAGGTCCCGATCACGTTCGTGGAGCGTGAGCTCGGCGAGTCCAAGATGAGCGGCGGCATCATCGGCGAGGCCGTGGTCAACGTGACCCGCTGGGGCCTGGCTGCGCGCTGGGAGGGCCTGCGCGCCCGCCTCGGCCTCTGAGGCGCACAGCCCCCGAACGACGACGGGGCCGGATCCATGGCGGATCCGGCCCCGTCGTGCATGGGGGAGCGGCGGGTCAGGCGTCGACGTCCTCGCCGCGGCTGGCGCGCAGCTTGTTGAGCTGGATCTTGTAGGTCTCCTCCAGCTCGTCGAGGCTGCGGCGCTCGCGCAGCATGTCCCAGTGGGTGCGCACGGGCTTGCCCTCGGTCTCAGCCGGCTTCTCGCCGCTGACGAGGAACGCCTCCTTGCCGGTCTTCGAGGTCCAGGTGGCCGGCACGTCTGCCTCCACGGAGAAGGTCACGAACACCTGCTCGCCGTCCTCCGTGCGGTACTCCACCCGCTGCCGGGCGGCGGGCTCGACGCCGGCCTCGGACTCCAGGGACTGCGCGCCCAGGCGCATGCCCCGCAGGCTGCGATCGCTCACGTTTCCTCCTCGTCAGGCCGCGCCGAGGCCCGCGCGGGGGCGCGGGCCGATCGAGGCGCGGCGGGTCGTCCTCACTGATGGAACCATTCAGTGTCCCACAGCATTCCCGTCGGCCTCGCCGGCCGGGCGGGTGCCGGGGGTGCGGCCGGCCGACGGGTCGGGCTCAATCTCCTGCGGCGTGGCCAGGGCCTCGTCGAGCGAGGTCTGCGGCATGTCCTCCGCCGTCACCGCGCCGGCGGTCATCGCGTCCATGACGCCGCTGGCGCGCAGGGCGTCCGCGGTGGTGGGGCGGGACCCACGCGGCCGACGCGCGCGCTCCGGGGTGACGCCGACGTGCTCGGCGCCCGGCTCGCCCGCGCGGTCCCCGGAGTCCCGACGCCGGGGTGCGCGCTCCGGGGTGGGGCGGTCGCCGTCGCCGGGGGCGAACGCCTCACCGAGGCCCTGCAGGGCGCGGGTGAGCTCGGCGGGGACCACGAACATGGTGGTGGCCTGGCCGTCGGCGATCTTGGGCAGGGACTGCAGGTACTGGTAGGCCAGGACCTCGGAGTCGGCGCCGCCGGAGTGGATGGCGTCGAAGACCACCTCGATCGCCTCGGCCTCGGCGTTGGCGCGCAGCACGCGTGCCTGAGCCTCGCCCTCGGCGGAGAGGATCTGGGACTGGCGCTCGCCCTCGGCCGTGAGGATGGCGGCCTGCTTCGTGCCCTCGGCGGTGAGGATGGCGGCGCGGCGGTCGCGCTCGGCGCGCATCTGCTTCTCCATCGAGTCCTGGATGGACATGGGCGGGTCGATGGCCTTGAGCTCCACCCGCGAGACCCGCAGGCCCCAGCGCGTGGTGGCGTCGTCCAGCACGCCGCGCAGCTGGGAGTTGATGGAGTCGCGAGAGGTCAGCGCCTCCTCGAGGTTCATGCCGCCCACGACGTTGCGCAGGGTGGTGGTGGTGAGCTGCTCCACCGCGTGGATGTAGTTGGCGATCTCATAGGTCGCGGCCTTGGCGTCCGTGACCTGGAAGTAGACGACCGTGTCGATGGAGACGACGAGGTTGTCCTCGGTGATCACCGGCTGGGGCGGGAAGGAGACGACCTGCTCGCGCATGTCCACCATCGGGAGCATGCGGTCCACGAACGGGATGATCAGGGTCAGCCCGGCGCCGGCCGTGCGGTTGTACTTGCCGAGGCGTTCGATGTTGGCCGTCCGCGCCTGCGGGATGATCTTGACCGAGGAGGCCACGATCACCGCCGCGAGGACGGCGAGGACGACGAGGACGATGAGGGTTTCCATCGGGGTCCCTTCTTCTGGGGTCGGTGCGGTCGGAACGAGGACGTGGGGCGGCTCAGGCGCCGTCCGCCTCCCAGTCGATGCGGGGGAGCGGGCGGACCACCAGGGTGGCCCCGTCGATGCGCAGGACGGTCACCTCGTCGCCGGGGGCGACCTCGGGCGCCCCGGGCTCGACGCGGGCGGACCAGGTGTCGCCGTCGACGGCGAGCGTGCCGGCGTCGCCGGTGATCGCGCCCTGGGCCGCGACGCGACGCCCCGGGAGCGTGTCCAGGTAGGAGGCGCCGGCGCCGGTGTCCTTGCGCAGGTGGCGCAGGGCGACGGGGCGCACGGCGGCGAGCATCAGCAGGGCGACGGCGGCGAACGCCGCGAGCTGGAGCGCCAGCGGGCCGCCCACGAGCGCGACCACCCCCGCCGCGCCGGCCCCGGCGGCGATCATCAGGAAGACGAGGTCGAGGGTCAGCAGCTCGACGCCGGCCAGGCCGGCGGCCAGCACCAGCCACAGCCAGCCCGCGTTCGCCTCGATCCACTCCATGCGTGCGCTCCCCTCCGTGTCGGGTGCGCGGACGGGTCTGCCGCGCTCGACGTGTGATCCCCATCCTGCCCTACGCAGTGGCTTTGGACACAGCGTGTCCCCAGGCGGTCCTGGAAGTCGGGAGCTACCGCCCGGTAATGTGAGCTGCATGACATCTTCACCCGTCGCGGTCTCGCCCCTGCTCCAGCCGATCACCCTGGGCCCCCTCACGCTGCCCAACCGGGTGGTCATGGCCTCGATGCACATGGGACTGGAGGACCGGCACGACGACCTGCCGCAGCTGGCGGCGTTCTACGCGGAGCGGGCACGCGGCGGCGTCGGACTCATCGTCACCGGCGGCCTGGGCGTCGTCCCCGAGGGCACGGTGACGCTGGGCGGGGGGATGCTCGCCAGCGAGGAGGACGCGCGCGCCCATCGCGTCGTCACGGACGCCGTCCACGCCGCCGGGGGCAGGATCCTCGCCCAGCTGCTGCACGCGGGACGCTACGCCCCCAGCCCCGACCTGGTCTCGGCCTCCGCGGTGCGAGCGCCGATCTCGCGGCACACGCCCCGGGAGATGACGGCCGCGGACATCGAGCGGACCGTGAACGCGTTCGCACGCGCGGCCACGTTGGCCCTGGAGGCCGGATACGACGGCGTGGAGATCATGGCCTCGGAGGGCTACCTCCTCAACCAGTTCCTCGCCCCGGCGACGAACCGACGCGCGGACGAGTACGGGGGCGACGCCGAGCGCCGACGCCGGTTCCCGGCGGCGGTGGTCGCGGCCGTGCGCGAGGCGCTGGGGGAGCGCGGCGTGCTCTCGGTGCGCACCTCGGCGGCGGACCTGGTCCCCGACGGGCAGACGCGCGCGGAGATCGCGGACACCGCCCGGGCCTTCGAGGCCGCCGGAGCGGACGTCCTGATGACCGGCATCGGGTGGCACGAGTCCCGCGTGCCGACCATCGTGACCTCCGTGCCGCGCGCCGCGTTCCTCGCCGCCTCGGCTGACCTGACCGCCGCCGTCGACATCCCCGTGATCGCCTCCAACCGGCTCACCACCCCCGCCGAGGCGGAGGAGGCGCTGACGTCCGGGGCCGCCGCGCTCGTCGGGCTGGCCCGGCCCCTGCTGGCGGACCCCGAGTGGATGGCCGCGATCAGCGACCCGCGCGCTCGGACCCTGACCCCGTGCATCGCCTGCAACCAGGCCTGCCTCGACCACGTGTTCACCGGGGCCAAGGTCTCGTGCCTGATGAACCCCCGCGCCGGGCGGGAGACGGAGCCGGAGTACGCCGCGCCCGTCCCGGTGGCCCTGGGCCGCCGGCGCCGGATCGCCGTGGTCGGTGCCGGGCCGGCGGGCCTCACGGCCGCGGAGCGTGCGGCCCGGTTCGGGCACGAGGTCACCCTGTTCGACCGGCACGCCGAGCCCGGCGGGCAGTTCCGGCTCGCCCGGCGCATCCCCGGCAAGGAGGAGTTCGGTCCCGCGCTGGAGCACCTGGCGGCCCGCGCGGCGGCATCCGGGGTGACGCTCGTGACCGGGGAGGAGGTGTCCGCACAGACACTCCTCACGGACGATGGGCGGCCGGGCTACGACGAGGTGCTCCTCACCACCGGCGTGCGGCCGCGGCCCGTCGCTCTGCCCGGGGCGGGGGAGCCGGGCGCGCCCGCCGTCCACGCGTACGACGACGTGGTCCTGGGCCACGTCGACGTCGGTCCGCGCGTCGCGGTGATCGGCGCCGGCGGCGTGGGCGTGGATGTCGCCGAGGCCCTGGCGGCCGGCACGGAACGGCCGGACGGGACACCCGAGACGCAGGAGCACTGGCGGGCCCGCTGGGGCGTGGCACTGACCTCTCAGACGCCGGGCCAGCTGGCGAAGCCGGCCGCGGCCCACCCCGGACGCGAGGTCCACCTGCTCCAGCGCAGCCCCGGACCGATCGGCGTCCGACTGCGCCCCACCACCGGCTGGGTGCACCGCGCCGAGCTGCGGCGGCACGGGGTCCACCTGCACTCCGGTGTGACCTACGAGGGCCTCGGCCCCGACGGCCTGCGCGTGACCGCGCCGTCCCCGGAGGACCCCGAGACACGCGTGCCGCTGACCCTGGATGTGACGGACGTCGTCGTGTGCGCCGGGCAGGAGTCCGAGACGGATCTCGTCGAGGACCTGGTGGCTGCGGGCTACGCGCCGGAGGCGGTGCGCCTGATCGGTGGCGCGGCCGAAGCCCGCGAGCTCGACGCCTACCGGGCCATGGACCACGCCGTGCGGGCCGTGCAGGGCTGAGCCGCGCCGCCGGCCGGCGGGCCCTCCCGGGCGGACGACGTCAGGGCTACGGTCGGGGCATGGCTCTCATCTACACCGCACGCCTGGACCCGGACAAGCCCGAATGGATCCGCCGCCGCCTCGTGGCGCACGGACTGCCCGCGGACGTGACCGCCGAGAAGGTCGGCTCGTACCGGTTCGACGATCCCGCCGGCGAGATCGGCGTCGAGTCGATGCTCGTGCGCGTGGGGGACCAGCTGTATCAGACCGCGTTCGCCTACCGAGGCGACGCACCCCTCGAGGGGGACGTCGTGGCCGAGGCGGAGCACTCCGTCCTGGGACACCGCTGGGTCGTGGACGCCGCCACCGACCCGGACGCGCGCCGCATCCTCGCGGCGGGCGTGCGCGGCGAGATCCCGCAGGCCCGACTCGAGATGCACGACGAGTCCGGGACCTACCTCGAGACGCGCGCCCCGGACCTCACCCTCCGCGTGATCGGCGCCGATGCGACGGGGGAGCTCGAGGTGCCGGTCGAGCTGTCGGAGACGGATGAGGCGGACGTCGACGGCCCGCGATGCCTCATCGCCGAGGGAGACGGTGTGCGGGCCGTCGTCGCGCGTCTTACCTGAGGGGCGGTCCGCGCGGTCAGAGGCCGCGCGGACCCCAGGACCGCAGCCGGCGATGGCTGGTGAGCGACATGTACAGCGCGATGCACCAGCCGAGGACGGTCCACCCGGTGAGCAGGTTCACCCAGAATACCGCCCACACGTTGGAACGGCCACGGACGGCGGCGACGGCCCATGGAGCCAGGTAGCCCGCCGTGGCGATGGCCAGGACGACGGCGATCGTCGCGTGCAGGGGGCGGTCG
The DNA here is from genome assembly GCF_017168435.1 of Micrococcus sp. KRD070. NCBI lineage: Bacteria > Bacillati > Actinomycetota > Actinomycetes > Micrococcales > Micrococcaceae > Micrococcus > Micrococcus sp. KRD070. Next base: position 20,852 of record NZ_JABFNH010000024.1, read on the forward strand.
CGCTGGTCGGTCATGATCGTCATGGGTCCAGGCTACGCGCGAGACCCGCCGCGGAGGGCGCCCTGTCCACCGTTCCGCAGTGCGCCGATAATGTACATTATGTCAACTAGCCTGTTCTTCGCCTCCCCTTCGGAGGCCGCCTGCACGGCACGCGCCGCGTCGTGAACTGGCCCAGGTGGCCGCGCCGGGCGGCACCGACACCGCGTGCCGGGGTTCACTCCCCCGGGTCTGCGGACAGCCGCTCCAGCAACGGCAGGACAGCCGCCACCGCCGTCCGGCTCTCGTGCCAGAGCCCGTGTCGCAACCGGGAATGGACGGCCTGCTGGCTGATCCCGAGTTCGGCCGCCGCCTCTCGCTGACTGGCGCCGGCTTCGACCAGCCGTCCCGCCGCGTGCTGATCAGCGGACCGGCGCCGTTCCACCGCGGCGACCAGCTGCAGGGTGGCCTCCGCACAGCGCAGATCAGCCTCTCGGCCGGCATCCGAGGCGCGGTCCGCGCGACCTCCGCCCGGCAGCACGAGTCGGCCCGGTGCCCGCCGGGCCCGCCGCCGCTCGGCTGTTGTCAGGTACGACAATGATGAATCCTTGTCGAGGGCATCCTCGGGATCCAACAGCACCGCCCAGGACCCGGTCCGCACGGCCCACAGCGCCAAGCCGACCGTGGCCGCCATGCCGTCGACGACGACGGCCAGCTCGCCGTCGTGCGACGCCGCATCGGTGCCCGGGCCGGATTCGTCGAGAAGCCACGCCGCCGCGGTCACAGCCGCGTCCGGGCGAGGATCGTCGAGCAGCGCGGCTGCCAGACGCCGCGCGTCGTCAGCGGTGGCGGCGGTCGGTCGGATGGGCACCAGATGCACGGACACCATGCAGTGAGCCTACCTCTGACAAAGGCGCTGTCTTGTTGTGGGGCCCGTCTGCCGAGCCGTCCTCGGCCGGACGCTCCGTCCGGACGTCTCGGTGCGCCAGACTGGATGCATGACGTCCTCCCCCACCGCCCGTCGTGTCGTGCCCGCCGAGCATCGCGCCCCGCGCGGCGCCCTGCCTGCGCTTGCCGTCGACCTCCTGCTCACCGTCCTCTTCGTGGCTCTGGGCCAGGGGCAGCACTCCACGGAGCGCGGGCTGCTGGGTCTGCTGGTCACGGCGGCGCCGTTCCTCGCGGGCCTCCTGCTCATGACCGGGCTGACCTCCGGACACCGGACCTGGGCCCGCGTGTGGCCCCACGGCGTGATCGTCTGGCTGGGGACCGTCGCCGTCGGGATGGTCCTGCGCGTGGCCTTCGGCCTCGGTGGCGCACCCGTGTCCTTCGTGCTCGTGGCGCTCGGGGTGCTGGGCGTCCTGCTCCTGGGCCGCCGGGCAGTGACCGCCTGGCTGGTGCGCCGCACCCGGAGGTGAGGAGCCGGCGCGCAGCTAGGATCATCGCGGACACCGGACCCGCAGCATCGAGGAAATGAGGACCGCCCGTGGTCACCGCCATCGTCTTGATCAAGACCGACAAATCCAGCATCCCGGAGACCGCCGAGGCCCTCGCTGCGCTCGAGGGGGTCGGGTCGGTCTACTCCGTGACCGGCGCGTGGGACCTGGTGGCGATGGTCAAGGTGCGCCGCTATGAGGACCTCGCCGACGTGATCGCCGACCACCTCTCCAAGGTCGACGGGATCCAGGACACCGAGACCATGCTGGCCTTCCGGACCTACTCGTCTGAGGACCTCGGCGAGGGATGGGCGCTCGGCTTCGACTCCTGAGCGTCCTCTCCACGACGGGCCCCATCTCGCCGGCGAGGGCCCGTCGTCGCACCATCAGGATCGGGAGAAGGCGACCCAGCGGTCCAGGACGTCACGCGCGGCGCCGGAGTCGATCGACTCGGCGGCCCGCGCCATGTTGGCCGCCAGTCGCTCCATCAGCGGCGCGTCCGCGTCGCGGTCCCAGGCCGTCAGGCCCGCGGCCGCGTTGAGGAGGACGGCGTCGCGGATCGGGCCCTTCTCCCCCGCCAGCAGAGCGCGGACGAGGGTCGCATTGTAGGCGCCGTCCCGCCCGGCCAGGGCCTGGACGGGGGCCAGGTCGATGCCCAGCTCCCGGGGATCGAGCTCGTGGGTGCGCACACCGTCCCGGACCTCCATGACGGTCGACGGCCCCGACGTCGTGATCTTGTCCCGGCCGTCCGCCCCGCGGAAGACGAAGCCGCGCACCCCCCGGTCCGCGAGCACCTGCGCCAGCAGCGGGACCATGGCCTCACTCGAGCAGCCCAGGGCCTGGGCGGTGACCTGGGCCGGATTGCTCAGGGGGCCGAGGAAGTTGAACACGGTGGGCACGCCGAGCTGCTTGCGCACCGGGGCCACATACTTCATGGACGGGTGGTAGTTCTGGGCGAACAGGAACGTGATGCCCACGGCCTCGGCGCACTCCTCGGCCTTCCGGGCCGGCATGGACAAGTCCACGCCGAGGGCCTCGATCACGTCGGCCGCGCCGGCGGTGGACGAGGCGCCGCGGTTCCCGTGCTTGACGATCCGCGCGCCCGCACCTGCGGCCACGAGCGAGGACATCGTGGAGAGGTTCACGGTCCCCAGACGGTCGCCGCCCGTGCCCACGACGTCGAGGGTCTCCCCCGGCACGTGCACCGGGTTCGCCGCCTGCACCATCGCCTCGGTCAGGCCGCGCAGCTCCGGCACCGTCACCCCCTTGGCGGCCAGGGCGAGGAGGAATCCCCCCACCTGCCCCTCGGTGGCATCGCCGGCCATCATCTCCCCCATGGCCCACGCGGCGACGTCGTCGCTGAGGTCCTCACCGACGGTGAGGGCGCGGAAGACCTCCGGCCAGGAGGTCCCAAGGACTGCTGCGGTGTTCTCGGGGGTGCTCACGCACTGAGCCTAGCGGCCCGGCCGCACCCGGCACCGCGTCGTGTCATGCGCCGCGCACCGCGAACCTGAACATCCCCTGGACGCCAGCCCCCGACTGTCACTGAAACCCCCCGACGGTGCTGACGACCTGTCCTGCGACACGGTAGGTTCGATTTACCGCCCGGGCGGTGTTTGGGGCCATAATGGCTGGGTGACCACAGCTAACCCCACTCTCCATCAGCCCACCACGGGGCTCCCGAGCCGGCCGAACATGGTGCAGGTCGGGACCATGGTGTGGCTTGCCAGCGAGCTCATGTTCTTCGGTGGGCTCTTCGCCATGTACTTCACCCTGCGCTCCACGTCTCCGGAGCTCTGGGCCGAGCACACCGCGATCCTCAACGTCCCGCTCGCCGCGGTGAACACGACGATCCTGGTGCTCTCCTCCGTCACCGCCCAGTTCGGCGTCCTCGCCGCCGAGCGCCTTCAGCCCCGCCGCACCGGCGGCTTCCTGCAGTTCGGGAAGTGGGGCATGGTCGAGTGGTTCATCCTGACCTTCATCATGGGCTCGATCTTCGTGGCGGTGCAGTCCTACGAGTACGCGGTTCTCGTCTCCGAGGGTGTGACCGTCGCGGCGAACGCGTACGGCTCGGCGTTCTACATCACCACCGGCTTCCACGCCATCCACGTGACCGGCGGCCTGATCGCGTTCCTCTTCATCATCGGCCGCGCCTACATGGCCCGCCGCTTCGGCCACCACGAGGCGACGTCGGCGATCGTCGTGTCCTACTACTGGCACTTCGTGGACGTCGTCTGGATCGCCCTGTTCTTCATCGTCTACTTCCTGAAGTAAGACGACCCCCACTCACCGCACCGACTTCAGGCCCGGGCCGGCAGCATGAGCGGCCCGCCCGGGAAGAGAACGATAGGAAACCCCCGTGAAGGCACTTTCGCAGAACCGACGCCATCCCCTGATGGGGCTGGCGCTCCTCCTGCTGGGACTCCTGGTGACCGGCGGACTGTACTCCGTCGCGAGCACCGTGAACCAGGCGCAGGCGGCCACGCAGGTCACCGCGGCCGCCTCGGCTGATGACATCTCCGAGGGCGAGAAGCTCTTCAACGCGAACTGCGCCTCGTGCCACGGCACGGGTGCCGCGGGGGGTCCCTCCGGTCCGTCCCTGATCGGTGTCGGCGCCGCCTCCGTCGACTTCCAGGTGGGCACCGGCCGCATGCCGATGCAGATGAACGGCCCGCAGGCCCAGGTCAAGCCGAACCAGTTCAACGACGAGCAGACGGCGCAGCTCGCCGCCTACGTCGCCTCGCTGGGCGCCGGCCCCGCCGTCCCCGAGGACGAGTACCTGGATGTGAACCACGAGGATGTGGACATCACCCGCGGCGGCGACCTGTTCCGCATCAACTGCGCCATGTGCCACAACGCGGCTGCGGCCGGCGGTGCGCTCACCCGCGGCAAGTACGCCCCGTCTCTGCACGGCGTGGAGGAGAAGCACATCTACGAGGCCATGGAGACCGGCCCGCAGAACATGCCGGTGTTCTCCGACTCGAACATCAAGCCCGAGGACAAGCGCGACATCATCGCCTACCTGAAGACCATCGAGAACCAGGGCTCCCCCGGCGGCCTCGCCCTCGGCTCGCTCGGCCCCGTCTCCGAGGGCCTGTTCATCTGGACCGCGGGCCTGGCGCTGATCATCGGCTTCATGGTCTGGCTCACCAGCCGGTCCTCCTGATCCCGTCGGCGCAGGCGCGCCGACCACCCGTCATCGACATTCATCACTCGAGTAAAGGAAACAGGACATATGGGCGAGAAAGGCTTTGAAGGGACCGAGCACCGCTCGGGTTCCCTCGAGCACGCCGGCGAGGACGCGCCCCGGTACGCGATCGACAACCCGGGCCTGCCTCCGCACCGTCCGCGCCTGGCCGATGAGGATCCGAAGGCTGCGAAGCGCGCCGAGCGTCAGGTCTCGGTCATGTTCCTCATCTCCATCGTGGGCACGGTGCTCTTCTTCATCGGCTACTTCGGCGTGGGGCAGATCGGGAACGGTGAGGCGTTCAGCAAGATCTACCTGCAGAACCTGCTGCTCGGCCTGGGCACCGCCCTCGCCATGTTCGGCATCGGCATCGGCGTGGTGCACTGGGCCAAGACCCTGATGCCCGACCACGAGACCGTGGAGGACCGTCATGAGATCCGCTCGGAGGCCGACCGTGTCGCCGCCACCGGGATGATCTCCGAGATCCTGGACGAGTCGCAGATCAAGCGCCGCCCCCTGCTGCGCAACACCCTGATCGGCGCCGCCCTGCTTGCCCCCCTGCCGTTCATCGCCGTGTTCCGCGATCTGGACGACTCGGACAACTTCTCGGATGAGGAGATCCACAACTTCGGTCCGGAGCGTCTGCGTCACACCATGTGGGCCGAGGGCGTGCGCCTCGTGCGCGACCCCACCGGCTCCCCCATCAAGGCCTCGGACGTCACGCTCGGCTCCGCCGTGCACGTCATCCCCGACGGCCTGAACGACCTGGGCCCTGACAAGCTCAACCAGAAGGCCAAGGCCGTCGTCCTGCTCATGCGCCTCGACCCGGCCAAGGTGAAGATCACCCCGGGTCGCGAGGACTGGAACGTGGACGGGATCTTCGCCTACTCCAAGGTCTGCACGCACGTGGGCTGCCCGATCGCCCTGTACGAGCAGCACACCCACCACCTGCTCTGCCCCTGCCACCAGTCGACCTTCGACCTGACGCAGGAGTGCAAGGTCATCTTCGGCCCGGCCAGCCACGCGCTGCCGCAGCTGCCGATCACCGTGGACGACGAGGGCTACCTCGTGGCCCAGAGCGATTTCCATGAGCCCGTCGGGCCTGTCTACTGGGAGCGTGGCTGACACCTATGAGCACCACCGTGAATGAGTTCCAGCCGGCGACCACGACCGGCCGCATCGCCAACTTCGTCGACACCCGCATGGGCATGTCGCCGATCGTGAAGTTCTTCGGCCGCAAGATCTTCCCGGACCACTGGACGTTCATGTTCGGCGAGGTCGCCCTGTACAGCTTCGTCATCCTGCTGCTGTCCGGCGCGTTCCTCACCCTCTTCTTCGACCCCTCCATGTCGGAGGTCGTCTACGACGGGGCCTACGCCCCGCTGCGCGGCATCGAGATGTCCGCGGCCTACGCCTCGACCCTGGACATCTCGTTCGACGTGCGCGGCGGCCTGTTCATGCGCCAGCTGCACCACTGGGCGGCGCTGATGTTCGTGGCGGCCATGTCCGTCCACATGCTGCGCGTGTTCTTCACCGGCGCGTTCCGTCGCCCGCGTGAGCTGAACTGGCTGGTCGGCTGCTTCCTGCTGATGGCCGGCTGGGCCGCCGGCTTCACCGGCTACTCCCTGCCCGACGAGGTGCTCTCCGGCAACGGCCTGCGCATCATCGACGGCATCCTGAAGTCGCTGCCGCTGGTGGGCACGTACCTCTCCGCCTTCTTCTTCGGCGGCGAGTTCCCCGGCCACTCGGTCATCGGCCGCCTGTACGCCCTGCACATCATGATCGTGCCGGCCGCCATCCTGCTGCTGATCGGCATCCACCTGTTCATGGTCGTCGTGCACAAGCACACCCAGTACCCGGGCCCGGGCCGCACCGAGGACAACGTGGTCGGCTACCCGGTGGGCCCCGTGTACGCGGCCAAGGCCGGCGGCTTCTTCTTCATCGTGTTCGGTGTGCTCGCGCTCATCGCCTCCACGGTGACGATCAACGCCAACTGGAACTACGGCCCGTACGATCCGTCCCCGGTGCAGGCCGGCACCCAGCCCGACTGGTACATCGGCGTGTTCGACGGCGCCCTGCGCCTCATGCCGGGCATGATCGGCGACTACTCCTTCCTCTGGAACATCCCGATGCCGTGGGGCTCCTCGGTGTCCCTGCCCATGGGCGTGCTCGTGCCGCTGATCCCGGTCGGCGTCCTGCTCGTCGGCATGTGCACCTGGCCCTGGATCGAGCGGTGGATCACCAAGGACAACACTGAGCACCACCTGCTCGACCGTCCGCGCAACGCCCCGGCCCGCACGGGCATCGGCGTGGCCGCCGTCGTCTGGTACTGCGTCATGTGGGCGGCCGCGTCCTCGGACCTCATCGCCACCCACTTCCACCTCTCCCTGAACGACGTGCTGTACGTGCTGCGCGCGCTGTTCTTCCTCGGCCCGGTGATCGCCTTCATCGTGACCCGCCGCATCTGCCTGTCCCTGCAGCGCAAGGACCGTGAGCTCGTGCTCCACGGCCACGAGGCCGGTGTCATCGAGATGTCCCCCGAGGGCGGCTTCCACGAGCGGCACCGTCAGCTCACCGACTACGAGCTGTACCGCCTGGTGTCCTTCGAGGACCGCCGTCCGGTGGCTGCCATCCCCAGCCGCAACGGCAAGGTGGGCATGCTGGAGAAGGCCCGTGCCGGCCTGAACCGCATGTTCTACCAGGAACGCGTCGCCCCGGTCTCCCGCGAGGAGCTGGTGGAGGCCCGTACCCACGGTCAGCATGGCCACGAGGAGCACCCCGTCGAGCTCGGACACGGCTCGGACGCTCCTCGTCTGGAGCGCTGACCCCGGTCGGCTGATCCTCTGACGAAGGGCCCCGCGCACCACGGTGCGCGGGGCCCTTCGGCGTCCCGGGAGGCGGGCCGCCGCGGCCACCGAGGGAGAGCCCGCCCACGGCCGCAGCGGGCGTCACGAGGCGGTCCAGCGCCCCGCCCCCCCGACTGCCGGGTCTCTGCGTCCTGCGCTGCGGGGTCCTCGTTCGGCGGCCACCTCGGGTGGGCGTGAGCAAAGTGGTGCGCCTCGCTCGTCGCGGCCGGCCGGTTCGGGCACGGACAGGCGTGCGTCCGGTCCGCGACGACGGATGCGGGGCGGATGCAGGTGGCGTTCTACGGGGGCATCCCGAGAGACGGCCGGAGACGGGCACCGTCGATGCTCTGGGTCCTCAAGCGGCTCTCCTCCCACGTGCGCTCAGAGTCGATGAGGTGGCGCCCCACCACGGGTGGGCGCTGCGACATCCGCTCGTCCTCGGAGGGAGGTCCGCGCATGGGCCTCGCCCACGCACACCACTGCCCTCTGTACCGTCCGCTGCGCCCGCCCACCACCAGCTGCGCCCGGACACGGTCGAACGTACCGGCACCGGGCCGGAATCCTCCGCCTGCGTGCCCACCCCGGCAGGGAAAGACCGGCGCCAGACGCCTCAGCGGGTCGCCGCCGCAGGCCGAGGCGCACCGTGCACCTGCAAGCTGTGGGACACGGGCCGACCCCCTAGCGGTGGCGCGCGGAGCTCTGACGGCCTCACGGCGAAGCCGGACCTGTCGCCGCGTGTGGCAGCGGTGCCCGGGCGGGGTGCACCGAGCTGCAACTCAGCGATCGACCAGCACACCCCCTGGCCCGGACCGGGGCGAGAGAGGACGTACCGGCCTGTCACCGCGACCGTGGTCTCGCTCGGGCGTGCACCTGCGAGGCCCAGCGACGCGAGGCGTCGGCGATGGAGGCGGGACACGACGTTCACCGTCGGCCCCTACCCCGGTGGCGACGCTCCCCCGGGCTCGGCCGGCCCCACGGCTGGCAGCGGCCTCATACCCTCCTGCCACACGACGCGGCGGTCTCCGGTCGCCCGGAGCGGGGTGAAAGCCGCGCGGCCGCCGACACGGTCACACGCGGTCGTGCGGCCCACTCCCCGGCCGTGCAGGGCTCATCAGGGCATCGCCGCCCGACCCCTCAGGGCGGCTGCCAACGCACGCGCCGACGTCGGGTGGCCTGCCCAGCGCCGCTGCGCGGCACGCGCGCTCATGGTGCACGGCTCCCGCTTCCCCAGACGCGGCGAGACAGGTCGTGGAGATCCGCCGCCGCGGTGTACGTCGAGCGGCTGGCCGGCTGCCACGACGGCGGGCCGGCCGTACTCAGCGCACAGGGAAACGCCGCAGGCCGGACCCCGAGGGGATCCGGCCTGCGGTGGTGGAACGACGGACGGGTCAGTGGGCGTACTTGCCCCGAGAGAACTCGTAGACCCACCCGAAGGTGAAGTAGGCGGCGGCGACGATGCCGATGATGAAGACCCACCAGCCGACGGCCAGGCCGGTCACGATGATCGCGCAGCCCAGGCCGAGGCCCAGGGGCCACCAGCTCCAGGGAGCGAAGGTGCCGTAGGTGCCGGCGTACTCGACGATCTGACCGTCCTCGTCATCTGCAGGGCCGACGCCGTATTTGTGCTCGGCGGCCCGCAGGTACCAGGCGATCATCCAGGACATCCCGCCCACGGCGTAGATGGCCGGGATGCCTGCCCACTCGGTCCACTCGACCCAGAACCCGTAGAGGGTGGCGGCTGCGATGAAGAACAGGCCGATGATCCAGAAGATGTTGGCTGCGACCTTCACTGGGCGACCTTCTCTCCGAAGGCCTCAGACGTGTTCTGAGGCGAGTGCGGGAAGAGCTCCGGGTGGTGCAGATCCAGCGCCGGACGCTCGGAGCGGATGCGCGGCAGGGAGTGGAAGTTGTGCCGCGGCGGCGGGCACGAAGTGGTCCACTCGAGCGAGCCGCCGAAGCCCCACGGGTCGTCCACGGTGACCTTCTTGCCATAGCGCGAGGTGATGTAGACGTTCCAGAAGAACGGGATCAGCGACGCGCCGAGAACGAAGGAGAACACCGAGGAGAACGCGTTCATCGCCTGGAAGCTGTCCTCCACCATGTAGTCCGCGTAGCGACGGGGCATGCCGATGACACCGAGCCAGTGCTGGATCAGGAACGTGCCGTGGAAGCCCACGAACAGCATCCAGAACTGGATCTTGCCGAGACGCTCGTTCAGCATCTTGCCGGTGAACTTCGGCCACCAGAAGAAGAAGCCGGCGAACATCGCGAACACCACGGTGCCGAAGACGACGTAGTGGAAGTGCGCCACGACGAAGTACGTGTCGGACACCTGGAAGTCCAGGGGCGGCGACGCCAGGATGACGCCGGTCAGGCCACCGAACAGGAAGGTGACCATGAAGCCGAGCGTCCACAGCATCGGGGTCTCGAAGGTGATCGAACCGCGCCACATGGTGCCGATCCAGTTCACGAACTTCACGCCGGTCGGGACCGCGATGAGCATGGTCATCACGGAGAAGAACGGCAGGAGCACGGCGCCGGTCACGTACATGTGGTGCGCCCACACCGTCACGGAGAGCGCGGCGATCGCCGTCGTCGCGAACACGATGGACTTGTAGCCGAAGATCGGCTTGCGGGAGAACACCGGGATGATCTCCGACACGACGCCGAAGAACGGCAGGGCGATGATGTACACCTCGGGGTGGCCGAAGAACCAGAAGAGGTGCTGCCACAGGATGGCGCCGCCGTTCTCCGGGTTGAAGATGTGGCCGCCGAAGCGACGGTCCAGGCCCAGCGCGAAGAGCGCGGAGGCGAACGGCGGGAACGCCACCATGATCAGGATGCCGGTGATGAGCGTGTTCCAGGTGAAGATCGGCATGCGCCACATCGTCATGCCCGGGGCACGCATCGTCAGGATCGTGGTGATGAAGTTGACGCCGCCCATGATCGTGCCGAAGCCCTGGAGGACCAGACCGAACACCCAGAGGTCACCGCCGACGCCCGGCGAGTACGTGGTGTTGGAGAGCGGGGCGTAGGCGAACCAGCCGAACGAGGCCGCACCCTGCGGGGTGAGGAAGCCGGCGGTCGCGATGAGCGAGCCGAACAGGAAGAACCAGAACGCCAAGGCGTTCAGACGCGGGAAGGACACGTCCGGAGCACCGATCTGCAGCGGCACCAGCACGTTGGCGAAGCCCGTGAAGAGCGGGGTCGCGAACATGAGCAGCATGAGCGTGCCGTGCATGGTGAACAGCTGGTTGTACTGCTCCTTCGTCTGCAGGATCTGCATGCCGGGCTCGAAGAGCTCCGCGCGGATCATGAGGGCCATGACGCCGCCGATGCAGAAGAAGACGAAGGACGTGATCAGGTACATGTACCCGAGCACCTTGTGGTCGGTCGTCGTCAGCCAGCTGACGACGATCTTGCCCAGCGAACGGGGCACCACACGAGGCTGCGCCTGTGAGCGCACCTCATCCGTTGCGTACTCGTAAGTGGTCATCAGTGGCTACCTCCACCGCGGGGGGTCTGGAGATCGCGCTCCATCGTCCCGGCGCCGTCAGGGTTGTTGTTGGGATTGCGGCTGTACTCTTCGCCCACCTGACCCGGCTCCATCTCCTCGAGGCGCTGGACGAACTCCGTCTCGTCGACGACCTCCACGTTGAAGAGCATCTCGGAGTGGAACTCGCCGCACAGCTCGGCGCACTTGCCGTCGTAGCTGCCCAGCTCCTGGGGGGTCAGGTACAGGTGGTTGGTCTTGCCGGGCACCATGTCGCGCTTCTGGAGGAACTGCGGGATCCAGAAGGAGTGGGCCACGTCACGGGACTTCAGCTCGAAGTGCACCGGCACGTCGTTCGGCAGGTACAGGACCGGAAGGGTGTCACGCACGCCCTCGGTGCCGTCCAGCTGGGCCTGGATGCCGGAGTAGTGGGCCTCGATGACCTCGCCGTTCTCCTGCTCGTAGGAGTAGTTGAAGTCCCAGGACCACTGCTTGCCGTACACGGTGACGGTCAGCGGCGAGTCGTCCACGGGGCGGTCGACCTCGGTCTGGACGCGGTCGGTGAAGCCCCAGAGGGTGAAGACCATCAGGATCGGGATGGCCGTGAACATGGTCTCGAGCGGCACGTTGTAGGCCGTCTGCTTCGGGAAGCCCTGGTCGTTCTTGCGACGGCGGTAGGCCACCATGCACCAGATCATGGCGCCCCAGGCCAGCAGGCCGACGGCCATGGCCGCGATCCAAGAGTTCACCCACAGGTCGGTGAGCTGGGCGTTGTGGTTGGTGGTCTCCCGGGTGCCGGGGTACCAGCCGCGCTGGACCTCTGCCGAACAGCCGGTCAGCACCAGGAGCGCCGTGGTGCCCACGGCACCGGCGCTCCAGCGGCGGCGAGTCCGACGTCCGGCGTCATTCTGTGCTCTCACAGACGGCCTTCCTCTTCATCTCGTGTGCGAGGGGCGTCCCCGCTCCCCCGACGATTCGGCGACTTCTCGCAGCGTCCTCGCAGGGAGCACGGGTATGCCCTGATGATTCAGAGCCAGTCTAAGCCGAAACACGCGGATTCACCGCACCGTGACACGTGCCGATCGTGTCTGGGAGTCGGGTCCGAGCATCCTGGGCACGGTGCCCGGGCACGACGACGGCGGGCCGGCCGAGGCCGACCCGCCGGTTCGCGGTCCGAGGCGCTCCGGGCGCCCGCAGATCAGTGGAAGGAGTCGCCGCAGGCGCAGGAGCCGCCCGCGTTGGGGTTGTCGATCGTGAAGCCCTGCTTCGAGATGGTGTCCTCGAAGTCGATGGTCGCGCCCATGAGATAGGGCACGCTCATCTTGTCGACGATCACCTCGACCCCGTCGTAGTCACGGACGGTGTCGCCGTCGAGGACGCGCTCGTCGAAGTAGAGCTGGTAGATCAGGCCAGAGCAGCCGCCCGGCTGCACGGCGACCCGCAGCCGCAGGTCCGTGCGACCCTCCTGCTCGAGCAGCGAGCGCACCTTGCCGGCCGCCACGTCGGTCAGCTCGACCTCGTGCGGGGGCAGGCCCTCGGCGTCCTGGGTTGCGCCGATCTCGACGCCGGTCTCCTCTGCGGACAGAGCCATCGTGACCTCCTCAGATCATGGGGCGCGGACGGGGCCGTCACGCGCGTGTGGTCTCCTGGACAACACTAGCCGCCCACGGGGCATTCCCGGCCCGCCGCACCGACGGGCCGGGCGGCGCTCACGCCGAGAGCCGCGCGAGCCAGAGCGCCTCGGCCACGACGGCCCGCTTGAAGTCGTCGATGTGCAGCGACTCGTTGGCCGAGTGCGCCCGCGTGTCCGGGTCCTCCACGCCCGTGATGAGGAGGGTGGCCTCCGGGAAGACCTCGGCGAGGTCCGCGGTGAACGGGATGGAGCCGCCCATGCCGATCGCCCGGGGCTCGACGCCCCAGGCGTCCTCCAGGGCGGCCATCATCGCGGCCGCGGCGGGGGCCGAGGTGTCCGTCGTGAACGGCTGACCGAACTCCCCCGCGGTGACCGTGATCTCCGCGCCGAGCACCGCCGCGGACTGCGCCTCCAGGTGGGTGCGCAGCGCCTCGAAGGCCTCCGCGGGCTCCATGCCGGGGCCCAGGCGCAGCGAGAACTTCGCGCGCGCCGCGGGCTGGATCGTGTTCGAGGACTCCGCGACCGAGGGCGCGTCGATCCCGATGATGCTCAGCGCGGGAGCGTTCCACAGCCGGTCCGCGACCGGGCCGCGGCCGGCCAGGGTCACCCCGTCCAGCACGCCCGCGTCCGCACGGAAGACGTCCTCGGGGTAGTCCAGGCCCGCGGTCTGCCGCGGCTCGAGGCCGGGCACGGCGACCGCGCCGTCCGCGTCGTGGAGCGTGGCGATCAGCCGCGAGAGCAGGACGACGGCGTCCAGGACCGGCCCGCCGAACATGCCGGAGTGCACGGCGTGGTCGAGCACCCGGACGGTCACCGTGCCGTCCACCAGCCCACGCAGGGAGGTGGTCAGCGCGGGCTCCCCCACGGCCCAGTTGGACGAGTCCGCGACCACGATCGCGTCGGCGTCGAGGCGCGCCCGGTGCTCCTCCAGGAAGGTGCGGAAGGTGGGCGAGCCGGCCTCCTCCTCGCCCTCGATGAAGACGCGGACGCCGACGCCGGCGTCGGGCAGGACGTCCCGCAGGGCGGCGAAAGCGGCGAGGTGGACCATGATGCCGGCCTTGTCGTCGGCGGCGCCGCGGCCGTACAGCCGCCCGCCGCGCTCGGTGGCCACGAGCGGCGGGGTGTCCCAGAGGTCCTCGTCCCCGATCGGCTGCACGTCGTGATGGGCATACAACAAGACGGTGGGCTTGTCAGAGGCGCCGGGCTTCTCGCCGATCACCGCCGGCCCACCGGGCCGGTCGTCGTCGCGGGTCTCGGTCACGATCTCCACCTCCTGCAGGCCCGCCTCGCGCAGCAGGCCCGCGACGGCCTCGGCGGACCGCTCGAGCTGGGTGCGGTCCGCGGAGTCCCAGGCGATGCCCGGGATCGCCACGAGGTCGGTGAGGGTCTGGAGGGTCGTCGGGAAACGGGCCTCGACGGCCTCACGGACGGCGGAGACGAGGGCCGCGTCCTGCGGCGCACGGGAGGTGATGTCAGTCATGACGGCCAGCGTAGACGGCGGCCGAGCCGAGGGCCGCGCCTCCGGGCGGGCCGGACGCGCCCCACCACTAGACTGGAGGGGTGTTCAAGCGAGACAAGACCCCCGAGACCGCGCCCGCCCCCTCGACTCACGGCTCCTCGGCCGCTCCCGCCGAGGGCGCCGCCGTGGCCGAGGCCGGGCCGCGCGACCGCTCGCAGGGCAAGAAGGGCCCGACTCCGCGGCGCCGCGACCAGGAGGCCGCGCGCCGTCGCACCCTGGTCCCCGAGGATCGCAAGGCGGCCCGCAAGGCCGAGCGTCAGGCGATGGCCCAGGAGCGGATGCGCCAGCGCGCCGCGCTGGAGACCGGGGACGAGCGCGGCCTCCCGGCGCGCGACAAGGGACCGCAGAAGCGCTGGGTCCGTGACTACGTGGACGCACGCACCGGCATCGGCGAGTGGCTCATGCCCGTCGTCTTCGCCTACGTCCTGCTCATGTTCATCCCCGGCCGCGAGGCGCAGCTGATCCTGATGATCAGCCTGTACGTCCTCGTGGCCCTCGTGCTCATCGAGAGCTTCCTGGTCAGCCGGCACATCAAGAAGGGCCTCACGGAGCGCTTCGGCACGCCGGAGTCCGGGACCGGCTTCTACGGCATCATGCGGGCCCTGCAGTTCCGCCGCCTGCGTCTGCCCAAGCCCCAGGTCAAGCGGGGCGAGTACCCCGCCTGACACGACACCGCGCCACGGCCCGGACCCCGGTGGGTCCGGGCCGTCGCGTCCCCGGCGAGCAGACCGTCAGCCCCGCAGGGACCGGGCCAGCCCGGCGGTGATCCGGCCGGCCCAGAACGGGCCCTCGTAGAGGAACGCGGTGTAGCCCTGGACGAGGTCCGCGCCCGCGTCGAGCCGGGCCTGGACGTCGTCGGCGTCCGTCACCCCGCCCACGCTGACGACGGCGGTGCCCGTCGGCAGCGCCGCCCGCAGGACCTCCAGCACCCGCATCGACCGCTCCTGGAGCGGGGCGCCGGACAGGCCGCCCGCGCCCAGGGCGTCCACGTCGGCACGCGGGGTGCGCAGACCCTCCCGGGAGACGGTCGTGTTGGTCGCGATGACGCCGTCGAGCCCGAGGCGCTCGGCGAGCGCCCCGACGGCGCGCACGTCGTCGTCCGCCAGGTCCGGGGCGATCTTCACGGTCAGCGGCACGCGACGGTCCGGGACCGCACGGTCGGCCTCCTCGCGCACCGCCGTGAGGATCGGCTCCAGCGCGTCGATCTCCTGCAGCTGGCGCAGCCCCGGCGTGTTCGGCGAGGACACGTTGACCGTCAGGTAGTCGGCGTGGGGCGCGAGCAGGCGGGTCGAGGCCCGGTAGTCGTCCGCCGCGTCCTCGAGGGGGACCACCTTGGTCTTGCCGATGTTCACGCCCAGGACCGGCCGGGCCGGGCCGAAGCGGCGCTCCAGTGTCTGCCGGGTCCGCGCCAGGCGGGGGGCGACGGCCGCCGCGCCGTCGTTGTTGAAGCCCATGCGGTTGACCAGCGCCCGGTCGTCCACGAGACGGAACAGTCGCGGCTGCGGGTTGCCGGGCTGCGGCTGCGCCGTGATCGTGCCGACCTCGATGTGGCCGAACCCGAGGTCGGCCAGAGCGGCGGTCCCCCGGCCGTCCTTGTCGAACCCCGCGGCCAGGCCGAAGGGCGTCGGGAACCGCAGGCCCATGACCGTGCGCGCGAGCATCGGGTCCGGGCGGAAGGCGGCGCGCAGGGCGGCGGACGCCCCGGTGCGCTCGACCAGCCGGATCGCGTCGAAGCCCCGATGGTGCGCCTGCTCCGCGTCCATGCCGCCGAACACGGCACGGAAGAAGGGCGGGTACAGGCGAGGCGCACGGGAGGTCAGGAGGCCGTCGACGGCGGACTTGGGATCAGGCAGCTGCATGCCCCCATCCTCGCACGGGCCTCCCGCCCGTCCGGGGTCCTCCTAGAGTGGTCGGATGGCCCGTGACCCGATCCAGCCGACGCCCCCGGACCCCTCCGCCCCGCACGGCGCACCCGCCGGCGGACCGACGGAGGAGGACACCCGCCCGTTCCTCGACGATCCGCCGGGCCTGGGCTGGGTCCCGGACGGGCTGCCGGGCTTCGAACGATGCACGCTCGGCCTCGACACCGATGAACAAGGACAGAACCTTGTCACAGTGGTGCGTCCGCGCACCGACGCCGCCCGTGACCCGGCCCGGCGGCCCATCCTCTCGGTGCACGGCTGGAGCGACTACTTCTACAACGCCCCGCTCGCCCACGCGTTCGAGGCCGCCGGCTATGCCTTCCACGCCGTCGACCTCCGCCACTACGGCCGCTCGCTGCGCACGGGACAGACGCCCGGCTGGACGGACGACCTGGCCCGCTACGACGCGGACCTCGAGGCCGCGTTCGAGACCATCGCCCAGGACCACCCGTTGCCGCCCATCCTCATGGGACACTCCACCGGCGGGCTGATCGCCGCGCTGTGGGCGGACCGGAATCCCGGCCGCCTCGCCGCGCTCGTGCTCAACAGCCCGTGGCTGGAGATGCAGGGCAGCGCGGGGGTGCGCCTGCTGGCGAAGTCCATCGTGGGGCCCGTCTCCGCCATGAAGCCCTACGCCATGCTCACACTGCCGCGCATCGACCACTACTGGCGCACCCTCTCGGACCAGGCCGAGGGCGAATGGGACCTGCACCCGCTCTGGCGTCCCCCGCACGCGTTCGAGGTGCCGGCCGCCTGGCTGAGTGCGGTCCTCTCGGGGCACCGGGCCGTGGCCGGGCGGCTCGACGTCACCGTGCCGATCCTCGTGCTCGTCTCCGCGCGCGGGCATCGGGGCACGTCCTACGCCGAGGCGATGCTGACCTCGGACATCGTCCTGGACCCCGACGCCATGGCCCGCCGCTCCCTGCGGCTCGGCGACCGGGTGACCGTCCACCGGCTCCCCGACGCGCTGCACGACGTGTTCGCCTCCCCCGCGTCGGTGCGCGAGGCGGCCGGTGCCGCGACGCTCACGTGGCTGGGGGCCTACGCGCCGCCGTCGGCGTCCGAGGCCGAGTCCGGCGCGCCGGACGACGGCGCCGGCTGAGGGGTGTCCACGGCGCCGCCGTAGCGGCGGTCCCGGCGGGCGTAGGTCTCGACGGCGGCCCACAGGGTCCGCCGGTCGACGTCCGGCCACAGCACGTCCAGGAACAGCAGCTCCGCGTAGGCGGACTGCCACAGCAGATAGTTGGACAGGCGCTGCTCCCCCGAGGTCCGCAGGAACAGGTCCACGTCCGGGACGACGTCGACGTCCTGACCCGTGCGGAAACCGCGGTCGAGGTAGCGGGTGATGACGTCCTCGCTGATCTCCCCCGGCCGCATCCGGCCGGCCCGGACCTCTTCGGCGATCGCCTGGACGCCGTCCAGGATCTCGGCCCGGCTGCCGTAGTTCACGCACATGTGCAGGGTGGTGCCGGTGTTGTGGCGCGTGAGCTCCTCGGCCTCCTGCAGCTCCCGGATCACGGGGGTCCAGAGGCGCGGGGCCCGCCCGTTCCACCGGATCCGCACGTTCCACGAGTGCAGGGTGTCCCGCTGCCGGCGCAGCACGTCCCGGGAGAAGCCCATGAGGAAGCGCACCTCCTCCGCCGAGCGCCGCCAGTTCTCCGTGGAGAACGCATACGCGGACACGTGGCCGATCCCCAGCTCCACCGCCCCGGCGACGACGTCCAGCAGCGCCGCCTCGCCGGCCCGATGGCCCTCGGTGCGCGGCAGGCCGCGCTGGTTGGCCCACCGTCCGTTGCCGTCCATCACGATCGCCACATGCCGGGGCACGCAACGCGGGTCGATCCGCGGGGCGACCGCACCCGAGGGGTGCGGCGGCGGGGACTGCGGGGCTCGGTCGGCGCTCATGGTCTCCTCTCGACGCGCGGGGCGGGGAGGCCGAGGTCCTGGTCCAGGACGGACAGGGACACCAGGCGCCGCTCGGCGTGGAACTGCAGGTACGCGGCCACGATACCGGCCGCCTCGCGGCGGGCGGGGGCCCCGGAGGCGTCCGCGGTGGCCCAGTCCCCCGCCGCGAGGGCCGAGAGCAGGTCGAAGGTCTCCGGGGCTGGGTGCGCGGCACCGGGTGGCCTGCATTCGAGACAGACGGCCCCGCCGAGGCCCACGTGCAGCGCCGTGTGCGGGCCGGGGGCGCCGCAGCGGGCGCACCGGTCGAAGGTGGGGGCCCAGCCGGCCTGGGCGAGCGCGCGCAGCAGGAACGAGTGCAGGATCAGGCGTGGGTCGTGCGCACCGCGGGCCAGCGCGGCCAGCGCGCCGTGGAAGAGGCGGTACTGGGCGCGCCGACCGTCGTCGTCCACCGCGGGGACCCGCTCGACGGCCTCGGCGAGGGCGCCGGCGACGGTGTAGGCGTCGTAGTCGGCGGCCAGCATGGTCGCGTACGGGTGCAGCAGCTGCGCCTGGCTCACGGTGTGCAGCTCGCCCCGGCCGCGCGCGAGCTGGAGCGTGGAGTGCATGAACGGCTCCACCACCGAGCCCAGCCGGGAGGACGTCTTGCGCACCCCCTTGGCCACGGCCCGGACCAGGCCGTGCTCGGGGGTGAGCGCCTCGACGATGCGATCGGCCTCCCCCAGACGGTGGGTGCGCAGCACGATGGCCTCGGTGCGGAACGAGTTCGCCGCGTAGCCGCCGTGCCGCGCACCCCGCCAAGAGGAGCCGGAGCCGCTCACGCGCGCAGGGCGCGGTTCACCGCGGACACCACGGCCTTCAGCGAGGCGGTGGTGGTGTTGTGGTCCAGGCCAACGCCCCAGAGGACACGGTCGCCCACGGCCGCCTCCACGTAGGCGGCGGCCATGGCCGCGCCGCCCTCGGACAGTGCGTGCTCGGAGTAGTCGAGCACGCGGACGTCCACGCCCTCCTCGCCGAGGATGCGCAGGAACGCGTCGATCGGGCCGTTGCCCTGCGCCGCGCGGGTCTGCGTGACGCCGTCGACCTCGAGCTCGGCCTCCATCCGGAACGCGCCGTCCTCGCCGGAGGCCGAGGAGACCGAGCGGAGCCGGTAGTGGCCCCACTGCGCCTCCGCCGCGTCGGCGGGCAGGTACTCGTCCTGGAACACGCGCCACAGGTCGGCGCCGGAGACCTCGCCGCCCTGGGCGTCGGCCAGATCCTGGATGACGTGGGAGAACTCGATCTGCGCGCGGCGCGGCAGGTCCAGGTTGTGCTCGGACTTGAGCAGGTAGGCGACGCCGCCCTTGCCGGACTGCGAGTTCACGCGGATGACGGCCTCGTAGGAGCGGCCGATGTCCTTCGGGTCGATGGGCAGATAGGGCACGGCCCACGGGATGCCGTCCACGTCGGTGCCGGCCGCCTTGGCGTCGACCTCCATGGCCTCGAAGCCCTTCTTGATGGCGTCCTGGTGGGAGCCGGAGAAGGCCGTGAAGACGAGGTCGCCGCCCCAGGGCGAGCGCTCGGGCACGGCCAGCTGGCTGCAGTACTCGACCGTGCGCTTGACGTGGTCCATGTCGGAGAAGTCGATCATGGGGTCGACGCCCTGCGAGTACAGGTTCATGCCCAGCGTCACCAGGTCGACGTTGCCGGTGCGCTCGCCGTTGCCGAACAGGCATCCCTCGATGCGGTCCGCCCCGGCCAGGTAGCCCAGCTCGGCGGCGGCCACGCCCGTGCCGCGGTCGTTGTGCGGGTGCAGGGAGAGGATGAGCGAGTCGCGGTGCTCCAGGTTGCGGTGCATCCACTCGATCGAGTCGGCGTACACGTTCGGGGTGGACATCTCCACCGTCGCCGGCAGGTTCAGGATCATCTTGCGGTCGGTGGAGGCCTCCAGGACCGTGGCCACCTCGTCCGAGATGCGCCGGGCGAACTCGAGCTCGGTGCCCGTGTAGGACTCGGGCGAGTACTCGTAGGTGATCTGCGTGCCCTTGAGCTGCTCCTCGAACTTCTTCACCAGGCGCGCGCCGGAGGTCGCGATGTCCACGATCCCGTCCTCGTCCTGCCGGAACACCACGCGGCGCTGCAGCACCGACGTCGAGTTGTACAGGTGCACGATGGCCCGGTCGGCGCCCTCGAGCGCCTCGAAGGTGCGCTCGATCAGGTGCTCACGGGACTGGGTGAGGACCTGGATGGTGACGTCGTCCGGGATGTGGTCGCCCTCGATGAGCTGGCGGACGAAGTCGTAGTCGGTCTGCGAGGCGGAGGGGAAGCCGACCTCGATCTCCTTGAAGCCCATGCCGACGAGCAGCTGGAACATGCGCAACTTGCGCTCGGGGCCCATGGGGTCGATCAGGGCCTGGTTGCCGTCGCGCAGGTCCACGGCGCACCACAGCGGCGCCTTCTCGATGACCTTGTCCGGCCAGGTGCGGTCCGGCAGGGCGACCTCGATCTGGTCCTGGAACGGGACGTACTTGTGGAACTTCATCCCCGACGACTTCTGCAGGTGGGCGCTCATGCGTGTTCTCCCTCGACGTGCGCGCGGCGGGCGCGCGAAAGGTGGGTGGTCGGTGGCCGGACCGGGAGGTCAGGGGCTCCGCACGGGGTGTCCGGTCCGGTGGGAGGCGTCCTGCCTCCGCATGCGCTCAGGCGGCGTGGATCACGGCCTGGCACGGGGACCCCGTGCGGCCGGGAAGTAGCAGGCGGGCCGTGGCCGGCGCTGTCGTCGCGAGGCGGAGGGACATGCCCCCGACCCTAGCACCGAGGTGGGCCGGGCCACAGGAGGCCGTCCCCGTGTGACGCACGACGACGGCGGCCCGCTCCGGCGCGTGCGCGCCCGGGCCGGGGCCTCGGGCTCAGAAGCCGAGTCGGCCGAGCTGTTTGGGGTCGCGCTGCCACTCCTTGGCGACCTTGACCCGCAGGTCCAGGTGCACCTTGGTGCCGAGCATGCGCTCGATGCCCGCCCGCGCCTGCGCGCCGATCTCACGCAGCCGGGAGCCGCCCTTGCCGATGATGATGCCCTTCTGGCTGTCCCGTTCGACGAAGACGTTCGCCCACACGTCCATGAGGGGCCGATCCGCGGGGCGGTCCTCGCGCAGGGACATCTCCTCGACCATCACGGCCACCGAGTGCGGCAGCTCGTCGCGCACGCCCTCCAGGGCCGCCTCCCGGATGAGCTCGGCGACCATGACCGCCTCCGGCTCGTCCGTGAGCTCGCCGTCGGGGTACAGGGGCGGCCCGGCCGGCAGCAGGCCCGCGAAGACGCCCAGGACGTCGTCGACCTGGCGGCCGGCCACCGCCGAGACCGGCACGACGGCCGCGAAGCCCTCCCCGCCGTTCTCCGGCCCGAGGACCTCGTCGCCCAGCGCGGTCACGGCCACGAGCTGCGCCATGAGCTGCTCCGGGCCCACCTTGTCCGTCTTCGTCACCACGGCGACCACCGGGGTGCGGTGCAGGTAGGAGAGCTGCTGGGCGATGAACCGGTCGCCGGGACCGATCGCCTCGTCGGCCGGCAGGCACATGCCCACGGCGTCGACCTCGTTGAGCGTCTCCGCCACGAGGTCGTTGAGGCGCTCGCCGAGCAGGGTGCGGGGCCGGTGCAGGCCCGGGGTGTCCACGAGCACGAGCTGGAAGTCCTCGCGGTGGACGATCCCGCGGATGGTGTGGCGCGTGGTCTGCGGCTTGGAGGAGGTGATCGCCACCTTCTCCCCCACCAGCGCGTTGGTGAGCGTGGACTTGCCGGCGTTCGGCCGGCCCACGAGCGAGACGAAGCCGGAACGGAAGCCGTCCGCGGCGCGGGCCGGATCGACGAGATCGGTCATGGGGTCATCCTTGTCAGGCGGGGCGTGGGG
>NZ_JABFNH010000024.1:42746-45579 GCF_017168435.1 Micrococcus sp. KRD070
GGGCGGCCGGCTCAGGCCACGGGGTCGGCGGGCGTGGCGCCGTGGGCCTGCTCCTCGCGCCGGCGCAGCCGCACCGGGCGGTCGGGGGTCTCGGAGACGCGCAGGCGCGCGACCCGGTTGCGGCGGGGCTCGAGGGTGTCCGCGACGAGCTCGATCCCCTGGACCACGACGCGCGAGCCCTGGATCGGGACGCGGCCGAGCTCCTTGGCCAGGAGGCCGCCGACCGTGTCGACGTCGTCGTCCTCGTCCTCCTCCGGCAGCTCGAACTCCTCCCGGAAGTCGTGGATGCCCATGCGCGCGTCGACGGAGTAGACGCCGGGCGCGACGAACTCCACCTCGGGGCGGTCCGGGTGGTCGTCCTCGTCGTAGATCTCGCCGACGATCTCCTCGATGAGGTCCTCGAGCGTCACGAGCCCCGCCGTGCCGCCGTACTCGTCCACCACCACGGCCACGTGGGTGGACTCGCGCTGCAGCTCCTGCAGGAGGGTGGCCACGGACTTCGACTCGGGGACGAAGCGGACGTCGCGCATGACCTCGGTGACGGGGGTGTCGGTCGCAGCGCCGTCGTGGTGCAGGGCGCGGGTGACGTCCTTGAGGTGCAGCATGCCCCGGATGTCGTCGGCGTCCTCGCCGATCACCGGGATGCGGGAGTTACCGGAGCGCAGGAACAGGGCCATGGCCTGGCCGAGCGTGTGGTCGGCGTCGATCGTGACGACGTCGGTGCGCGGCACCATGACGGAGCGGACGATGGTGTCGTTCATGGAGAACACCGACTGGATCAGCTCCGCCTCGGAGTCGGCGAGCACGTCCGCGTCGTGGGCGCGGGCGACGAACTCGCGCAGGTGGCGCTCCTGGAAGTCGTCCTCGTCCTCCGGCTCGACCTCGCGACGGCGCCGGTCCCGGTCCAGGCGGGCGGCGAGCGGGCCCAGGGCCCGGCGGAGCACCCACACGAGCCCGCCGAGGCGGCGGGCGACGGCGGCCTCGTTGCGGGAGCCGATCGGCCGCGGGCTCCAGACGCCCAGCAGGGCGGCCACGCCCACGAGCACGACCGCGGCGATCGCCACGGCGAGCCACGTGTCGTCCACCACCGCGTCGGCGGCCGCGGTCAGGCAGACGGCCGACAGGGCCTCGGCGACGAAGCGCCAGACCCGCAGGGCCCCGAGGTGGCTCTCCCGCTCGCGGGCGATCTCCAGGACCTTGGAGCCGGGCTGCTCGCGGACGATGTCCTCCGCGTCCCGCCGGGAGAGGTAGGAGAACGCGGACTCGGCCAGGGACAGCGTCCAGGTCAGGCCGAGGAAGACCAGGAACAGGGCGAAGAGGACGGCGGGCGTCAGCATGGGCGGTGCCGTCAATCCTCGACGGTGGGGGCCGGGGCGGGCCGCCCCAGGACCTCGGAGACGAGCCGATCCTGGAGCGTGAACATCTCCTCGCGCTCGGCGTCCTCGAGATGGTCGTACCCGAGCAGGTGGAGCATGCCGTGGGTGAGCAGCAGGAGCAGCTCGTCGTCACGGGAGTGCCCGCCGCGCGCCGCCTGCTCGGCGGCGACCTCGGGGCAGAGCACGACGTCGCCGAGCACGCCCTCGGCCGGCGCCTCGGGCGAGCCGGGGGTCAGCTCGTCCATGGGCAGGCTCATCACGTCGGTGGGCCCGGGCAGGTCCATCCACTCCTCGTGCAGCTCGGCCATGCGTGCGGCGTCCACGACGGTCACGGCCGTCTCGGCGCGCTCGTGGACGTGCAGGCGCGCGTACACGTGCCGGGCCATGCGCAGCAGCGCGTCCTCGGGGACCTCGATCCCCGACTCGTTCAGGATCTCAACGGCCACGGCGGGCCCCTCCTCGCTTCTGGGACCGCTCCGCGGGGCCGCGGGCGGCGTCGTAGGCGTCCACGATGGCGCTCACCAGCGAGTGCCGGACCACGTCCGAGGAGTCGAAGCGGACCATCTCCAGTCCCTCGATCCCCTCGAGCACCTCGACGGCCTGGGCCAGGCCGGACTGGGTGCCGCGCGGCAGGTCCACCTGCGAGGTGTCTCCCGTGACGACCATGCGCGCACCGAAGCCGAGGCGGGTCAGGAACATCTTCATCTGCTCGCCGGTGGTGTTCTGGGCCTCGTCGAGGATCACGAACGCGTCGTTCAGGGTGCGGCCGCGCATGTACGCCAGCGGGGCGACCTCGATGGTCCCGGCCTCCATCAGCCGCGGGATCGACTCGGGCTCGATCATGTCGTGCAGCGCGTCGTACAGAGGGCGCAGGTACGGGTCGATCTTCTCGGAGAGCCCGCCGGGCAGGAAGCCGAGCCGCTCGCCGGCCTCGACGGCCGGGCGGGTGAGGATGATGCGGTTGACCTCCTTGGCCTGCAGCGCCTGCACGGCCTTGGCCATGGCCAGGTAGGTCTTGCCGGTGCCGGCCGGGCCGATGCCGAAGACGACGGTGGAGCGGTCGATCGCCTCCACGTAGTCCTGCTGGTGCAGGGTCTTCGCGCGGATGCGGCGGCCCCGGCCCGAGAGGATCGAGTCCAGGTGCAGCTGACCCGCGCCGCGCCCGGTGGCGGCATCGCGGACGTGGTGGACGACCTGGCCCATCACCTCGGGGGTGACGGCCTGGTCGCGGCGGGCGATCGAGCGCAGGTCCTCGACGACGCGCCGCACCGACGCCACGTCGGCCACCGGCCCGGCCAGGTCCAGCCGCTGGTCGCGGACCGTGACGTCCACGGTGGGGAACACGCCGCCGAGGATCCGCAGCAGGGCGTCCTGCGGTCCGAGCGTGCGGACCATGAGGTCGGCGGTCTCGAACGCGACCCCCTCGTGCGCGGTGGCGGGCGGGGTCGGGGTCGTGG
>NZ_JABFNH010000024.1:45679-64492 GCF_017168435.1 Micrococcus sp. KRD070
AGAGGTGTATAAGAGACAGGTCACGATGGGGCGGATCACCTCGGGGTCGTGGGGGCGGGACGTCCCGTCCAGTCTAGGCGTCGGCGCGTCGTCCTGCCGGGGCTCACCAGCGGCCGAGCCGGTGCTGGAGCACGGCGAGGGCGGCGGGGCCGGCCGTGGAGGCGCGCAGCACGTGCGGGCCGAGCCGCACCGGCACGGCCCCCGCGGCCACGCAGGCCTCGAGCTCGGCCGGGCCGATCCCGCCCTCGGGGCCCACGACGACGGCGATCTCGGCGGCCGCGGAGAGTCGCTCCGCGGGCACCGCGGACACCCCGTGCTCCGCGTCCTCGTGCAGCACGAGGACGAGCCGGCCGCCGTCGTCGTCCCGGACCAGCCCGGCGACCGCCGTCCCGGAGACGTGGTCCCGGACCGCGGGCACCCGGGCGCGACGCGCCTGCTTGGCGGCCGCGCGGGCCGTGTCCGCCCACTTCTGGCGGGCCTTGGCGGCCTTGGGACCCTTCCAGCGGACGATCGAGCGCTCGGCCTCCCAGGGCACCACGGCGTCCACGCCGAGCTCGACGGCGGCCTGGACCGCCATGAGATCCCGGTCGCCCTTGGCGAGGGCCTGGACGAGCACGAGCGCCGGGGTGGGCGCCGGCTCCTCCGCCACCGTGTCCAGCCGCACGGTCACCGCGTCCGGGGCGGCCGCGAGCACGGTGCCGTGGCCGAGCGTGCCCGACCCGTCGGCCAGGAGCACGGCCTCCCCGGGGGCCAGGCGCATGGCCGCGGCGGCGTGCCGGGCCTCGGGGCCGCCGAAGACGACCTCCGCGCCCGCGCTCGCGCCGGCCAGGGCGCCCGGCTCGAGGTGGAACAGGGGGGCGGTCACAGGTTCCTCAGGTTCTCCCGCAGCCGGGCGAACATGCCCTTGGCCTGGGGTGCGCCGTGCACGACCTCCTCGCCGCGCACCTCGGCCAGGCGCTCCAGGAGCTGGCGCTGCTCGTCGTCCAGGTCGGTGGGCGTGGTGACCACCACGTCCACCTTGAGGTCGCCACGGCCCTGCCCGCGCAGGCGGCCGACGCCCAGGCCGTGGAGGACCTCGACGTGGCCGGACTGCACGCCCGGGTCCAGGCTGACGGACTGCTTGCCGTCCAGGGTGTCCAGCGTGACGGTGGTGCCCAGGGCCGCGGCGGCCATGGGGACGGTCACGGTGGTGGCCAGGTGGTCGCCCTCGCGGCGGAAGGTCTCGTCCGGGCGGACCGCGATCTCCACGTAGAGGTCCCCGTTCGGGCCGCCGCCCGGGCCGGCCTCGCCGCGGCCGGCGAGGTGGATGCGGGTGCCGTCGTCCACGCCCGCGGGGATGCGCAGGGTCAGCGGCGTCCGGGTGCGGACGCGGCCCTGCCCGTCGCACTCGTGGCAGGGCGTCGGGATGACGGTGCCGAACCCCTGGCAGGCGGGGCAGGCCTCGGTGGCCATGACGGTGCCCAGCAGCGACCGCACGGGGCGCTGGATCATGCCGTGGCCGTGGCAGGTCTGGCAGGTCTCCGGCTGGGTGCCGGGCTCGCAGCACGAGCCCTCGCACCGATCGCAGCGCACGGCCGTGTCCAGCTCGATCGTCTGCTCGCCGCCGAAGACGGCGTCGCGCAGGTCGATCCGCGCGGTCACCAGGGCGTCCTGGCCGCGGCGGGCGCGGCTGGCGGGGCCGCCGCGGCCGCCCTGGCCGGCGGCGTTCATGAAGGTCTCGAAGATGTCGGCGAAGCCCCCGAAGCCGCCCGTCCCGCCGAAGCCGCCCGGGAAGCCGGCCTGGCCGTTCTCGTTGCCCGTCGTGTCGTAGGCCCGGCGCCGGCCCTCGTCCGAGAGCACCTCGTAGGCGTGGGAGATGCGCTTGAACTGCTCGGCCGCCTCCGGGTCGGGGTTGACGTCCGGGTGGTGGGTGCGCGCGAGCTTGCGGTAGGCGCGGCGGATCTCCTCGGTGCTGGCGTCACGGCTGACGCCGAGCGTCTCGTAGTGGTCGGTCACGGTGGGGATTCCTCTCGGGGAGAGCGGGACGTGGGGCGATGCGGGACGGGGCCCGCCAGGACGCGCGGAGGCGCGTCAGGTGGTCAGGATGCGGGAGAGATAGCGGGCGATCGCCCGGACGGCGGCCATGGTGCCCGGATAGTCCATCCGGGTCGGGCCGATGACACCGACCTTCGCCACGGCGCCGGGGCCGTAGGCGGCCGCGACCACCGAGGTGTCCGCGAGCGATCCGGCGTTCTCGGAGCCGATCCGCACGGACACCCCGTGGGCGTCCTGCTCCATCTCCGTGAGCAGGCGCAGCAGCACCACCTGCTCCTCGAGCGCCTCCAGGATCGGCCCGATGGACGCGCCGAAGTCCCCCGGGGAGCGGGCCAGGTTGGCGGTGCCGGCCAGGACGATGCGGTCCTGCCGGCCGGCCTCGAGCAGGTCGTGGACGGCCGCGGCCACGAGGGCGGCGGACTGCCGGTGCTCCGGGCGGACCCGGGTGACGACGTCGTCCACCACGGTAGCCGCCTGCACCGGACCGAGCCCCAGCAGGGCGTCCAGCAGGAGGCCGCGGAGCACGGACAGCTCCGCCTCCTCGACCGGACGGTCCAGCACGGCGTGCCGCTGGTCCACCCGCCCCGTGGACAGGATGAGGACCACGAGCACGCGCGTGGGCGCGAGGGAGACCAGTTCGAGGTGGCGGATCGTGGAGCCGTCCTCGTGGGGGAACTGCGCGACGGCGACCTGCTGGGTCAGCTGGGCCAGGAGGCGCACCGTGGACTCCATCATGTGCTCGGTGTCCGTCTCCGGATCCAGCAGGGTCCGCACGGCCCGGCGCTCGGCCGGGGACAGCGGCTTCACCTCGGAGAGGCGGTCGACGAACACGCGGTAGCCCTTGTCCGTGGGGACGCGCCCGGCGGAGGTGTGCGGGGCCACGATGAGGCCCTCCTCCTCGAGCGCAGCCATGTCGTTGCGCACGGTCGCGGAGGACACGCCCAGGGCGTGCCGTTCCACGAGCGCCTTGGAGCCCACGGGCTCGCGCAGCGCCACGTAGTCCTCCACGATCGCCTGGAGCACCTGCAGGCGGCGGGGCTGCTCCGACATCTCGGTCCTCCTCTGGTCCGTCGGGATCCGGGGCGACCCCGGAGGTGCCCCTGGCTGGCACTCCGGCGGGTCAAGTGCCAATGCTACCGTCCGACCCGGGGGACGACCCGACCGGCCCGCACGGCTTCGCTCACGGTGATCGCCCGCCCCCGTTGCTACCGTGCTCTCCCATGGACTGGAGCAGCTGGGGCCCCGCGGGCCACGACGACCTGACGCGCCGCCCCGCCCGGACCGTCCCCGATGCGCCCGGACCGTCCCCGATGTGCCCGCCACCCCCGGCACGGTGGTCGAGGACGTGGCCTCCGGGTTCACCGGGGCCGTGATCGGCATCGAGCGCTCCGGCGGCGTGCACGTGGTGGTCCTGGAGGACCGTCGCGGCGTGCGCCGCGGCTTCCCCCTCGGCGGCGGCTTCTGGATCGACGGCGAGCCCGTGACCCTGGTCCCCCCGACCGCCGCGGCCCCGGCGGCGCCGGCCCGCACCGCCTCCGGCTCGCGACGGGTCGAGGGGGCGCGGGCCCGCACCGCTCGCGCCTCTCGCATCTGGGTGGAGGGCGTGCACGACGCCGAGCTGGTGGAGAAGGTGTGGGGCGAGGACCTGCGCCTCGAGGGCATCGTCGTGGAGCCCCTGCACGGCGTGGACGACCTCGCCGGGGCGATCCGTGCGTTCGCCCCCGGTCCGCGGCGCCGGCTCGGGATCCTCGTGGACCACCTCGTCACCGGGTCCAAGGAGGAGCGCCTCGCGGCCGAGGCCATGCGCGTGCCGGGGGCCGCGGGCAACGTGCTCATCCTCGGTCACCCCTACGTGGACGTCTGGCAGGTCATCAAGCCCTCCGTCCTCGGCATCCCCGCGTGGCCCGTCGTGCCGAAGGGGCAGGACTGGAAGACGGGGATCCTGCGGGGACTGGGCTGGCCGCACGGGAGCAAGGAGGCCACGGGGCTGGGGTGGAAGCGGCTGCTCTCCCACGTCACCACGTACGCGGACCTCGAGCCGTCCCTGCTGGGCCGCGTGGAGGAGCTCATCGACTTCCTCACCGCCGCACCCGAGCACTGATCTCGGCGCGGCCCCCGCCCGCCCGCGCTATGCTGGCCCATGCCCTGCGCCCGGTCCCCGGCGCGCGGGTCTCGCAATCCAGGAGGAGCCCCTCGTGAACACCCGCGCGCAGCCCGACGCCGGCCGCACCGGCCACGGCCCGCCCGCCTGGCTCGTCTCGGCCGGCGGCCGCGGCGCCCCGCTCACGGCGAAGCAGGACCGTGACCGCGCGGCGCTGGCCCACCTCAGTCTGGCGTTCGGCGTGCTCGGCCCGCTGGTCGTGTGGCTGCTCTACCGCGACCGCGGCCCGTTCACCTCGCAGGAGTCGCGCGAGGCCCTGAACTTCTCCGGGCCGCCCACGCTCATCACGCTCCTGTTCTTCTTCCTGTCCCTGCTGCCGGTGGTCGGCCCGATCTTCGCGATCCTCGGCGCGCTCACGTGGGCCGCCATGGCGGTCTACGGCGTGATGGGCGCCTCGCACGTGTCCAAGGGCCGTCCGTTCCGGTACCCGTTCAACCTGCGCATCCTGCGCTGACCCGGGGCCGGCCGGTCAGAAGCCGGCCAGCGCCCGGACGATCGCGTCGTTGCGCAGCCGCCCCTCGAGCGTGGGGACGATGCGGCCGTCGACGGCGGCGCGCCCGTCCAGCAGGCCCGCGGCGATGAGTTCGGCGATCGCCCCGCGGATCCGCGCGGCCTCCCCCGGCGTCTCCGAGACGAGCTCCGCGGTCGGGAGCCCGTCCACCGTGCGCACCGCGAGCATGATGCGCTCGAGGCGCCGCGCGTCGGCGTCGGGCCGCTCGCGGCCCACGGCGGGGGTGACCCCTGTGGCCAGCCGCTGCGCGTAGGCGGCGGGGTGCTTGGCGTTCCAGAACCGGACCCCGGCGAGGTGCGAGTGCGCGCCCGGGCCGATCCCCCACCAGTCCTGGTCCTCCCAGTACGCCACGTTGTGCCGCGCACGGTGGACCCCGGAGCCCTGCGGGTCCCGAGCCCAGTTGGACACCTCGTACCAGCGGTAGCCGGCGGTGCCGAGCAGCTCCTCGGCGAGCAGGTACTTGTCCGCCTGGTCGTCGGGGTCCACGTCCGCCACCTCGCCGCGGGCCACCTGGGCCCCGAGCTTGGTGCCCTCCTCCACGATCAGCGAATACGCGCTCACGTGGTCCGGGGCCAGGGCGACGGCGGCCTCGAGCGTGGCCCGCCAGTCGGCGAGGGACTCCCCCGCGGTCCCGTAGATCAGGTCCAGGGACACCTCCAGGCCGGCCTCGCGGGCCGCGGCGACGGCGGCGGGGACGGACTCGGGCCGATGGGTGCGCTCGAGCGTGGCGAGCACGTGCGGCACCGCGGACTGCATGCCCAGGGAGAGGCGGGTGAAGCCGCCGGCCGCGAGCTGGCGGGCGTACTCCGGGGTGATCGTGTCCGGGTTGGCCTCGGTGGTCACCTCCGCGCCGGGCGCGATCCCGAACCGGTCCACCGCCGCCTGGAGGATGCGCACGAGGTCCGCGGCCGGCAGGAGCGTGGGCGTGCCGCCGCCGAAGAACACCGTGTGCAGCGGGCGGGCGGGCACGTCCGAGGACGCGAGCACGTCCGCGGCGAAGTCCAGCTCCGCGACCGCCGACTCCCAGTAGTCGCCGCGACCCGCGCCGGGGCCGAGGTCGACGGCCGTGTACGTGTTGAAGTCGCAGTAGCCGCAGCGCACCGTGCAGAACGGCACGTGGACGTACAGGCTGAAGGTGCGCGCCGCGCCGTCGCGGGCGGCCGCGCGCACCCGCTGCCCGACGTCAGCCGGCAGCCGGCCGTCGTCGGGGACGGGCTCGCCGAGGGGCAGGGCGGGCACTTACTTCTTCGCCGCCTGGTCGGCGCCGGCGCCGTCCGAGGACAGGGCGGCGATGAAGGCCTCCTGCGGGACCTCCACCCGGCCGACCATCTTCATGCGCTTCTTGCCCTCCTTCTGCTTCTCGAGCAGCTTGCGCTTGCGGGAGATGTCGCCGCCGTAGCACTTGGAGAGCACGTCCTTGCGGATCGCGCGGATGTTCTCGCGGGCGATGATGCGCGAGCCGATGGCGGCCTGGATCGGCACCTCGTACTGCTGGCGCGGGATCAGCTCCTTGAGCTTGCCCGTCATCATCACGCCGTACGCGTAGGCGTTGTCCCTGTGGGTGATCGAGGAGAACGCGTCCACCTGTTCGCCCTGGAGCAGGATGTCCACCTTGACGAGGTCGGCGACCTGGTCGCCGTCGGCCTTCCAGTCCAGCGAGGCGTACCCCTTGGTGCGGGACTTGAGCTGGTCGAAAAAGTCGAACACGATCTCGGCCAGCGGGATCCAGTAGCGGATCTCCACGCGTTCCTCGGAGAGGTAGTCCATGCCCTTGAGGTTGCCGCGCTTGGCCTGGCACAGCTCCATGACGGCGCCGATGAACTCCGCCGGCACGATGATCGTGGCCGAGGCCATGGGCTCGCGCACCTCGAGGATCTTGCCCTCGGGGAACTCGGAGGGGTTGGTCACGGTGACGACCTCACGGTCCTCCCGGGTGACCTCGTAGACCACGTTGGGCGCGGTGGAGATGAGGTCGAGGTCGAACTCGCGCTCGAGGCGCTCGCGCACGATCTCCAGATGCAGCAGACCGAGGAAGCCGACGCGGAAGCCGAAGCCCAGCGCGACCGAGGTCTCCGGCTCGTAGACGAGCGCGGCGTCGTTGAGCTTGAGCTTGTCCAGGGCGTCACGCAGCACGGGATAGTCCGAGCCGTCGATGGGGTACAGACCCGAGAACACCATGGGCTTGGGGTCCTCATAGCCACCCAGGGACTGCTCCGCCGGGTGGGCGTGGTTGGTGACCGTGTCGCCCACCTTGGACTGACGCACGTCCTTCACGCCGGTGATGAGGTAGCCCACCTCGCCCGCGGCCAGGCCCTTGGTGGGCACGGGCTCCGGGGAGGAGACGCCGATCTCGAGGAGCTCGTAGGTCGTGCCCGTGGACATCATGCGGACCTTCTCCCGTGGGGAGAGCCGGCCGTCCACGACGCGCACGTACGTGACGACGCCCCGGTAGGTGTCGTACACGGAGTCGAAGATCATCGCGCGGGCCGGGGCGTCCGCGTCCCCCTCCGGGCCGGGGATGGCGCGGACCACGCGGTCCAGCAGCTCCTCGACGCCGACGCCCGTCTTGCCGGAGACGCGCAGCACGTCCTCGGGCTCGCAGCCGATCAGGGAGGCCAGCTCGGCCGCGTAGCGGTCCGGATCCGCGGCGGGCAGGTCGATCTTGTTGAGCACGGGGATGATCTCCAGCTCGTGCTCCATGGCGAGGTAGAGGTTCGCCAGGGTCTGGGCCTCGATGCCCTGGGCGGCGTCCACCAGCAGGATCGCGCCCTCGCACGCGGCCAGCGAGCGGGAGACCTCATAGGTGAAGTCCACGTGCCCGGGGGTGTCGATCATGTTCAGGGCGTAGTCCACCCCGTCCACGGACCAGGGCATGCGCACGGCCTGGGACTTGATGGTGATGCCGCGCTCACGCTCGATGTCCATGCGGTCCAGGTACTGGGCCTTCATGTCGCGGGGCTGCACGACGCCGGTGGCCTGCAGCATGCGGTCCGCCAGCGTGGACTTGCCGTGGTCGATGTGGGCGATGATGCAGAAGTTGCGGATCACCGAGGGGTCGGTGGCAGCGGGCACCGGGGGGTTCGACGCCAGGGGCGACACGGGCACTTCCTCTACGGGTGACGGGGACGGGACTCTGACCGCCTAGTCTCTCATGTCCCGCCGCCGACCCGACCCGGACGCCGGGCCCGCGCGTCCACTAGATTCACGCCCATGGCCTTCGACCTGCATCGCGCCCTGTCCCTCGGCCGCCGGACGGCACGCCTGATCGGCGCCCTCCGCGACGACGCCCGGCCGCGTCGAGCCGCCTCTGAGGCCGGTCGACGGGCCGGCGAACGGAGCGGCCCGTCGCCCTTCCCGGGCCCGCCCGGGCCTCCCGGGCCCGCCCGGGCCTCCCGGGCCCGCGTGGGACCCCACGGAGCCCACCGACTCGTGGCCGATGCCCGGGCCCGGGCAGGAGCGCCGGCCCCGGCGACAGGACACCGACCGCCACGTGTCCCTGCCGGACTTCACCGGGACCGTCCGCGTCGAATACGCGCCCGCGCCCGGGCCGACGGCCGGGCCGGGCGAGGTCGTGTGGACCTGGGTGCCGTACGAGGAGATGGACGGCCGGGGCAAGGACCGCCCCGTGCTCCTGATCGGCCGGGACGGGGCGCTCCTGCTCGGGCTCATGCTGACCAGCCGGGACCGGAACAACGCGCTGACCCGCGACGAGGACTACGTGGACGTGGGCGCAGGCGCCTGGGACCGGTCCGGCCGCGCCTCGGAGGTGAAGCTGGACCGGGTGGTCCGCGTGGATCCGGCCGCGGTGCGCCGGGAGGGCGGCGTCCTGGACCGGGCGGCCTTCGACCGGGTCACGGCCGCGCTGGCCCGCGCCCGGAGGCGGGGGCGCTGAGTCGGCCGCGCGGATCGCGGGGTCTGGGTGGTAGGATCGTCCGCATTGTGTCCGCCGGTCGACGGGCACCCCCGGAACGGGTCATCATCGGTGTTCCCCACGCCGCTCAGTCCACGGATCCGGGCACCCTCCACGACCCCCTGTTCATGCGGCGCCCGGACCCTCGTCCGCGCCGCCGACGACGAAGGACCCGATTTGGCTAACATCAAGTCCCAGAAGAAGCGCATCCTCACCAACGAGAAGGCGCGCCAGCGCAACGTCGCGGTGAAGTCCGAGCTGAAGACCGCCATCCGCGCCGTGGACAAGGCCGTCGCCGCCGGCGAGGCCGAGGCCGCCGCCGCCGCGCTGCGCACCGCCTCCCGCAAGCTGGACAAGGCCGCTTCGAAGGGCGTCATCCACAAGAACCAGGCCGCGAACCGCAAGTCCGGCATCGCCGCCCGCGTGAAGGCCCTCCTCGGCTGATCCACGCCCCCCGGCTGTGACCGCGGCCCCCGCCCCGAGCGATCGGTGCGGGGGCCGCGTCGTGTCCGGGCTGCCCCCGTCGCGTGCCGTCCGGCGGCGCCGTCAGCGGCTGACGGCGGTGGCCACGCGGATGACCGCGCGCTCGACGGCGAACTCCGGGTTGCGGGAGGCGCCCTTGGCCTCGGCGTCGGCCTGGGCGATCCACTCCACGGCCTGCGCGATGCCGGCCGCCGTCCAGTGCCGCGCCGCCTGCTGGATGTAGCGCACCTGGAACGGGGCCACTCCGAGCAGGGACGGCAGCTCGGCGGCGGGCCGGCGGGCGTCGATCATCCGTGCCACCTGCCGCGCCTTGAGCGCGAGCGCCGCGGTGATCATCACCGGGTGCACGCCGGTGGCCATCGCGTGCCGCACGAGGGACACGGCCCTCGCCGCCTGCCCCTCGAGCGCCGCGTCGGCCACCGCGAAGCTCGTGGCCTCCACGCGGCCGCTGTAGTAGGTGTCCACGGTCTCGACGGTGACGACGCCCTCGGTGTCGTCGACGAGCTGGGCACACGCGGCCGCGAGCTCCGTGAGCGAGGCGCCGGTGGCGCGGATGAGCGCGCGGGCCGCCTCCTCGTCGATGCGTCGACGCCGGTCGCGGAACTCGGCCTGCACGAAGGCCAGCCGCTCCTCGTCCTTCTTCAGCGGCACGCATTCGACCACCGTGCCGTCCTTCGCGACGGCATCCAGCAGCTTCTTGCCGCGGGTGCCGCCGGTGTGACGCAGCACGAGCGTGACGTCGTCCGCGCCGGGGCCCTGCTGGACGAGGCGCAGGGCGTCCTCGAGGAACGCATCGTTCATGGCCTCGAGGCCCTCGACCGTGATGAGGGTGGGCTCGGCGAAGAGGGACGGGCTGGCCGCGGTGGCCAGCTGGCCGGGCTGGTACTCCCCCGCGCGGAGCCGGTGGATCTCCAGCTGACCGTGACGCTCGCGCAGAGCCTGGGTCACGCGGTCCGTCACCCACCGGGCGGCATGGTCCTCGGGTCCCTTGAGGAGCATGAGCGGGGCGGGCTCGGCTCGCCGCCAGGCCAGCGGGTCGGTGCGGCCGGCTCGGCCGGAACGGGGGCTGCGGGCGGCGGACATGCGTCCCATCCTAGGGTCCGGTGCGGACGCTCGAGGGCGGGCGGACGGTGTGAGCCGTGATCTCGGGCGCGCCGTCGTGGTGGGGCCGGAGCCGTCCGTGCTCCGGGCGGCCGTGATGGGCGCCCTCGGCGCCCTCGCGGTGTTCTTCGGCCGCGCGCGGCAGGCGTTCGGACTCCTGACGGTGGGCGGCACGGCCCTGCCCCCTGCCCTGCCCCGGTGCGTCCCGGGTCGCGTAGTGCACCGCCCCGGGGGAGGCGCGGTCGACCACGCCGGCCAGCCCCCCGGCGTGGTCGGCGTGCAGGTGGGTGAGCAGCACGGCGTCCACCCGGTCGACGTCGAGGTCGTCGAGGCAGCGACGAGCGAGCCCCGGCTCGGGCCCGACGTCGACGACGACCCCCGCGCGCGGGCCGGACCGGAACACGGCCATGTCCCCCTGGCCGACGTCGCAGAACGCCACCGCCCAGTCCGGCGGGGCCGCGCCCGAGGCCCGCGGCACGAGGACCGCCCCGACCGCACCCGTGGTGGCCGCGGCCAGCGCGGCGGCGAGCACGACCAGGGCGGGGAGGCGCTCGCGGGTCCGCGGCGCGCTGCGGCCGACACGCCGCACCGGGGCGGCCCGGCGGCGTTCGAGCAGGAGCACGGCGGCGAATCCGAGGAGCGTCGCGGCAACCAGCAGGACGCCCAGCCCGGCGCCGAGGGCTCCGGCCGGCCACGGACGCAGCGCCCCGGGCAGGGAGGCGCTGGTGTGGGCGACCCACCCGATCCAGGCCGCGGGCCACTGGATCACGGCGACGAGGGCGGCGGCGATCCCCGGCGCGGGCAGGGCGAGGGCCGCGGCGAGGGTGCCCAGGACGGTCACGGGCGGCACGGCCGGGGCGGCCAGCAGATTGGCCGGCACCGCGTAGGCCGACACCTCACCGGTCATGGCCAGGATGATCGGCTGGCAGGCCAGGTGGGCGGCCACGGTCACCGCGAGCGA
Source organism: Micrococcus sp. KRD070 (assembly GCF_017168435.1). Taxonomy (NCBI): domain Bacteria; kingdom Bacillati; phylum Actinomycetota; class Actinomycetes; order Micrococcales; family Micrococcaceae; genus Micrococcus; species Micrococcus sp. KRD070. Next base: position 56,841 of record NZ_JABFNH010000024.1, read on the forward strand.
CGCCGAGAGCCACCGCGCCACGACGTCGGGCAGCACCCGGCCGAGCCCGGCGTGCAGCGCACGGTCGAGGGGCGCGCCGCCCAGGACGATGCCCGCGGTCGCGGCCAGGGAGAGGTGGAAGGCCGGTTCCACGGCGAGGGCCGGCACCGCGACGAGCAGGGCCGTGCCGCCCACCGTCAGGAGTCCGAACGCCTGCCGCGCGCGGCCGAAGAACACCGCGAGGGCGCCGAGGGCGCCCATCACGGCCGCCCGGAGCACGGACGGCTCCGGCCCCACCACGACCACGAACACCCCGAGGACCGCCAGCCCGGCGCTGAGGACCACCGCCCGGTGCACCCGCGCGCAGCGCAGGGTGATCGCGACCGCGCCGAGGATCATGGCCACGTTGGCCCCGGACACGGCAGACAGGTGCGACAGGCCCGAGGCCTTCATGGCGTCGTCGAGGGCGGCCCCCTGGGCGGAGCGGTCGCCCAGCACCAGCCCCGGGATGAGCTCCGGCGCCGCGCCGACCGTGCGCTCCGCGGACTGACGGAATGCGGCGCGCAGCGCCTCCCGCCGAGGCGGGCCCGGGCCGCCGTCGGTGGCCCCGCCCGCCGTCTCCACCCCGCCGGGGCAGGGTCCCGGCTGCGGGGCGGCCGCGGCGGCCAGGAACACGGTGGAGCCGGACCTCGACGGCCGGGCCACGACGCACACCCGCGATCCCGGCCCGCCGCCGGGGGCCGCCGTTCCGTCCGACGGCGCGGCGATCGTCGCGGGCGGTGCGCCCCCGCCCGTGAGTCGGGCCGTCACGGCCGCCTCGGGGGCCCGCGGCGGATGACCGAACGTCTCGACCCGCACGGGCACGCTCCAGCGCGGGCCGAAGGTCGCCTCGCTCCGGGTGGCGGGCCCGTCCAGGGTCAGCTCGAGCCGCAGCGGTGAGCCGGCGTGCACCGCGCCGGTCCAACCGCTGGCGCTGGCCGCGGCGGCGGGCCCGGCCGAGTGCTGCAGCATCAGGGCCGCGGCTACGCCGGCCAGCGCCGTCGCGGTGGCCACGCCCCGTATCCGACCGGTCGAGCGGGCGGCCCCCAGGACGGCGGCCGCGGCGACGGCCAACCCGGTGAGGGCCGCCGCCGAGCGGGCCGGGGCGTCCCAGGCGACGCCGAGGATCCCGAGGGTCAGGCAGGCGAGCAGGGCGGGCACCCACCGGGCCTCGAGCGGGCCGGGCACCTCGCGGTGGCGGGCGCGGCGGTCCATGGGATCGCTGGACGGACCCGGGGCCGGGCTCACCACGAGACGTGGTCACGCAGCCGGTCGAGCGTGGCCGGGCCGATGCCGGGCACCGCGTCCAGGTCCGGCAGGCCGGTGAACGGGCCGACCGTCTCGCGGTGGGCGATGATCTTCTCCGCCGTGGCGGGGCCGACGCCGGGCAGGGTCTGCAGCTCCGTGGCGTCGGCGGTGTTCAGGTCCACGGTGTCGCCGGACTCGGCGCCGCCCGGCTCGCCTCCGGCACCGGCCCTGCCCGTGGTCGGCGTGGGCTGCGCCTGCGCGGCCCCGGCCACCCGGTCCAGGGCGTCCTGCGGCGTGTGGGCGGAGGGGACGAGGACCTGTTGGCCGTCGTCCAGCGGGGCCGCGAGGTTGATGCGCTCCGCCCGGGCGTGCCGGGTCGTGCCGCCGGCGGCGCGCACGGCGTCGGCCACCCGGGAGCCCGGCGCGAGGCTGACCACACCCGGCCGGGCGACCTCGCCCACCACGTGCACCCGCAGCGGGGTGGACCCGGCGGGGCCGGACGCCTCCCCCGACGGCCCCGCCTCCGGCGTCCGCGCGTCGGTGCCCGCCGCCGACGGGGCGGTGGAGGGAGCGTCGGTCTGCGGGATGCCCGCACCGGCCGCGGCCGCCGGGATCGCCGAAGGCGGCGCCGGGGTGGTCAACCAGGCCACCGCCCACCAGGCCGCGGCGGCGACGAGCAGCACCGTGACCGCCAGCAGGGCCGGCCGCCACCGCAGCACCGGGCCCCGGGGCGGGGTGCGCTCCCACCGGGACGCGGCGTGCGGGCTGGCCGTGTCGACGTCGGGGACGGCCGAGGGCGCGGGGTCCGGGGCGAAGGCGGGCGGATCGTCGCAGAGGCGGTGGCTGGGGCTCATGCGGGCAGTCTGCGTCCCCGCGTCTGAGCCGGGCGCGTCCCGCACCCGGCTTGGGGATCACCATCGCGCTCCAGGGCGGTGTGCAGGAACGGACGCGCCCGTCTCCTCAGCGCTCCCGCACGGGCGGCCTCAGTCCCCCGAGCCCCCCGTGGGCGATTCCAGCGGGCAGATCACCACACCCAGGGCGCCCAGGCCCAGGTGCGCGGCGAGCACGGCGGGCAGCTCGACGACGGGCACGGGGGTGGTGGAGATCGGCTGGAGCCGCTCCGCGAGCTGCACGGCCGTCTCGGGGTCGCCGTACGCGTGCACGGCGATCCGCACCGGGTCCCCGCCGGCCCGCTCGGTCGCGAGCTCCACGAGCCGGTCGACGGCCCGGGCCGCGGAGCGCGGGCGGTCGACCAGGCCGATCGCGCCGTCGTCGACGGCCATGACGGGGCGCACCTGCAGCAGCGTGCCCAGCAGCGAGGCCAGCCCGCTGATCCGCCCGCCCCGGCGCAGCTGCTCGAGGCTGGGCACCGTGAACAGCACGTGGCTGGAGTCCACGGTGGCCTCGAGCCGCTCGCGGATGCGGGCCACGGGCATGCCCACCCCCGCGTCCACGGCGGCGTCCACCACGGCCATGCCCAGCGCGAAGCCCACGGTGCGCGAGTCCACCACGGTCACCGGGCGCTCGGCGTCCGCGGCGGCCAGGCGTGCGGCCTCCACGGTGCCGGAGAGCTCGCCGGACAGGTGGACGGAGAGGATGCGTGCGTAGCCGGCGCGGGCCAGCTCGGCGTAGGCCGTCCGGAACGCGCCCGGCGAGGGCCGTGAGGTGCGCACCGGGGTGCCGGCGGCCAGGGCCAGCGGCAGCTCCAGCGCGAGCTCGTCCGTGCCCTCCGTGTGGATCTGCTCGCCCACCATGACGGGCAGCGCCACCTGGCGGATCCCGGCGGCCAGACCGTGTCCGAGGACGGCGCCGGGCAGGGCCGCGGCCGAGTCCGTGACGACGGCCGTGCGGTCCCGGCGGGGCGGGCGCAGCCCGTAGCGTGCCCGCCCGGCCAGCTGGGAGCGGCGGGAGCGCAGGCGGGCGAGCGCGTCGTCGCGCCACTGCTCGATGCTCGCCACGGCCTGCCTCCTCTCCCCCGGCCCGGTCGGGGCCGGTCTCACGCGGTCAGCGGATCACCAGGTTCACGAGCTTGGGCTCGCGCACGATCACCTTGACGATCTCGGCGTCCCCGATGAAGTTCCGCACCTTCTGCGACGCGCGGGCGCGCGCCTCGAGGTCCTCGGCGGTGATGTCCGCGGGCACCTCGAGGGTGTCGCGGACCTTGCCCTTGACCTGGACGACGGCCGTGACGGTGTCCTCGACCAGCAGCGCCTCGTCCACCGCGGGCCAGCCGGCGCGGACCACGGAGGGCTCGTGGCCCAGGAGGACCCACATGTCCTCGGCCGTGTACGGCGCCACGAGGGAGATCAGCACGGCCACGGCCTCGGCGGCCTCGCGGACGGCGGGGTCGGCCGCGCCGGCGCCCGCGTCGATCTCCTTGCGGGCCGCGTTGACCAGCTCCATCGTCTTGGCGACGACCACGTTGAACTTGCCGTCGTCCAGCAGCTGCTGGGCCTCGTGCACGGTCCGGTGCGTCACCCGGCGCAGGGTCACGGCCCCGTCCGCCGGGTCCGTGCCGGCCGGGGCGCCCGTCGCGCGGACGTCGCGGGCCAGGCGCCACGCGCGGGCCAGGAACTTGCCGGCGGCCCCCGGGGCGACGTCGGCCCAGTCCACGTCGTCCTCGGGCGGCGAGGCGAACACCATGGTCAGGCGCACGGCGTCGACGCCGAACTCGTCCAGCTGGTCGCCCAGGTCCACGCCGTTGCCCAGCGACTTGGACATGGCCTTGCCGCCGTTGAGCACCTGGCCCTGGTTGAGCAGGGCGCGGAACGGCTCGGTGAAGGGCACCAGGCCGAGGTCGTGCAGGGCCTTGGTGAAGAAGCGGGCATACAGCAGGTGCAGGATCGCGTGCTCCACGCCGCCCACGTACTGGTCCACGGGCAGCCAGCGGCGCAGGGCCTCGGGGTCGAAGACGCGGGCGTCGTCGTTCGGGGACGCGTAGCGGAGCATGTACCAGGACGAGTCCACGAACGTGTCCATGGTGTCGGTGTCCCGTCGCGCGGGGCCGCCGCACTGCGGGCAGTCCACCTCGACCCACGACGTCGCCGCGGCCAGGGGCGACTGGCCCTTGGGGGCGAGCTGCTCGCCCTTGAGGTCGGTCGGCAGGGTGACCGGCAGCTGGTCCTCCGGCACGAGCACCTCGCCGCAGTCCGGGCAGTGGACCACGGGGATCGGGGTGCCCCAGAAGCGCTGACGGGAGAGCAGCCAGTCGCGCAGCCGGTACGTGGTGGTGCCCCGGCCGGTGCCGCGCTCCTGCACGATCTCGATGGCCCGCGCGATGGCCGCGGTCTTGTCCAGGCCGTCGAGCTCCCCGGAGTTCACCAGGATGCCCTCGCCGGTCGTCGCGACGCCGGAGACCGCCGGGTCCTCCTCGCCGGTGTCCAGCACGGTGCGCACGGGCAGGCCCATGGCGCGGGCGAAGTCGAGGTCGCGCTGGTCGTGGGCCGGCACGGCCATGATGGCGCCCGTGCCGTAGTCGGCCAGCACGTAGTCCGAGGCCCAGATCGGCAGACGCTCACCGGTCAGCGGGTTCACGGCGTGGCGGCCCAGGAACACGCCGCTCTTCGGGCGGTCCGTGGCCTGGCGGTCGATGTCCGAGACCTTCTTCAGGTCCTCCCGGTACGCCTCGAGTTCGGCCCGCACGTCATCGCCGGCGAGCTCGGCGGCCAGCGGGGCGTCGGCGGCGACCACCATGAAGGTCGCGCCGTGCAGCGTGTCCGGCCGGGTGGTGAAGACCGTGACGACGGGGCCGTCCTCGACCTGGAAGTCGACGTGGGCGCCCTCGGAGCGGCCGATCCAGTTGCGCTGCATGGCGAGCACGCGCTCGGGCCAGTGGCCGGTGAGCTGGTCCATGTCGTCCAGCAGCGCGTCCGCGTACTCGGTGATGCGGAAGTACCACTGGTTCAGGGTCCGCTTGGTGACCTCGGTGCCGCAGCGCTCGCAGCGGCCGTCCACGACCTGCTCGTTGGCGAGCACCGTCTGGTCCTGGGGGCACCAGTTGACCGGGGAGTCCTTCCGGTACGCCAGGCCCCTGCGGTACAGCTGCTGGAACAGCCACTGGGTCCACCGGTAGTACTCGGGGTCCGAGGTGTGCAGCTCACGGGACCAGTCCACGGCGATGCCGTACCGCTGGAAGGAGCGCTTCTGCGTCTCGATGTTCGCGTAGGTCCACTCGGCCGGGTGGGCGTCGCGCTTGATGGCGGCGTTCTCGGCCGGCAGGCCGAAGGAGTCCCAGCCGATGGGATGCAGCACGTCGAAGCCGCGCTGCATCCAGTGGCGCGCGACGACGTCGCCCATCGCGAACGCCTCGGCGTGCCCCATGTGCAGGTCGCCCGACGGGTACGGGAACATGTCGACCACGGTGCGGGTCTCGGAGCCGTCCTCGCGCGGGGCGAACGTCCCGGCCTGCTCCCAGTACCCGGCCCAGCGGGCCTCCACGTCACGGAACGAGTACTCCGCGTCGGCGGGGATGCTGGGGGTGGCCGGCACGGCGCTGTCGGGGGTCTGGCTCACGGCGGTTCGAGTCCTCACGCAGTCGGGATGGAGCGCCGGCCCTCGGGCGGCGCGGACGGGGCCGGCGGCACGGCCGGCCACCCCATCCTACGGCGACGGCGCCCCGGCCCGGCCGCAGGGCCGCTCCGAGACGCCGTGCCCGGCCGGGCAGGCGCGTTCAGGCGGAGTGGCTGCCGCCTGCCGGACGCTCGGGCCCGGCGTCGGGACCGGGATGCACCTCGTCGGGGGTGACCGCGTCGTCCTCCTCCAGCACCTGGGCGACCTCGTCCTCGAGGGCCTCCGTCACCGCGCCTGGGGCCGCCACGGAGTCCCCGACCGCCTCCTGCAGCTGCACGGCGTGCTGGGCCGTGAAGGTCTTCTCCGGATGCTCACGCAGGCGGAGCAGCGCGAGCAGGCGCAGACGCAGCCCCGACTCGGCGGAGATCTGCCGGCGGTGGGTGAGCCACCAGACGAGGAGCACGAGCGCGAGCACGATCCCCAGGTGGCCCAGCGCCGGGTAGACGACGTTCATCAGGTCGCCGAAGCCGACGAAGCTCACCGCGAAGGCCAGCAGCGTGACGCCGGCGAACACGGGCCGGTAGCGGCCCGGGCGGTCGGCCGTGAGGCGGCGTCCCAGCGCGTAGAACATGCCGATCGCGGTGTTGAAGATCATCAGGTAGATCACCACGACCATCGCCCAGCCCAGCCAGGGCGCGATCGAGGCGAACAGCCGCAGCATGGGGACGTCGGCGCGGCCGATCTCGGCGTAGCCGAGGTAGAGCAGCGTGGAGGCCATCAGGAGCAGGGCGGTGTACATCAGGCCACCGGTGAGGCCGCCGAGGAACGCCTCCCGGGGGTGGGTGATGGACCCGCCGATCACGAGGCACATGGACACGGCCATCACGACGACGAGGCCGAAGTAGTTGACCGAGGACAGCCACCACGGGTCCACCGGCGTGGTGGCCTGGACGGCGAGGGACTCGTGGGCGGTGAAGCCGCCGTCGCGGGTGACCAGGACGTGGACGAACCCGGCCACGACCGCGACGACCACCAGGGGCGTGATCAGGGAGATGATCGCGGAGACCTTCTCCACGTCCAGCATGCCCGTCACGAGCACGAGCAGGGTCATCAGGGTGGAGCCCGCCCACGTCGGCCAGCCGAACTGCTGGGCGAGCGTCGAGCCTGCCCCGGCGAGCATGACGACGCCGATCGCGAAGAGCGTCACCGTCACCACGACGTCCAGGATCCGGGCCATCACGGGGTGCGAGACGCTGCGGAAGACGACCTTGTGGTCGGCCGCGAGGAACACGCTGCCCAGCTGGAGGATGACGGCGCCGCCGGCGGTGACGAGCAGGCCGGCCAGTCCCGCGCCCACGATGCCGATCCAGCCGAAGCCGACGAAGTACTGGATGACTTCGGCGCCGGTGGCGAAGCCGGCGCCGACGAGCAGACCGACGAAGGCGAGGGCGATCTTCAGGGATCTGAGGGCGACGGGGTGCTGCACGCATGGACCTTTCGTGGGGGACGGGGTGCGCCCGTCCGGGCCCCGGGACCGAGGACGGGCCGGAGTACGGTAGGCACGCGCGCGCCATCGTGGCCAGGACCAGGCGTCGCCGGGTTCCGGGCAGCGTGGCCTCAGGCCCGCCCCAGGGCCGCCCTCCCGTTGGTACGCCGCGGTCGCGATCAGGCCGAGCATCTCGGCGGACCCCGTCCCCGCGTCCAGCGGAGACGAGGCGCCACGGCGTCGGCGGTCGAAGGCCTGGCTAGGTGTTGTGGGTCATGAGGTTCTTGCCACGAGGCGCCGGCTGAGATGAGACGAGTGGGCCTCTCCCGCAGGATGGAAGTTCCTCAACAACCCACCTGCCAGAAGAGACCCACTCATGACTCACGCTAAC
>NZ_JABFNH010000024.1:64592-93241 GCF_017168435.1 Micrococcus sp. KRD070
ACTTCACCGCCAAGGTGGTCTCGCTCGGGGGCCGGCACCACCGGATCCGCCCCTACACCCCGCGCCATAACGGGAAGGTCGAACGGTACAACCGGCTGATGGTCGATGAGGTCCTCTACGCCCGCCCCTACACCTCAGAGCAAGCTCGGCGTGAGGCCCTGGCGGTGTGGGTGAACCACTACAACTACCATCGGCCTCATACCTCCTGCGGAGACGCTCCTCCGGCCTCGTTGGCACCGGCCCGAGTCAACAACGTCATGCCCTCCTACAGCTAGGGTGGGGACGTGCCTGTCCCGACGCCGTCCGCCGCCCCGGGCCCGCCCGTCCGCCTGCGCGATCTGCTGCGCCCGCCCGCGGCGCCCGCCGATCCCCGCGTGCTCACGGGCCACCCGGCCCGGACGCCCCGCCGGCACACCCTGGCCGTCCCGGACCCCGTCAGCGGGATCCGGTCGTCCGTGGCCGTGTGGGAGTACACCCCCGTTCCGGTGGCCGCGCCGGGATCGCCCGGCGCACCCGAGGGGGACGCGGCCGCTGCCCCGCTCGTGTTCGTGCACGGCTTCCGCGGGGACCACCACGGCCTCGCCCTGCTGGCCGACGCGCTCCCGGAGCATCCGATCCACTCGATCGAGCTGCCCGGCTTCGGGGCTTCGGAGCCCTTCCCCCACGCCGAGCACACCGTGGCCCATCACGCGGACGCGGTGGCCACCGTCGTCGCCGCCCTGGGTCTGCGGGCGACCCCCGTGCTGGTCGCGCACTCCTACGGGACGACGGTGGCGGCCGAGCTGGTCGCGCGGGACCCGTCCCGGTGGGGACGGCTGGTCCTGCTCAACCCCATCGCCGAACCCGCGCTGGAGGCGTCGGCGTCCGTGTCGAGTCGGGTGCTGGCGGCCGTCGCCGAGGGGTACTACGAGGTCGCCGCCCGCCTGCCCGAGCGCCCGGCGCGGCTGCTGCTGGGCGCGCCGCCGGTCGTGTGGGTGACCACGCTCGCCATGACCCACACCAGGGACAGGGATGTCCTCGCGTACACCCATGACCAGCACCGGCGCCACTTCTCGGACTTCGCCTCCGCACGCATGCTCTCCGAGGCGTACCGCGCCTCGAGCACGGGCTCCGTGGCCGACGTCGCCGCCCGCCTCAGCCTGCCGGTGCTGCTGGTCGCGGGGCGGGAGGATCCGCTGGGCTCGGTGCCGGCACAGGAGGCGCTCGCCGCGGCGATCGACGACGCGGGCGGCACGGCGGAGCTGCACGTCCTCGACGGCGTCGGGCATCTGCTGCACTACGAGCGGCCGGCCGCCTGTGCGGCGTTGATCCGCGACTGGCTCCGCCGCGCCGGCCGCTGACACCGTCATCGCCCCGGCGTCGCCGCGCTCCGGCCCCTCGGGCTGCGGGTCGGTCCGGCCGCCCCCTCAGAGCACCCCGGCCGGGTCGAGCCGCACCCGCACCGGGGCGGTCTCCCGCCGAGCGCTCGCTGCGGACCGGGCGGCGCGCAGGGCGCCGACGGTGGCCTCGGCCGCCGCGTAGGGGAAGATCAGCAGGGCGCGGGAGCGGGTCTCGTCGGCGGGGTCCGGCACCGGCCCAATCCAGGGCAGCCGCGCCGGGCCGCCATCGAGCGGGGCCGAGTGCGGATCCTCGTGGACGTCCTCGTCCGGCCGTTCCCGGCGGGCGGCCTCCACGAGCTCGAGGTACTCCGCGACGGCGGCGGCCTCCCCCGTGACCTCTGCGAGGCGGCCGGCGGGAGGCAGGTGCAGCTCGCGCCGCTCGGCGACCTGGCGCGCGGCGAAGCCGTCGGGGTCCCGTCGGACGAGCGCGTTCACCGCCTCCCCCGCGTCCGCGGTGACCACCACGACGCCCCCGTCGGAGGCGGGGCGGACCAGGCAGGCGGCCGCGAGCCAGCGGGCGAGCACGCGGCCCGGCACGTCGAGGCCCTCGCGCTGGAGCTGGCTGTCCCCGTCGAGCAGCAGGGCGGCCGCGTAGCCGTCGGGCGTCGCCGGCTCGGCCCCCACGGTCGCCACCACCAGGGAGGGCCCGGGCGGCACCGAGCCGAGCATGTGCTGCGCCGAGGAGGCGTGCACGGGCACGCGCGGGAACGCCCGGCCCAGCTCCTCGGCCGTGCGGTCCACGCCGCGGGCGCCGGCCCGCAGCGTCGTGCCGCCGCACTCGGTGCACCGGAAGCCGCGCTCCCGGGTGCCGCACCACCGGCAGGCCACCTCCCCGTGCCGGGCGGCCCGCGCGTCGCGGAAGCCCAGCGGCCCCGCGCAGACGCGGCAGCGGGCGGGCGTGCGGCACCGTTCGCACACGAGGGCGGGGATGAAGCCGGCCCGGGCCACCTGCACGAGCACCGGGCCCGGCCGTGGCCCGAGCAGCGCGGCGCGGGCGGCGGCCCAGGCGGCCTGCGGCAGCCGCGCCCGCTGCGCGAACGGGTCGCGCGCCGTCTCCCAGGCGTCGGCGGTGGAGACGACCCGTGGCCCGAGCTCGCGCTGGGTCGCGCGGGAGGGGCCCAGGTGCAGCAGCCAGCCCGACTCGACGAGCCGTTGCACCGGGACGGACCGGGAGGGCCCGGCGAAGAGCAGCGCCGCGCCGGTCGCGCGGGCCCGCTCCAACACGACCTCTCGGGCGTGGAAGTAGGGCGCGCGGGGTTCTGCCCACGCGTCGTCGCCGTCGTCCCAGAGCACCACCAGCCTCAGGTCGCGCACGGGCGACCACACGGCGGCCCGGGTGCCGGCCACGATGCGCCGGGTGCCGCGCAGCGCGGCCAGGTGGGCGCGGTACCGGGGCGTGTTGCCGTCCTCGGAGCCGATCCGCGCGTAGGCGTCCTCCCCCACGTGCTCGTCGAGGGCGGCGCAGAGCCGGTCGAGGTCGCGGTGGTCGGGCACCAGCAGCAGGACGCCGCCGTCCGAGGCGGCCACCGTGCGCGCCAGAGCGGCCAGCGCGCCCGCCTCGTCCCATTCGAACAGGCGCGAGGGCACGACGGCGGCCGCCCGCGCGGCGTCCCCGGCCAGCACGGCGGACACGAACGCGGTGCCCCCCTCGAGGGACTCCCACACCGTGGGCACGAGGCCCTCCTCCGCCGCGGGAGGCTCCGGGCGCTCGGCGTCCGTGCCGGTCAGCGTCACAGGGTGGTCCGCGGCGGTTTCCGCGTCCTCCGCCAGGGCGGCCTTCTCGACCTGCGCAACGCGCGGGGGCACCGCGGCCCGCAGCACGTCCGTGACGACGCCGGCCTGGCGGCGGGCCACCGCGCGAGCCGTCGCCAGGACCTCCTCCGTCAGCGGCGGGATGGCGGTGAGCACGCCGGTGAGCTCGGTGAGCTGGGCGCCGGTGGCCGGCTCCTGCTCCCGCGAGACGAGCCAGCCCGTCATGGCCCGTCCGCCGAAGCGGACGGACACGCGGGAGCCGGGGACCGCCCGGTCGTCCAGGGCCACGGGCACGAGATAGTCGAACTCGCGGTCCAGGTGCGGCACGGGCGAGTCCAGCAGGACGCGGGCGATCGGCCGCTCCGGCCACCCCTCGGCCCGCTCCGGCAGTCGGGGCGCGTCCTCCGGCTCCGGGAGGGCGAACAGCGTGTCCGTGATGCCCGCCTCCGGATCAGAGGCCGGCGGCAGCGCGCAGCTGCTCGACGCGGTCCGTGCGCTCCCACGTGAAGTCGGCGTCGTCCCGGCCGAAGTGGCCGTTCGCGGCGGTCCGTCGGTAGATGGGCCGCAGGAGGTTCAGCTCCTTCACGATGGCGGCCGGACGCAGGTCGAACACCGCGTTCACGGCCTCGATGATCTTCTCCTCCGGCACCGTGGCCGTCCCGAAGGTGTCCACGTACAGGCCCACGGGCCGGGCCGAGCCGATCGCGTAGGCCACCTGGAACTCGGCGCGCGAGGCGAGGCCGGCGGCCACCACGTTCTTCGCGACCCAGCGGAGCATGTAGGCGGCGGAGCGGTCCACCTTGGACGGGTCCTTGCCGGAGAAGGCGCCGCCGCCGTGCCGGGCCATGCCACCGTAGGTGTCCACGATGATCTTGCGACCGGTGAGGCCGGCGTCGCCCACGGGGCCGCCGATGACGAACTTGCCGCCCGGGTTGATGATGATCCGCATGCCGGAGGTGTCGAGGCCGGAGCGCTCGATGACGGGCCGGATCACGTGCTCCTCCACGTCCGCCCGCAGCTGCTCCTGCGTGACCCACTCGTGATGCTGCGTGGAGACCACCACGGCCTCGACCGTGGTGGGCACGTGGCCGGGCGCGTAGCCGATGGTGACCTGCGTCTTGCCGTCCGGCAGCAGGTACGGCATGGGCGTGTTCTCCGCCCGGCGCACCGCGGTGAGCCGCTCGGAGAGCCGGTGCGCGAGGTAGATGGGCATGGGCATGTACGCCGGGGTCTCGTCCGTGGCGTAGCCGAACATGATGCCCTGGTCCCCCGCGCCCTGCTCGTCCACCTCGTCCGCCGAGCCGTACTCGCGGGCCTCGAGGGACCGGGAGACGCCGGCGAAGATGTCCGAGGACTGCTGGCCGATGGAGATGTTCACGCCGCACTGGGCGCCGTCGAAGCCGTTGGCCGAGGAGTCGTAGCCGATGTCCAGAATGGTCTCGCGCACGATCTTGGGGATCTCCACGTACGCCGAGGTGTTCACCTCGCCGGCCACCTGCACCAGGCCGGTGGTGGTCAGGGTCTCCACGGCCACCTTCGCCGACGGGTCGGCGGCGAGGATCGCGTCCAGGATGGCGTCGGAGATCTGGTCGCAGATCTTGTCGGGGTGGCCCGCCGTGACGGACTCGGAGGTGAAGAGGCGGAGCTCTCCGCCGCCCACCCCCGAATACGGGTCGGCGTGGCGGGCGGGGCTCAGCGAGGCGGCATCGGTCATGCCGCACAGTCTAGGTCAGCGGCCCGACGCGCCGGCGGGGTCGCGACCGGCGAGGTCATCCACGATCGCCTGCACGACGGCGGCCGCCGCCTGGTCCTTGGAGCCCACGGTCTCCACGGCGGGGCGGCCGTCGGCGAACAGGATGGTCACGGCGGTCTCGTCCCGGCCGAACACCTTGTCCGTGCCGACCTCGTTGACCACGAGCATCTCGCAGCCCTTGCGCGCCAGTTTGGCCCGGCCGTACTCGAGCACGGAGGACGTCGCGTCGCCGGTCTCCGCGGCGAAGCCGACGATGAGCGGGGCCATGGGCCCGCCCTCGGAGCGGGTCCGCACGGCCGTGGCGAGCACGTCCGGGGTGCGCTCGAGCACGATGACGGGCGCGCCGCCGTCGTCGCCCTTCTTCATCTTGGCGTCGGAGACCTCGGCCGGTCGGAAGTCCGCGACGGCCGCCGCCATCACGAGGACGTCGGCGTCGGCGGCCTCCGCCAGCACGGCCTCGAGCAGGTCCTGCGTGGACTCCACGGGCACGACGCGCTCGACGCCCTCGGGCGTCGGGACGGACATGGACCCGGCGACGAACCGCACGGTGGCGCCGGCCTCGAGGGCCGCGCGCGCCAGGGCGGCCCCCTGCTTGCCGGAGGAGCGGTTCCCCAGGTAGCGGACCGGGTCCAGCGCCTCGCGGGTGCCCCCGGCCGTGATCACCACGGTGCGACCGGCCAGCGGGCCGGGTGTCGGCTCGGCGTCGGACCCGGAGGCCCGGGGACGGCGCGGGGCGCCCGCGGCCGCGGCGGCCTGCGCACGCTCCCAGATCTCGGCGGGCTCGGGCAGCCGCCCGGCGCCGGAGTCGGCCCCGGTGAGCCGGCCCACGGCGGGGTCCACGACCGTGACGCCGCGCTCGCGCAGGAGGGCGACGTTGGCGACCGTGGCGGGGTGGTGCCACATCTCGGTGTGCATGGCGGGGGCCAGGACGACGGGGCACGTGGCGGTGAGCAGCACGTTGCCCAGCAGGTCGGGCGCCATCCCCGCGGCGGTGCGCGCGAGCAGATCGGCGGTGGCCGGCGCGACCACCACGAGGTCCGCACGCCGGCCGAGCCGGACGTGGTTCACCTCGTCGACCGCCTCGAACGTGTCCGTGCGGACCGGGCGACCGGAGAGGGCCTCCCACGTCGCCGCGCCCACGAACTCGAGGGCGTTGGCGGTGGGCACCACGGTCACGCCGTGGCCGGCCTCGGTCATCAGGCGCAGCAGCAGCGCCGCCTTGTAGGCCGCGATGCCGCCGCCGACCCCGAGGACGATCTCCATGACGGGTTCAGGCCTCCGGGGCGTCCTCGGAGGTGCCCTCCTCGGCGCGCACCGTCTCGGCGGCCTCCTCGATGGCGGCGGGATCGCCCATCGGCTGGTGGGCGTCGGCCGACTCGAGGGTGGCGAACGGGTCGTCCTCGCCCGGCAGGGAGAAGTCGCCGAAGTCCTCGGCGGCCAGGTCGGCCTCCGGGGTGGCCTCGACGGCCTCGCGGGACACGAGCAGGTCGGCCTCGATCTCGCGCAGGGCGATGGACAGCGGCTTCTCGTTCAGCTGGGTGTCCACGAGCGGGCCGACGTACTCGAACAGCCCCTCGTGCAGCTGCGAGTAGTAGGCGTTGATCTGCCGGGCCCGCTTGGCGGCGAAGAGCACCAGGGCGTACTTCGAGTCGACCCGCTCCAGCAGGGAGTCGATGGGCGGGTTGACGATGCCTTCGTACTGTTCGGTCACGGGGTCTCCAAAGTCTTCATCTCACTGTCACGTCGGCGCCGGGTGCGGCGTCGGTGCGGCCGGTCCTCAGGCCTCGGTCGGACGGCGCTCGGGGTCCAGCCCCATGAGTCTCACCAGTTCCTCGGCGGCCCGCTCCACGCGGTCGTTCACGACGACGGCGTCGAACTCGGGTTCCGCGGCGAGTTCCAGTCTAGCCGTTTCGAGCCGGCGGCGCTGTTCCTCCGGGCTCTCGGTGCCGCGGCCGAGCAGCCGGGACACGAGTTCCTCCCAGCTCGGCGGCGCCAGGAACACGAAGGTGGCCTCCGGCAGCGCACGGCGGACCTGGCGCGCTCCCTGCAGGTCGATCTCCAGCAGGACGTGGCGGCCCTGCGCCACGGCCTCCATCACGCGGTCGCGCCGCGTGCCGTAGCGGTGGACGCCGTGCACGACGGCCCATTCCAGCATCTCGTCCGCCTCGACGAGGGAGTCGAACTCCTCCGGCGTCGTGAAGTAGTAGTGCACCCCGTCCTCCTCGCCCGGGCGCGCCGGGCGGGTGGTGGCGGAGACGGACAGCCAGGCCTCGGGGTAGTGCTCGCGGACGTAGGCCGACACGGTGCCCTTGCCGACGGCGGTGGGGCCGGCCAGGACGGTGACGCCCGGGCCCGGGGGGCGTTCCTGGACGGCGGTGCGGGCCACCGGGCCCGGGCGTCACCGTCGCGGGGGCGGGTCCGGGGTCGAACGTGTCGGTCACGCATCCTCCTGGTGGGACGGGCCTCGCAGGCCCTTCACCCGGGCCGGCGCCGACCCGCCGGGGTGTGGGGGTCACCGGCCAATATAGGCGATCAACGCCTCGCGCTGACGACGGCCCAGGCCGCCCAGCCGACGCCGCGGCGAGATGCCGCACCCCGCCATCGTCTCCCGGGCCCGGACCTCGCCCACGCCCGGCAGGGCCAGCAGCAGGTCCACGGTCCGCAGGCGGGCGACGGCGTCCTCGGTGTCCGCGCGCGCGAACACGTCGGCCAGGCCGACCGCACCGGCGGCGAAGGCCGCCTTGAGCTCCGCCCGCGCCTGGCGGGCCTGGAGGGCCTTCCTCCGGGCCTCCGCCCGCTCCTGCACACTGAGCTGCCGCAACGCCATGGTCTGACCTCGATGCCTCTCATTCCTCACCGGCCCCGTCGAGACCCTTCCACCGTCAAGGACGACGAGCACAGCCGATCGAAAGGGAAGATACCATCCCGTCCACACGGCACGGGCGCGCCGGGAGGACGCGGGCGTCACCGCAGGGCGGCGCGATTCTCCTCGATCGTGTCCACCAGCGAGGCCACCGACGGGCCCGCGCTCAGGATGCCGCGGGACGAGGTCGCCAAGACCTGCGGCCAGGCCGTCCCGAAGTCGGCCCGCATGCCCCGGGCCGTGGCGCCCTGGGCACCGAACCCGGGCGCCAGCAGGGGCCCGCCGAGGGCCGGCAGGTCCAGGCCGAGGCGGTCCGCCTCGGCGGCCACCGTGGCGCCCAAGACGAGTCCCACCGGCCCCCACGCGTCGTCGCCGCGCAGGGCCGCGTTCTCGGCGGCCGCCGCCGCGGCGATGCGCCGGGCGACCGATCCCTCGGCCGACCCCTCGCCCACGTGCTGGACCTCGCGGCCCTCCGGATTGGAGGTCAGCGCGAGGACGAACACGCCGCGGCCGGCCTCGTGGGCGGCGCGGATGGTCGGCACGAGGGTGCCGAAACCCAGGTACGGGCTGAGCGTCACCGCATCCGCGGCCAGGGGCGAGGCATCGGCGATCCACGCGGCGGCGTAGCCGTCCATGGTGGAGCCGATGTCACCGCGCTTGGCGTCCGCGATCGTGAGCACCCCGGCGTCTCGGGCGGCCGCGAGCAGCCGCTCCAGGGCCGCCAGGCCGGCCGATCCGTGGCGCTCGTACAGCGCCACCTGGGGCTTGATCGCCGCCACGCGGGGCCCCTCGGGACCCACCGCCGCCTCGAGGGCGGTCAGGGAGAACGCCTCGAGGCCCGCCGGGGTGTCGCTCAGGCCCCACTGCCGCAGCAGGCCCGGATGGGGGTCCACGCCGAGGCACAGCGGACCGGCCGTCTCCATGGCCTGGGCCAGCCGCCGCCCGAAGGGGGCGCGGGGCCCCGCGCCGCCCGTCGCCGTCGTGGTCACGCCGCGGCCTCCGGACCGGCGACAGCCTGCTGCAGGCGCGCGTCGTGCTCCTGCAGTGAGGTGACGGACCACTCGTAGGACCGCATGGCCTCGATGGCCTGCAGGCACGCCCCGAACTCGGCCGTGGTCGTGATCACCGGCACGCCGAGCGACGTCGCGGCCGCGCGGATCTCGTAGCCGTCCGTGCGGGCGTCGCCGCCGGAGGGCGTGTTCAGCACGAGATCGACGGTGCCGGCGTGCAGCTGCTCCAGCACGGTGCCCGCGCCGTCCTCGTGCCCGGCGTCGGCGATCTTCGCCACGACCTCCGCGGGGATGCCGTTGCGCCGCAGCACCTCGGCGGTGCCGCCGGTGGAGACCACCTGGAAGCCGAGGTCGACGAGGCGCTTGGCCTGGCCCACGAGGGTGCGCTTGTCCCGGTTCGCGACCGACACGAACACGCGCCCCGAGGTGGGCAGCGGGCCGCCGGCGGCGGACTGGGACTTGGCGAACGCGGTGTCGAAGTGCTTGTCGATGCCCATGACCTCGCCCGTCGAGCGCATCTCCGGGCCCAGCAGCGAGTCGACCACGCGGCCCTCCGCGGTGCGGAAGCGGGTGAACGGCAGCACCGCCTCCTTGACCGCCACGGGCGCGCCGATCGGCAGGGTGCCGCCGTCGTACGCCGTGGGCAGCATGCCGGCCGCGCGCAGGTCGGCGATGCTCTCGCCGACGCCGATCCGCGCGGCCGCCTTGGCCAGCTGGACGCCCGTGGCCTTCGAGACGAACGGCACGGTCCGCGAGGCGCGCGGGTTCGCCTCGATCACGTACAGCACGTCCGAGGCGAGCGCGAACTGGATGTTGATCAGGCCGCGCACGCCGACGCCGGCCGCGATCCGCTCGGTGGCGCGGTGCACGCGCTCGAGCACGTCCGGGCCCAGGGTGACGGGGGGCAGCACGCACGCGGAGTCGCCCGAGTGGATGCCCGCCTCCTCGATGTGCTCCATGACGCCGCCGAGGTACAGCTCGGTGCCGTCGTAGAGGGCGTCGACGTCGATCTCGATCGCGTCCTCGAGGAAGCGGTCCACGAGCATCGGCTGGTCGGGGGTGATCTCCGTCGCGTGCGCCACGTAGTGGGCCAGCGCCTCCTCGGAGTACACGATCTCCATGCCGCGGCCGCCGAGCACGTAGGAGGGGCGCACGAGCACGGGGTAGCCGATCTCGTCCGCCACGCGCTTGGCGTCGTCGAAGGAGACGGCCGTGCCGTTCTTCGGCGCCACCAGGCCCGCGCGCTCGAGCACGAGCGCGAACTCACCGCGGTGCTCGGCCAGGTCGATGGCCGCGGGCGAGGTGCCCAGGATCGGCACGCCGGCGTCGGCGAGCTGCTGGGCCAGCTTGAGCGGGGTCTGGCCGCCGAGCTGCACGAAGACGCCGCGCACGCCGCCGGAGGCCTCCTCTGCCGCGATGACCTCCAGGACGTCCTCGAGCGTGAGCGGCTCGAAGTAGAGGCGATCGGAGATGTCGTAGTCCGTGGATACCGTCTCCGGGTTGCAGTTGACCATCACGGTCTCGTAGCCGGCCTCGCGCAGCGCCATGGTGGCGTGCACGCACGAGTAGTCGAACTCGATGCCCTGGCCGATCCGGTTCGGGCCCGAGCCGAGGATGATCACCGACTCGCCCTCGTGCGGGGCGACCTCGGTCTCGAGGTCGTAGCTGGAGTACCGGTACGGGGTGAAGGCCTCGAACTCGGCGGCACAGGTGTCCACGGTCTTGTAGACGGGGCGCACGCCCAGGGCGTGACGCACGCCGCGCACGACCGCGGCGTCCATGTGCCGCAGCGAGCCGATCTGGGCGTCGGAGAACCCGTGCCGCTTGGCGCGGCGCAGCAGGGCCTCGTCGAGGACCTCGGCGTCGCGGATCTCGTCCGCGACCTCGTTGATGAGCACGAACTGGTCCAGGAACCACGGGTCGATCGCGGTGGCCTCGAAGGCCTCCTCGATCGTGGCGCCGGCGTAGAGCGCCTGCTGGGTCTGGGAGAGCCGGTCGGTGGTGGCCGTGCTCGCCGCCGCGAGCAGGGCCTGCGGGTCGGCGTCCTGCGGGAACGCGAGCTCCGAGCCCTTCTGCTCGAGCGAGCGCAGGGCCTTCTGCAGGGCCTCCGTGAAGTTGCGGCCGATGGCCATGGCCTCGCCGACCGACTTCATGGTGGTGGTCAGCGTGGGATCCGCCGCCGGGAACTTCTCGAACGCGAAGCGCGGGACCTTCACGACCACGTAGTCCAGGACCGGCTCGAAGGACGCCGGGGTCTTCTGGGTGATGTCGTTGGGGATCTCGTCCATCGTGTAGCCCAGGGCCAGCTTGGTGGCGATCTTGGCGATCGCGAAGCCGGTGGCCTTCGAGGCCAGCGCCGAGGAGCGGGAGACGCGCGGGTTCATCTCGATGACGACGACGCGCCCGTCCACGGGGTTCACCGCGAACTGGATGTTGCAGCCGCCGGTGTCCACGCCGACCTCGCGGATGACGTTGATCGAGATGTCCCGCAGCTTCTGGTACTCGCGGTCCGTCAGCGTCATGGCCGGGGCCACGGTGATGGAGTCGCCGGTGTGCACGCCCACGGGGTCCACGTTCTCGATGGAGCAGACGACGACGACGTTGTCGTTCTTGTCCCGCATCATCTCCAGCTCGTACTCCTTCCAGCCGAGGATGGACTCCTCGAGCAGGACCTCGGAGGTCGGGCTGTACTGCAGGCCGGCGCCGCAGATGCGGTACAGGTCGGCCTCGTCGTAGGCCATGCCGGAGCCGAGGCCGCCCATCGTGAACGAGGGGCGCACCACCACGGGGTACTTCAGGTCCTCGACGGCGGCCAGGGCCTCCTCCATCGTGTGCACGATGTGGGACCGGGCGGACTCGCCGCCGGCACGCTCCACGACGCCCTTGAACAGCTCGCGGTTCTCGCCGAGCTCGATGGCCTCGATGTTCGCGCCGATCAGCTCGACGCCGAAGCGCTCGAGCACCCCGTCCTTGTCGAGGGCGATGGCGGTGTTCAGCGCCGTCTGGCCGCCCAGGGTGGGCAGCAGGGCGTCCGGGCGCTCCTTCTCGATGATCTTGGCGACCACGGCCGGGGTGATGGGCTCGACGTAGGTGGCGTCGGCCAGCTCCGGGTCGGTCATGATCGTGGCCGGGTTGGAGTTGACGAGGACGACGCGGACGCCCTCCTCCTTGAGGACGCGGATGGCCTGGGTGCCCGAGTAGTCGAACTCGGCGGCCTGGCCGATCACGATGGGGCCGGAGCCGATGACCAGGACGGACTTCAGGTCGGTGCGCTTGGGCATGGATCAGGCTCCTTCGGTGGCGGGGGTGGTGGCGGCGCGGTGCTCGGTGAGCAGCTGCACGAAGCGGTCGAACAGGTCGAGGGTGTCGTTGGGGCCGGCCGCGGACTCCGGGTGGAACTGCACGGAGAAGGCGGGCCGGTCGAGCAGGCGCAGGCCCTCGACGACCTGGTCGTTCAGGGACCAGTGGGAGACCTCGACGCGGCCGAAGCGCGACTCCGGCGCCTCGATCGGCTCGCCGAGGGGGGCGTCCACGGCGAAGCCGTGGTTCTGGGAGGTGATGGCCACGCGGCCCGTGGCCTTGTCCAGCACCGGCTGGTTCGGGCCGCGGTGGCCGAACTTCAGCTTGTAGGTGTCGAAGCCGAGCGCGCGGCCGAAGATCTGGTTGCCGAAGCAGATGCCGAAGAACGGCAGGCCGGCGTCGAGGACCTCGCGCAGCAGCTCCACCTGGGCGTCTGCCGTGGCCGGGTCGCCGGGGCCGTTGGACAGGAAGACGCCGTCCGGGTCCACGGCGCGGATGCCGGCCAGGTCCGTGGCCGCGGGCAGCACGTGCACGCGGATGCCGCGGGAGGCCAGGTGCCGCGGCGTGGCGGCCTTGATGCCGAGGTCGAGGGCGGCGATCTCGGCGATCGGCTCGCCCTCCCAGCCGTGCTCGGCCGGCTCGATGACGTACGGCTGCTCCGTGGTGACGGACTCCGCGAGGCGGGCGCCGGCCATCGACGGCTGGGCGCGCACCTCCGCCAGCAGCTCGGCCTCCGGGCGGGCGGCGTGCTCGCCGGAGAACACGCCGGCGCGCATCGAGCCCTCGGTGCGCAGGCGGCGGGTGATGGCCCGGGTGTCGACCTCGCGGATCCCGACGACGCCGAACGTCTCGAGCTCCTCGTCGAGGGTGCGCTCGGCGCGCCAGTTGGACGGACGCCGGGCCGCGTCGCGGACCACGTAGCCGGCGGCGAAGATCGCCCGCGACTCGCGGTCGGCGTCGTTGACCCCGGTGTTGCCGATGTGCGGGGAGGTCTGCACGATGATCTGCCCCGCGTAGGACGGGTCGGTGAGGGTCTCCTGGTAGCCGGTCATGCCCGTGGTGAACACGGCCTCGCCCAGGGTGCGGCCGCGGGCGCCGTAGGCCCGGCCGCGGTGGACGGTGCCGTCCTCGAGGACGAGCAGGGCCAGGTCGTCGGTGGGGGTGCTCATCGGGGGTCTCCTTCTCCTGCGCGGCCGGCCGGGTCGGCCGGGGCGGGGTCGATGATGGTCTGCAGGGCGGCGAGGAGCCGGTCGCGGTCCTCGGGGCGGTCGGGGCGGAAGGCGGAGGTGAGTTCGACGTCGCCGAGGCGCCAGCCCCAGGCGACGAGCCCGCCCGGCTCGACGAACTTGCCGGCGATCCCGCCGGACAGGCCGGCCTCGACGAGGTCGTCCGCGGGGATGAACAGGTTGGCGGCCCCGGGGCGGAGCACGAGCAGGCCGCGGTGGGTGCCGGCGTCGTGGACCTCGAGGACGGCGCGCGAGCGCAGGCCCAGGCCGTGCACCGCCACGCGGTCCAGTCGGTCCTCGCCGCGCACCGTGCCCACGTGCATGCCCTCCGCGGACAGCGTCGGCTCGGCGTCGTAGAGGGCCGTCGGCACGGGGGCCGGGGCCGGGATCCCGGCCTGCGCCCGGCGGCGGGCCCGCCACCCGAGGGCCAGCAGGCCGAGCAGCACGAGGACGACGGCCAGGGTGCCCAGGGTCACCGGCAGCCACACGTCCGCGTAGTCCTTCGTCGGGGTCCGCGGCGGGACGGGACGGGCCGCCAGGGCGGCGGCCAGGGAGGTGATGCTCACGCGCGCTCCCCCGTCTCCGTCAGGGCCGGGTGGCGGTACGGCCGGGCGGGGGCGCCGTCGGCGACGACGCGGGCGCCGCGGTAGACCGTGTGGCGTACCGCGCCCGGCAGCTCCATGCCCCGGTACGGGCTGTTGCGGGACTTGGTCAGGTGCTGCTCGGGGTCCACGGTGCGGCGGGCCTGCGGGTCCACGAGCACGAGGTTGGCCACGGCGCCGACGCGCGGGACGCCGCGCTCGTCGGCCTGGCCCTGGTCGGTCAGGCCGGCGATCCGGGCCGGCGCCGTGGACATCACGCGGGCGACGCCGGCCCAGTCCATCAGGCCGGTGTCCACCATCGCCTGCTGCACCACGGACAGGGCGGTCTCGAGGCCCGTCATGCCCATCGCCGCGACCGTCCACTCGCACTGCTTGGTCTCGGCGGTGTGTGGGGCGTGGTCGGTGCCCACGGTGTCGATGGTGCCGTCGGCCAGCCCGGCGCGCAGGGCCATCACGTCGGACTCGCGGCGCAGCGGCGGGTTGACCTTGAACACGGGGTCGTAGGAGCGGACGAGCTCCTCGGTGAGCAGCAGGTGGTGCGGGGTGACCTCGGCGGTCACGGCCACGCCCTGGGCCTTGGCCCAGCGGATCAGCTCGACGGAGCCGGCCGTGGAGACGTGGCACACGTGCAGGCGGGAGTCCACGTGCTGGGCCAGCAGCACGTCACGGGCGATGATGGCCTCCTCCGCCACGGCGGGCCAGCCGGCCAGGCCGAGGACGCCGGAGAGCTCGGACTCGTTCATCTGGGCGCCGGCGGTGAGGTTCGGCTCCTGCGCGTGCTGGGCCACGAAGCCGCCGAAGGACTTCACGTACTCGAGCGCACGGCGCATCAGCACGGCGTCGTGGACGCACATGCCGTCGTCGGAGAACATCCGCACGCGGGCCTGCGAGTCGGCCATCGCGCCGAGGTCGGCCAGGGCCTCGCCGGCCAGGCCCACGGTCACCGCGCCCACGGGGTGCACATCGCACCAGCCCGCGTCCCGGCCCAGCCGCCACACCTGCTCCACCACGCCGGCGGTGTCGGCCGTCGGCGTCGAGTTGGCCATCGCGTGGACCGAGGTGAAGCCGCCCATCGCGGCGGCGCGGGTGCCGGTCTCGACCGTCTCCGCGTCCTCCTTGCCGGGCTGGCGCAGATGGGTGTGCAGGTCGACGAGCCCGGGCAGCAGCACCAGGCCGGCGCAGTCGACCTCCTCGGGGGCCGGGTCGAGGCCGGCGGCGTGGGTCGCGGCGTCCGGGCCGAGGGCGGCGATCCGGCCCTCGGCGACGAGCACGTCGGCGGTCTCGCCCGTGGTCAGGCGCGCGCTGCGCAGCAGCAGGGGGGCGGGGCTGGGGGCGCTCACGGGCGGACCTCCTGGTCGTGGTTGAGGACGAGGTGCAGGACCGCCATGCGGACGGACACGCCGTTGGCGACCTGCTCGAGGGCGGTGTTGCGGGGCGAGTCCGCCGCCGCCGGGCTGATCTCCAGGCCGCGGTTCATCGGGCCGGGGTGCATGACCACGGGCTCGTCGAGCAGGGCGCCCCGGCCGGCGGTGAGGCGGGCGAAGCGGTCGTCGGTCAGCCCCCAGGTCCGGGTGTACTCCCCTGCGGACGGGAAGAAGGCGCCGCCCATTCGCTCGGCCTGGACGCGGAGCATCATGACGGCGTCGGGGCCGGCGTCGAGGGCCTCGTCCAGCGAGTAGGTGACCTGGCACGGCCACGCGGCCACGCCCACGGGCAGCAGGGTGGGCGGGGCGGCCAGGGTGACCTGTGCGCCCAGCGTGCTGAGCAGCCACACGTTGGACCGGGCCACGCGCGAGTGCAGGATGTCCCCCACGATCACCACGCGCATGCCGGTCAGGTCCCGGCCGACCAGGTCCTCTCCCGTCGCCGCGGCGAGGCGCCGGCGCAGGGTGAAGGCGTCCAGGAGGGCCTGGGTGGGGTGCTCGTGGGTGCCGTCGCCGGCGTTCACGACGGCGGAGCGCACCCAGCCGGAGTCGGCCAGCTGGCGGGCCGCGCCCGAGGACCAGTGGCGCATCACGATGGCGTCCGCGCCGATGGCCTCGAGCGTCTGGACGGTGTCCTTGAGCGACTCCCCCTTGGAGACGGACGACCCCTTCGCGGAGAAGTTGATCACGTCCGCGGAGAGCCGCTTGGCGGCGGCCTCGAAGGAGATGCGGGTGCGGGTGGAGTCCTCGAGGAAGAGGTTCACCACGGTGCGGCCGCGCAGGGCGGGCAGCTTCTTGACCTCGCGCTGGTTGACGGCGGCCATCTCCTCGGCGGTGTCGAGGACGGCGAGGGCGTCGGCGCGGGAGAGGTCGGCGGTGGACAGCAGGTGGCGCACGGCTCAACCCTCCCGGGTCGCGACACGGTCGACGATGCTCACGGCGTCCTCAGTGACCTCGCCGGTGCCCTCGGGGCCGTCGACCTCCATGAGCCGGACCTGGACGCGCTCGGCGGTGGAGGTCGGCAGGTTCTTGCCCACGAAGTCGGCCCGGACGGGCAGCTCGCGGTGCCCGCGGTCCACGAGGACGGCCAGGCGCACGGCGGCGGGGCGGCCCAGGTCGGCGATCGCGTCGAGGGCGGCCCGGACGGTGCGGCCGGAGAAGAGGACGTCGTCCACGAGCACGACGACGGCGCCGTCGAGGGGGACCTCGGGCAGGCGGGTGGGCATCGGGGTGCGGGCCGTGCCGCGGCGGAGGTCGTCCCGGTAGAGCGTCACGTCCACCTCACCGACGGCGGCGGTGGGGTCGAAGGCCGGCTCGATGCGGGCCAGCAGGGCGCCGAGCCGCCGGGCCAGGGGGGCCCCGCGGCGCGGGATCCCCATCAGGACGAGACCCTCGGCGCCCTTGTTGGACTCGAGGATCTCGTGGGCGATCCGGGTCAGCGCCCGGTCGATCTCGGACGTGGACAGCACGGTCCGGGCAGCACGAGGTGCGGCGGGGTCAGTTCCCATGCCGGCGCCTCCTTCCCCGCCTCACAGGACGGCTCTTAAAGGATGCGTGGTCCGTCCCGGGGCGCCGGTGGGCCCCCGCGCGGGACGTCGCCGACTCTACCAGCGAGGCCCGCCCCACGGCGCGGATGACGCGGTGCGGGACGGGCCTCGTGACGGAGCTCTCGGCGGCTCAGGCGAGCAGCGTCGGCTTGACCTGCTGCAGGCGGCCGAGCAGACCGTTGACGAACTCGGGCGAGTCGTCCGTGGACAGCTGGGCGGCCAGGGCGACGGCCTCGGAGATGGCGACGGCGTCCGGCACGTCGTCCTGGAACAGCAGCTCCCAGGCCCCCACGCGCAGGATCGCCCGGTCGACGGCGGGCATGCGGTCCAGGGACCAGCCGCGGGAGTAGGAGCTCAGGGCCTCGTCGAGCCGCTCCTGGTCCGCGATGACGCCTTCCACGAGCCGCTGGGTGTAGGCGTTCACCTGCAGATCGGTGCTCTCGCGGCGGGTGCGGATGCCCTCCAGCGCGCTGGAGCCCCGCTGCTCGGCCTCGAACAGGATCTCCACCGCACGCTGCCGGGAGCGGCTGCGCGCCGTGGTCCCCCGCTTGGCAGCGGAGCCGGCGGAGGCCCGCTCAGTCATTGACGCGGCCGAGGTAGTCGCCGGTGCGGGTGTCGACCTTGACGCGGGTGCCCTGCTCGACGAAGAGCGGCACCTGGATCTCGGCGCCGGTCTCCACGGTGGCGGGCTTGGTGCCGGCGGACGAGCGGTCCCCCTGCAGGCCCGGCTCGGTGTAGGTGATCTCCAGGACCACGGACGCCGGCATCTCGAGGTACAGCGGCGTGCCCTCGTGCAGGGCGATGACCACCTGGGTGTTCTCGAGCATGTACTTCGCGGCGTCGCCGACCACGGCCCCGGGCACGGTGATCTGGTCGTAGTCCTTGACGTCCATGAACACGTAGTCCGCGCCGTCCTGGTAGAGGTACTGGTAGTCGGAGCGGTCCACGGTGGCGAACTCGACCTTGGCGCCGGCGTTGAAGGTCTTGTCCACGACCTTGCCCGTGGTGATGTTCTTCATCTTGGTGCGGACGAACGCGCCGCCCTTGCCCGGCTTGACGTGCTGGAACTCGGTGACGTTCCAGAGCTGGCCCTCCAGCTTCAGGACGGCGCCGTTCTTGATGTCGTTGCTCGTTGCCACGTGTGTGTGCTCCCGATCGGTCTCGCGGACCGTCACGGGTCCGCCTGCAGTGGGTGGGGTCTTGGATGTGCGCGGGCCAGTCTACGGGAGGCCCCGCGCGGGGCCGGGGTCAGCGGCGGCTCACTCTGCGATCTCCTGGTACGCCGCGAAGAGCAGGGACGCGTCCGGGATGTCCACGGTGGTGGGCTGCGCGAGCCCGTCCAGCAGGACGAAGCGCAGCTGGTCGCCGCGGTTCTTCTTGTCCCGGCGGATGCCCTCGAGCAGGGTCTGCCACCGGTCCCCGCGGTAGGAGACGGGCAGGCCCAGGGCCGTCAGCACCGACCAGTGGCGGTCCGCGGTGGCGTCGTCGAGCCGGCCGAGGGAGCGGGCCAGCTCGGCCGCGAAGACCAGCCCCACGGACACCGCGGCGCCGTGGCGCCACTGGTAGCGCTCGGCGAGCTCGATCGCGTGCCCCATCGTGTGGCCGTAGTTCAGCGCCTCGCGGGCGCCCGACTCGCGGGGGTCGCGGGAGACGACGTCCGCCTTGACCCGGATCGAACGCTCGATCAGCTCGCGCAGCCGCGCGGAGTGCGGGTTCTGGGCCTGGGCCGGGTCCTCCTCGATGAGGTCGAGGATCGCGGGGTCGGCGATGAAGCCGCACTTCACGACCTCGGCCAGGCCGGAGATCAGCTCGTTGGCCGGCAGGGTGAGCAGCGTGTCCAGGTCCGCCAGCACGCCGGCCGGATTGTGGAACGCCCCCACCAGGTTCTTGCCCTCGGCGGTGTTGATGCCGGTCTTGCCGCCCACCGCCGCGTCCACCATGCCCAGCAGGGTGGTGGGCATGTGCACGACGCGGACGCCGCGCAGCCACGTGGCCGCCACGAAGCCGGCCAGGTCGGACACGGCGCCGCCGCCCACGGAGACGATCGCGTCCGACCGGGTGAAGTCGTTCTGGCCGAGCACCTGCCAGCAGAACCCGGCCACCTGCAGGTGCTTGCCCTCCTCGGCGTCCGGGATCTCGGCGGTCAGTGCGGTCAGGCCCACGGCCTCGAGGTCGTTCTTGACGACGTCGCCGGTGGCCCGGAGGGCGCGCGGATGGATGACCAGCACGCGTCGGACGGTCGGGCCGAGCATGTCCGGCAGGCGCGCGAGCAGGCCCCGGCCCACCACCACGTCGTAGCCGCCGTGCACGGTCGCCTCGTGGCCGCCGGCCACGGGGATGACCGTCACGTCCTCGGGTGCGGCCGGAGCGGCCGCGGGCGCCGCCCCCGGGGTCTCCTGCTCGGTGATGTCCGGCTCACGGTCGGTCATGGGTGTGACTCACTCCTTCGGGGGCGGTGGGCGTCCCCCACGATACGCCAGGCCGCCTCGGCGGCCGTCAGGCCTGTGGTGTCGAGCACGAGGTCGGCGACCTCGCGGTACAGCCCCTCGCGTTCGGCGAGGATGCGCCGCCAGGTCCCGGCGGGGTCTCCGGCCAGGACGGGGCGGCCCGCGCCGCCGCCCACGCGGCGCAGCGCCTCCTCCTCTCCGACCGCGAGGTAGACGACGTCGGAGTCCGGCCCGGCCAGCGCGCGGCGGGTGCCCGGATGCAGGACGGCGCCGCCGCCGCACGAGAGGACGCACGGGGCGGGTCGGCCGAGCACATGGCCGATGACGCGCGCCTCCTCCGCCCGGAACGCGGCCTCGCCGTGCTCGGCGAAGAACTCCGGGATCGGGCCGTGCACCTGGGTGAACAGCTCGTCGGAGTCCACGAAGGGCAGCCCGGTCACGGCGGCCAGGGCCCGGCCGACCGTCGTCTTCCCGGCCCCCATCGGGCCGACGAGGACGATCCGGCGGGCCGGGCGCGCGGCCGGGTCCTCGTCGGCCGCGGCGGCCACCGTGGCCGCGGCCGTCAGGCGCGCCTCGAGGGCACCGATCATGCCCTCCCACGGGCACACGGTGACGGGCCCGGGGACGGGACGCGTGCTCGGGTCCGGTCCCGGGGCCGGCGCGGTCCCGGGGGTGTCGGTCACGGCAGGGGGTCGCCCATCGGGCCGTCCGCCACGACGTCGGCGCCCGGCTCCGGCAGGGCGGGGACCGCGGCCTGGAACGCTTCGAGGTTGCGGCGCGTCTCGGCCACGGAGTCGCCGCCGAACTTCTCGAGCATCGCGTCGGCCAGGACGAGGGCGACCATGGCCTCGGCGACGATGCCCGCGGCGGGCACGGCCGCCACGTCGGAGCGCTGATGGTGGGCCGTGGTCTCCGCGCCCGTGGCGACGTCGACCGTGGGCAGTGCGCGCGGCACCGTGGCGATCGGCTTCATCGCGGCGCTCACGCGCAGCAGCTCGCCCGTCGACATGCCGGCCTCGATGCCGCCGGCCCGGTCGGTCGTGCGCCGGGGGCGGCCGTCCGCGCCGCGGGCGATCCCGTCGTGGGCGGCGGTGCCGCGTCGGGCGGCCGTGGCGAACCCGTCGCCGACCTGCACGCCCTTGATCGCCTGGATGCCCATGAGCGCCCCCGCCAGCCGCGCGTCGAGGCGGCGGTCCCAGTGGACGTGGGAGCCCAGGCCGATCGGCACGCCGTACGCCAGCACCTCCACGACGCCGCCGAGGGTCTCCCCGGCGCGGTGGGCGTCGTCGACCTCGGCGACCATCGCCGCGGAGGTCTGCGGGTCGAGGCAGCGGACCGGGTCGGCGTCGAGGCGGGCCTCGTCCTCGGGGACGGGGAACGGGTGGCCCTCCGGCAGGGCGGCCTCCCCGAAGGCCACGGTGTGGGAGACGATCCGCACGCCGAGCTCGCCGAGGAAGGCGCGGGCGACGGTGCCCAGGGCCACACGGGCGGCGGTCTCACGGGCGGAGGCGCGCTCGAGGAGGGGGCGGGCCTCGTCGAAGCCGTACTTCTGCATGCCGGTCAGGTCGGCGTGGCCGGGCCGCGGGCGGGTGAGCGCCGCGTTGCGGGCCAGACCGTCGAGCTCCTCCGCGGGGACGGGATCGGCGGCCATCACCTTCTCCCACTTGGGCCATTCCGTGTTGCCCACCTGGATCGCCACAGGCGAGCCGAGGGTGCGGCCGTGGCGGACGCCGCCGAGGATCGTCACCGCGTCCTGCTCGAACTTCATGCGCGCGCCGCGCCCGTACCCCAGGCGGCGGCGCGCGAGCGCGTCCTGCACGTCCTGCGTCGTGACCGGGATCCCGGCCGGCAGTCCCTCTACGATTCCTGTGAGCGCGGGGCCGTGAGACTCCCCCGCTGTCAACCAGCGCACCATGGCGTGCAGTCTCTCACGCACGGGGCGCCGCGCCGTCACGTGTGACCGGACGGGACACACCGGATCCGGCGTTCGACGCTCAGCCGGCGGCCGGTCCCAGGGCGTCCGCCGCGGCGCGCGTCACCGCCGCCCAGTCCGGCTCGGGCATCCCGGCTGCGGCGCGGGGCCGGGCCGTGAACAGCCGGACCTGCTCGATGCCCTGGTGCAGCAGCATGGACAGCCCGGACGCCACCGGACCGACCTCCCGGGACCAGGCGGACGCCAGCACGGAGGGCCACGGGTCGTAGGCCGCGTCCAGCAGGGGCGGCAGGGCGGCGTCGGCCGGCACGTGTGCGGCCAGGACGTCCGCGGCGCGCGGCGGCAGGGTGGCGACGACGGCACGCAGCCCCGGTGCCCGCCGGAGCAGATCCGGCTGGCCGATGGTCTCCCAGCGCAGCCCGAGCGCGTCGGCCAGGGCCGTCACCTCGGCGGCGCGGGCGGCGTCGCGGACGCCGAAGAACACCGCGTCCGCGCCGAGCGTGGTGGCGGCGAGGACGGCCGCCGTCGCGGTCCCCCCGTTCCCGAGGACGCCGACGGTCCCGCCCCGGGCGGCACGGTCGAGGCCGGCCGCGGCGAGGGCGCCGAGGATGCCGTCCACGTCCGTGTTCTCGGCGTGGACGACCCCGGGCGCGGAGGGGTGGTCGCGCACGAGGGTGTTCGCGGTGCCCAGGAGCCGGACGCGGTCGCTGACGTGCCCGGCGGCGGCGACGGCCGCCCGCTTCAGCGGCATGGTGACGGAGCAGCCGAGCCAGTCCTGCCCGCGGGCCGCGGCCGCGCCGCCGTCGGCCGCGCCCGGGGCGCCGAGGTGCTCGGCCGCGAAGGCGAGCACGTCGTCCTCGCCCAGGTCACGTCGGCCGTAGTCGACGTCGAGGCCCAGGACCCGGTAGCCGGCCGCGTGCAGCACCGGGGAGAGCGAGTGGGCGATCGGCCGGCCCAGGACCGCCGCGCGCAGCGTGGGGCGCATCAGCACACCCCCGGATTGGAGGCGCAGTAGCGCTGCAGGGTGCGCACGTGCTGCTGGTGCTCCTCATAGGTGCGGGAGAACTCGGTGTGGCCGGTGCCGATGTCCGTGGTCACCCAGTAGTAGGCGTCCGTCTCGGCCGGGTCGAGGGCGGCCTCGACGGCCGCGTCGGAGGGCATGCCGATCGGACCCGGCGGCAGGCCCGGGTGCACGTACGTGTTGTAGGGGTTCGACGCGTCCTGCCGCTGGCCCGAGGTGAAGCTGAGGCTGCGCACGCCGAGGCCGTACGTGACGGTAGCGTCGATCTGCAGGAGCCCGCGCGTCTCGGTGTTGTCCGGGGCGAGGCGGTTCTCGATGGCGCCGGCGACCTGCCGGTAGTCCTGGGGCAGGGCCTCCGCCTCGAGGATGGAGGCGATCGTGAGCAGGCGCTGCTGCTCGGCCGGGTCGCGGACGTCGAGGGCGTCGAGCTCGGCGAGGGTGGGCCGGATCAGGGAGTCGAGCACCTGCTCGGCGGTGGCGTCGACGGGGAGGCGGTACTCCCCCGCGTCGAGCCAGCCCTCGAGCGTGCCCGCCTCCCCGGGGACGCCGTAGCGGGTCGGGTCGTGGGCGGCGGCCTCGAGCTCCTTGCGGGGCAGCCCCGTGGCCTCGGCGACGGCGTCCAGCACCTCGGTGAGTCGCCGGCCGCGCTCCACGAGCACGTAGTGCACGGCCCCGTCCGCGGCGCCCTGGAGCACCGCGAGGGCCTCGGCCGCGGGCATCCGCTCGCGCAGCACGAAGTCCCCCGAGCGCACGAGACCGCTGCCCGTGTCCCTGGCGGCGCGCTCGAACGCACGGGCGGAGGCCACGATGCCGGCCCGGTCCAGGCGGGCCGCCACGGAGCCCAGGTCCTCGCCCGGCTCCACCGAGAACGTCACCTCGTCGCCCTCGACGGCCGTGTGGTCGGGGCCGCCCAGGAACCCGCGCACGATCAGCCCGACCACGACGGCGAACGCCACGAGCACCGTGCCCAGCACCAGCGCGGTCCGCCGCCGGCCGGCGCCGCGATCGACCCGCGGGGCCGGGTGGGACCCGGAGCCCCGGCGACGCAGGAACGTGCGGGGCCGGCATGGGCCGGCCGCGTCGACCGGCTGGGACGGGGCGCCGAGATCGGCCTCGTCCGCCTCGCCGTGGGCGAAGCCGAACACGTCGAGGTCGTCGTGGACGTCGGCCTCGTCGCCGAGCAGATCGTCCCAGTGGTCCTCACGCCGCGCGTGCTGGTGGTCGCCGGTCACCGGATCTGCTCCCGGTCCTGGCCGGCCCAGCGGCCGGTGCGGCGCTGCTCGTCCACGACGGCCTGCAGGATCGCGACGGCGGCCGCCTGGTCGATCACGCCGCGGCTGTCCTTGACGGACCGGCCCGCGGCCCGCAGTCCGGCCTGCGCGGAGACCGTGCTGAGCCGCTCGTCGACGAGCCGGACCGGCACGGGGTGGCCCGCCTCGACCAGGGCGGCGGCGACGGCGTCCGCGTAGTCGAGGGCGTCCTGCGTGGACGGCGTGTGCTCGCCCCGCAGATTCACCGGCAGGCCGACGTACACGGCGACGACGTCGAGCTCGCGTGCGTGGGCGACGAGCTCGTCCACGTCACGACGTCGACGCGCATCCCGCCGCAGGGTGGCCACGGGGGTGGCGATCAGGCCGTCGGGGTCGGCCGACGCGACGCCCACGCGGGCACGTCCGACGTCGACGCCGAGGGTGCGCCCCCGGCGCACGGCGTCGCTCGCCACGGCGGCCCCGTCCTGACCTGCGCTCACGTCCGCCTCAGGCCGCGCGCACCGCGGCGACGACGGCCTCGAGCGCGTCCCCGACGCGCGTGACGTCCTGGCCGCCGCCCTGGGCGACGTCGTCCTTGCCTCCGCCCCCGCCGCCGAGCACGCCGGTGGCGGTCTTGACCATGGCGCCCGCCTTGAGGCCGGCCGCGCGGGCGGCCTCGTTGGTCGCCACGACCACGAGGGGCCGGCCCTTGGCCTCGGCCGTGAGGGCCACGAGCACGGGCGTGCCCGCCGCGTTGCCGCCGGCCGACTCGATCCGGGCGCGCAGGTCCAGCACGAGGGAACGCAGCTGGTCCCCGGCCACGTCGCCGACGTGGTGCGCCAGCACCCGCACCGACGTCCCGGCGGACGTCGTGACGTCCTGGGCCTGCCCGACGAGCTGCCCGGCCTGGGCCTGCAGCGCCTGGGCCCGCAGCTCCGCGACCTGCTTCTCGGCCGCCTTGAGCCGGTCCAGGGTGGCGCCGATGCGGTCCTTGAGCTCCTCGGCCGGGGCCTTGAACATCTCCGAGAGCTCGGAGACGAGGGTGCGCTCCGCGGCGAGGTGGCGGAACGAGTCCAGGCCGACGAGCGCCTCGACGCGGCGGTTGCCCGAGCCCACGGACTGCTCGCCGAGCAGGGTCAGCGAGCCGATCTGCGCGGTGCGGCCCACGTGGGTGCCGCCGCACAGCTCGCGGGACCAGGCGCCGTCGATCTCCACGACGCGCACCCGGTCGCCGTACTTCTCGCCGAACAGGCTCATCGCGCCGAGTGCGCGCGCCTCCTCGAGGCTCATCTCCTGGGTGAGCACGGCGTGGTCGTCGCGGATGGCGATGTTCACCACGTCCTCGACCTCGGAGCGGGCCCCGGCCGAGAGCGCCTCGGCCCAGCGGAAGTCGAAGCGCAGGTAGCCCTCCTTGTTGAAGGAGCCGGACTGGGTGGCCTCGGGGCCGAGGATCTGGTGCAGTGCGGCGTGCACCAGGTGGGTGCCGGAGTGGGCCTTCTCGCCGTCGAGGCGGCGCTGCAGGTCGATCGCGCCGAGGGCCTGCGCACCGGCGGCGACCTCGCCGTCGAGGACCTTGACCCTGTGCACGGACAGCCCCTTCACGGGGGCCTGCACGTCGAGCACCTCGAGGCGGAAGCCGTCGCCGGTGATCAGGCCGGTGTCCGCGGCCTGGCCGCCGGACTCCGCGTAGAACGGCGTGGCGTCCAGGACGAGCTCGAGCTCCGTGCCGGCGCCGGCGGACGCGACCTCCTCGCCGTTCTGCAGCAGGCCGCGCACCACGGACTCGGTGGTGTGCTCGGTGTAGCCGGTGAAGTGGGTCTGGCCCTCGGCGCGCAGGCGCTGGTACACGGCGGTGTCCGTGTGGCCGGCCTTCTTGGCCTTGGCGTCCGCGCGGGCGCGGTCGCGCTGCTCGGCCATGAGGGCGCGGAACCCGGCCTCGTCCACGGCGACGCCGGCCTCCTCCGCGATCTCCAGCGTCAGCTCGATCGGGAAGCCGTAGGTGTCGTGCAGCTCGAACGCGTCCGGGCCCGCGATGCCGCCGCCCGCCGAGCGGGCCTGGCCCACCGCGGCGTCGAGGCGGGCCGTGCCCGCGGCGATGGTCCGCAGGAACGCCTTCTCCTCGGCGTAGGCGATCCGGGAGATGCGCTCGAACTCGTCCGCGACCACCGGGTAGGTGCCCTTCATCGCGTCCCGGGAGACCGGCAGCAGCTCAGGGAAAACGGGCTCGGTGACGCCCATCAGGCGCAGGGCGCGGACGACGCGGCGGATGAGGCGGCGCAGCACGTAGCCGCGGCCCTCGTTGCCGGGGCGCACGCCGTCGCTGATCAGCATCAGGGCCGAGCGCACGTGGTCGGCCACCATGCGCAGGCGGACGTCGTCGTCGTAGTGCGGGTCGGCCGGGTCCTCGGTGGAGGTGTAGGAGCGGCCGGCCAGCTGCGCGGCGCGGTCGAGCACGGGGCGGACCTGGTCCGTCTCGTACATGTTCTCCACACCCTGGAGGATCATGGCGAGCCGCTCGAGGCCGAGACCGGTGTCGATGTTCTTGTGCTCGAGCTCGCCGGCGATGTCGAAGTCGTCCTTCGAGCGCACCGCGGAGAGGCGGTACTGCATGAACACGAGGTTCCAGATCTCGATGTAGCGGGTGTCGTCCGCGGCCGGGCCGCCGTCGACGCCGTACGCGGGGCCGCGGTCGTAGAAGATCTCCGAGCAGGGGCCGCCCGGGCCGGGCTGGCCGGTGTTCCAGTAGTTGTCGTCCTTGCCCATGCGCTGGATGCGCTCGGGACGGACGCCCACGTCCTCGCGCCAGA
This sequence comes from Micrococcus sp. KRD070, assembly GCF_017168435.1. Taxonomy (NCBI): domain Bacteria; kingdom Bacillati; phylum Actinomycetota; class Actinomycetes; order Micrococcales; family Micrococcaceae; genus Micrococcus; species Micrococcus sp. KRD070. The sequence continues at coordinate 90,907 of NZ_JABFNH010000024.1, forward strand.
TGCGCTCGGCCTCGTCGTCCTCGCGGTACACGGTGACCCAGAGGCGCTCGGGGTCCAGGCCGAAGCCGCCGTCCTCGACCGAGGACGTCAGCAGCTCCCAGGCCATCGGGATGGCCGTCTCCTTGAAGTAGTCGCCGAAGGAGAAGTTGCCGCACATCTGGAAGAAGGTGCCGTGGCGGACGGTCTTGCCGACCTCCTCGATGTCCGCGGTGCGGATGCACTTCTGCACCGAGACGACGCGCGGGCTCGGCGGGGTCTGCTCCCCCAGGAAGTACGGGATGAACGGGACCATGCCGGCCACCGTGAACAGCAGCGACGGATCCGGCGAGACGAGCGACGCCGACGGCACCACGCGGTGCCCCCTGGACTCAAAGAAGGCGGTCCAGCGGCGGGCGATCTCCTGGGACTTCATGCGGGGGTGTCCTTCTGCGTGGTGGTGGTCTGGGGGCGGGCGGCGCCGTGCGACGGCGGCTCCACGGTCTCCCCGGAGATGATCGGCCCCGTGTGGGGCAGGTAGGGCGCGGCCCAGGGGGCCTCGGCGCGGACGCGCTCGGCCAGGCGCCGGGCACCGTCCTGCAGGGCGGCCGCCGCGGCGTCGGCGGCGGCCTCACCGGCCTGGCGGGCCAGACGCTCCGGGTCCAGGCGGGCGGAGAACCCCGCGCGCCCCCCCGCGGAGCCAGGGTCAGACGTCGGCGCGTCGGTCGCGTCGGTGGCCGGGTGGGCACGGTCGCCGAGGGCGCGGTGTGCGAACCAGCCGGATGCGGCGCCGGCGCCGACGAGCAGCAGCGAGCGGAGCATGGCGGGGGCCTCCTTCGGACGGCAGGGATTCCGGCCCCACCTTACCGGGCGCGGCGCCGATCCCCGGCGGCGGGCCCGGGGGACGCCGCAGGCCCGGTCACCTCCGAGAGGTGACCGGGCCTGCGGGACGCGCGGGGCGCCGTCGTCCGGGACGGACCCGGCCGCGGCGGATCAGCGCGCGTAGTACTCGACCACGAGCTGCTCCTCGCAGGTCACGGGGACCTCGGAGCGCTTCGGGCGACGGGTGAGGGTGGCGCGCAGCTTGTCGATCTCCACGGTCAGGTAGCCCGGGGTGGCGGGCAGGACCTGCTGGTGGGCGCCGGCGGCGGCCAGCTGGAAGGGGACCATCTTCTCCGAGCGCTCGTGCACGTGGATCATCTGGCCCTCCTTCACGCGGAACGAGGGGACGTCCACGCGCTTGCCGTCCACCAGGATGTGGCGGTGCACGACGAGCTGACGGGCCTGCTGGATGGTGCGGGCGAAGCCGGCACGCAGCACGAGGGCGTCGAGGCGCTGCTCGAGGAGCTCGACCAGGTTCTCACCGGTCAGGCCGGCGGTGCGCTTGGCCTCCTCGAAGTAGCGGCGCATCTGGGCCTCGCGGATGTTGTACTGGGCGCGCAGACGCTGCTTCTCCTTGAGGCGCACCGCGTAGTCCGAGTCCTGCTTGCGGCGGGCACGGCCGTGCTGGCCGGGGCCGTACGGACGACGCTCCATGTACTTCTCGGCCTTGGGGGTCAGCGCGATGCCCAGGGCGCGGGAGTGCCGCACGGTGCGGCGGGTGCGAAGGTTGCCACTCATGGTGGACCTGCCTTTCCTTGACGTGCGGCACGGTTCGGGTTTGTCTCGAGGTCTCGTCCGCGCGCCGGGGCACACGGGTCAAGGGGACTCGAACCTGGCCTCCCCGCGATCCTGAGGAGAGCTGAGGGGCGTGCCGCCGCCCGTCATCCACTGATGCGCTGCGCGTCCCTCGACCGGGCACGCGGGTGTCCCGTGGACCGTTCGAGGGGGATGCGTCCGGGGCGCAGCGCCTGCCAGACCGGTCCACCTTACCAGAGCGACGACGACGGGGCGGGCCGGGGCTCAGGCGCGCGGCGTGGCCGCGGTGCCGGGGTCCGCGCCGAGGAGCTGACCGGCCTGGTCCAGGTGGGAGGCCTCGACCAGCACGTCGTACGACTCGGCCTCCATGGTCTGCAGGGACGTGAAGTCGCGCCTGCCGCCGGTGGCCGCGTGGCCGATCGCCCCGAAGACGGCCCCCCACAGGGCGCCCAGGCCCAGGGAGATCAGCAGGATCCAGAGGAACCCGAAGCCGGGGGCGAAGATCGAGAAGAGCAGGCCGAGCAGGAGGCCGAACCACAGGCCCTGCAGCCCGCCGCGGACGGCGGCCTTGCCGGTGGTCATCCGGCCCAGGACCTGCTCCACGGAGCGCAGCCCGGTGCCCACGATGCGCACGCGCTCCACGGGGAACCCGGCGTCGGAGAGCTGGTCCACGAGGGCCTGGGCCTCGGCGTAGGCCGGGACGGAGCGCAGGATGCGGTAG